>JBOGXY010000065.1:0-23969 GCA_050696495.1 Solirubrobacteraceae bacterium
GTTGGCGACAAATCCCGGATCGCCGAGCCCTTCGAGGAACTCAGGCGTGCGTTCCGCCTGCGTGCGCTCCATCACCTCCACCAGCCGCTCGTTGTCCGGCGGCCCAGCCTGCGCGTCGAGCAAGCCCAGCGCATGCGCGATCAGGATTCCGCCCGCCGACGGCGGCGGGTTGGTCAGCACTTCGCGATCGCGATAGTCCATCCGCAGCGGCTCGCGCACGATCGCCCGGTAGGAGGCGAGTTCCTCGCGACGGATCGAGCCGCCGCGCTCCCCCAGCCAACGGCACACGGCATCGGCGATGTCGCCCTCGTAGAAGGGCTGAGCCCCATCGCGGCCGAGGCGCTCGAGCGCGTCGGCAAGCTCTGGGTTGGCAAGCAACTCCCCCTCCTTGAGCAAGGCCCCTCCTGGCGCCCACAAGGCCGCGCACTCCGGCGTCGAGCGCAGCAGCTCGCCGAGGATCTCCACGATGTAGGCCTGCCCGGCGTTCAGCGGCGCCCCCTCGCGCGCAAGCTTCGCGGCCGGCGCCGCCAGCTCAAACAACGCGATCGTGCCCCAGCGCTCCACGGCCTCGCACACGCCCGCGGGCGTGCCGTAGACGCCGCAGGAGGCCGGGCCGATGTAGAAGACCTGCACGGCGTCGCCGAAGGACACGTCCACGGCTTCGAGCTCGGCCGCGCTGCCGTCCCGCGCGCGCGTGGGAGCGGGCACGAAGAAGTCCAGCAGCGCCGGCTCCTGGTTTGGCCCGGCGACCAGCATGTAACCGCCCGCACCGAGGCCTGTGAGCAGCGGCTCGGCGGCAAACGAGGTGAGCATCGCGGCCACCGCCGCGTCGACCGCATTGCCCCCTTCGCGCAGCACGTCCGCCCCCGCCTGCGCGGTCAACGGATGGCCAGCGGCGACGACTCCCCTCTCAGCGGTTCCCATAGACGCTCAGATTGACACGAGCGCCCGCGCCAGGCGCTCCGGGGGCGTCTAGAAGTTGGGGATGAACTCAGGCACGTCCCGGTCACTCACGGAAAGCCCGCCGCCCCTACGCGGCTCGCGCCCGTCCCGACCACGATCTCGCTCGCGTGACGAGGCGCCCGTGCGCTTCACGCGCGGCTCGCCCGCCGGCTCGCGCATCTGACCGCCGCGCGAAGTCGATGCGCGCGAGGCGCCCGCGCCGTAACCAGTGGCGACGACCGTGACCCACACCTGATCCTCCAGCTTCTCGTCGACCATCGCGCCGAAGATGATGTTGGCGTCCGGGTGCGCGGCCTCGGAGACTGCCTTGGCGGCCTCGTTGACCTCCCACAGCGACAGGTCGCGACCGCCGGTGATCGAGAGCAGGATCGAGCGCGCTCCCTCCATCGAGGTCTCAAGCAGCGGACTGGCGACCGCCTGCATGGCGGCCTCGGGCGCGCGGTTCTCGCCGTAGCCCATGCCGATGCCCAGCAGGGCGTTGCCGGCGTCGGACATGATCGTGCGCACGTCGGCGAAATCGAGGTTGATAAGGCCCGGCAGAGTGACCAGGTCGGAGATGCCCTGCACGCCCTGGCGCAGGACGTCGTCGGCCACGCGGAAGGCCTCGACCATCGCCGTTTGCTTGTCGAGCACGCCCAGCAGGCGGTCGTTGGGAACGACGATCAGCGTGTCGACCTCCTCGGCCAGCGCCGCCACGCCCTCCTCGGCCGCGCCGGCGCGGCGCGAGCCCTCGAAGCCAAACGGCTTGGTGACGATCGCGACCGTCAGCGCGCCGACTTCGCGGGCGATGCGCGCGACGATCGGAGCCGCGCCCGTGCCGGTGCCGCCGCCGGCACCCGCCGCGATGAAGATCATGTCCGAGCCCTTGAGCAAGGCCTTGATGCGGTCGTAGTCGTCCATCGCGGACTGCCGGCCGACGTTTGCGTCAGAGCCCGAGCCGAGGCCGCGAGTGAGCTCGGCACCGATGTGCAGAGTGATATCGGCCGTGGACTGCTGCAGCGACTGCAGATCGGTGTTCACGGCCAGGAACTCGACGCCCTCGACTTCAGCCTCCACCATGCGATTGACGGCGTTGGTGCCACCGCCGCCGACGCCGACGACACGGATCACCGGCTGGGTGGGCGGCAGAGCCTGTCCGAACGGGCGCCGCTCCTCCTGAGCGGCGTAGTGCTCTCGCATTGGCGGCTGCTCGCGTGTGTGTGCGGCCGCGCGGGCGTGCTCGGCGGGACGATCGAGCACCGAATCGGGGATCTCCGAGGAGAAGGCGTGGCGCAGACGCTCCTGCGGTGAGGGCACGCGAGCGGCCGACTGCTCGGCGGGCGTGCGCAACGAAGGGTGTGGAGCTTCGCGGGCGGGCGTCTCGGGCGCCGCGGACTGGGCCTCAGCCGCCGGCGTCGCGGCTCGCTCCGCCGCGCCCGAAGCAGTGTCCTCGCCCTGTGAGGGCGCCGTCGTCCCCCCCTCCTTCTCCAAATCCTCGGTCTTGCGAAACAGCGCGGCCAGCGGGCCTTCTCTCATCGAAGCCCGTTTAGGCGCGGCCATTTGCCAAAACCTCTTTCGCCAAGTCGCGGTAGGACTGTGCGGCTACGCCCTCGGGCTCGTACTTGAGCACCGACATGCCCTTCACAGGGGCCTCGGCGAAGCGGACCGTCTTGCGGATGCGGCTCGCGAACACGCGGTCGCCGAAGTTCTCCTCGAGGATCTCGATCGCCTCCTTGGCGTGGATCGTGCGCGAGTCGACCAACGTCGGGAGGATACCCTCGATGTCCACGTCCGGGTTGAGATTCTCACGAATCATCGCCAGCGTGTTCTGCAGCTGAATGAGGCCCCGCATTGACAGGTACTCGCATTGCACGGGGACAATAACCTTGTCGGCGGCGGTAAGAGCGTTGATGGTCAGAAGGCCCAAGCTCGGGGGCGTGTCGATGCAGATGAAGTCGTAGTCCTCGCGGATCGGCTCAAACGCCTTCTGCAGGGAGCGCTCGCGGCCGATCATCGTGGACATCGCGATCTCGGCGCCGGCCAGGTCGATCGAGGCGCAGGCGACGTCGATCTCGCGTTTGCGGATCACCTCGCGAATCGTGGCCTTCTGGGTGAGCACGTCGTACATCGAGAGCTCTAGCGTGTCCGGGTCGATGCCTTGAGACATCGTCAGGTTGCCCTGCGGGTCCATATCGACGCACAGCACGCGATGGCCCTCCTCCGCGAAAGCGGCGGCGAGGTTGAGCGTCGTGGTGGTCTTGGCCACCCCGCCCTTCTGATTGGCGAACGCGATGACCTTGGCCCTGGCGGTCACTTTGGGGCTCCGATCGATTGTTGATACGTGCTCGGAGGTGTATTCGCAAGCCCAGACGCTATTCCTGCTCGGTAGATGGGGGATGTTTTGCGTGCCCGCGGCGCTTCTGGGGCGCATGCACGTCCCGGCGCCGGTGAGAGACCGTCTGCTTGCGCGCGCGTGCCGCATACGATCACCGGCGTGACTGCACGCCACATACCGCTTTCAAAGCGCCTGGAGAGCGCGGACGTTTGCGTGTGCGTGGGGCCGGGCGGGGTCGGCAAGACGACCGTCTCGGCCGCGATCGGGCTCGGCCTTGCCGCCCGCGGCAAGAAGGTCGTCGTCATCTCCATCGACCCCGCCAAGCGGCTGGCGAGCGCGCTCGGCCTGGATGAGCTGCCGGGCGAGCCGCACCGGATCGACTTCGCCGAGCTGGCGGGGGCCGTGGCGGGCTCGGGCGAGAGCTCGGACGCCGGCGGCGAGCTGTGGGCGATGGTGCTCGACTCCAAGCGCACATTCGACGGATTGGTCGACACGCTCTCGCCCGACGAGCGCACGCGCCGCGAGGTGCTCTCCAACCGCATCTACGGCGAGCTCTCCTCGGCCGTGGCCGGCTCGCAGGAGTTCACGGCGATGGCCAAGCTGTATGAGCTCCATCGCGACGGAGGCTGGGATGCGATCGTGCTCGACACGCCCCCCTCGCGCAACGCGCTCGACTTCCTCGACGCGCCCGAGCGGCTGACGCGCTTTCTGGACGGGCGCGCCCTGAAGCTGCTCTCAGGGCCCGGCGGGCTGGCGCGCGGGGTGCTCGGGCGCGGAGCGGCCGTCGTGTTCGGGTTGCTATCGCGCCTGACGGGCGTAGACGTGCTCGGCGAGCTCTCCGGCTTCTTTGGATCGCTCTCGAGCCTCACCGACGGCTTTCGCGAGCGCGCGGGCGGCGTGCAGAGGCTGTTGCGCGAGGAGCGCACGCGCTTTCTGATCGTCACCTCGCCCGAGCGCGAGCCCGCCCGCGAGGCAGTCTTCCTCTCAACGCAACTCGCGCGCGAGGGGATGCACCTGGGCGGGCTGATCGTCAACCTCGTGCATGACGTCGGCCTTCAGGGCTCGAGCGTCGAGCAGGTGGCGGGCGCGCTCGCGCCCGAGCTGGGCGAGGCGCTCGCGGCGCGCGTGGCGGCGAACCTCGGCGACTTCGACGTTCTCGCGCGACGCGACGTGGACAGTGTTCAGACGCTTGCGCGCGAGTGCGGCGAAGCGGACCCGCTGCTCGTCGGCCACCTAGACGGGGACCCGCAGGATCTCCAGGGGATTGCCCTCGTGGCCGAGCAGCTCCTGCGCTGAGCGCTCCTCGTGGGCGCGCCGGCCTCGCTCGACTGAGATCTCCTCATCCCCGAGCGACTCCTCGGCAGATGAGTCCTCGCCGAGCAACAGCCGATCGGCAAGACCGGCCAAGTCGGACTGCAAATGCCCGCAGATGACATCGCGCAACAGCGCGCGCAGATGATCCGCCAGGTCGCGTGCGATCGCCAGGCCGCCGGCCCGCCGCAGCGCGGCGCCGGAAATCGTCTCGCGCTCGAGCTCGATCGCGGCAAGGGTGCGCTGGACAAGCTCTGAGTGGCGCTCGGGCGTGGCGCACAGCGCCGCCAGCCGACCGGCCAGCAGACCGTCCGGGGCGCCATTCGGCTCAAGCTCAGACGGCGCGCCGAGCAACGCGCGAAGCGCCAGCAGATGATCGCTGAGGCCCTCATACTCCGACGGGCGCTCGCAACCCAGCTCGAAGCGCCGCAGCGCCCAGGCGATCGGGCTCTCGTGCGGCGTGCGACGCGAGACGAGGTTGCAGAACGCGCGCAGCTCGTCCTCCTGCTCGGCCGTGACGAGCAAGACCCCATGTGGATGGCCGCCCGAGCCGAGCGCAAGCGTGTTCCACTCGCCATCGCCGGCACGAGCCCAGGCGCGCGCGCCGAGGGCGATACGACCGTCGCCGAACAGACGCAGGGCGCGCAGCAGCTCGCGGACGACCTCGACGCCATCGGCCACACCCTCCGCCCGCGAGGGCGCGTCCGTGGCGGTGTAGAGCACGAGCAGGTGCTGGGAGCCATCGCGCCCACCGCCCGCACCGCTACCCGCGCGCAGCGCCTGCTCGGGGGCGCCCTGCAGGGCATCGGGCTGCGCGATCGACAGTCCCCGCGTCAGATGGATCTCCGGCGAGGAGATCGCCAGGCCGTGCAAGGTAGCCACCAGCGTGATCTCGCCAGCCTTCGGCAAGGTACTGCCGTCGAGACGCTCAAGCGCACGCTCCACGCGCTCCTGGTTCTGGGCCAGCCAGGACGGCTCGAAGTCGGTCTGTTCGTCGAATACTTCGCACAGCAGAGCGAGCAGGGCGGCGTCGGCGGGACGCTCACCGCGCTTGGGCGTGTCCTTCCCGCACGCGAGCAGATAGCGATCGAGCGTGTCGCAGCGCTCAAGCTCGGCGGCGGCGGGCCTGTAGGCGTCGAGTCGGCGCAGCTCCGAAAAGCGTTCGGCGATGAAGGACTCCGTGAGCGGGCGGTAGCAGTACAGCGACGCCCCGCGCATGCGGGCGCTGCGCGTCTGCAGCTCGAACGGCACCTCCTGCCCGTCGAGCACATCGGCGTGCAGACGAGCAGCGGCCTGCTCGACGAAGGCCGTCAGGGAAGTTTGGAGCGAAACGGAGCGCACGGGTCGAACACTTCGCCGGGACCCCCCGCGCTCCTGCCGGCGCAGGCGTGCTTGCGTGCTCAGGCGATCGCGAGCTCGCCGCCCAGAGCGGCCTTGGCCGCGTCCACGCAGTCCAGGCCGAGCCAACGCTCGCCGTAGGAGCGCATGTCTTGCACGATCGGCAGCAGCGCCAGGCCCTTCTCGGTCAGCGCATACTCGACGCGAGGCGGCACCTCCGCGTGCGTGTGGCGCTCGACGATGCCCTCGTCCTCGAGCGCGCGTAGGCGCAAGGAGAGCGTGCGCGGGCTGATCCCGGCAAGCGAGCGTTCAAGCTCGCAAAAGCGCGAACGCCCCTCGGCCAGGTCGCGCACCAGCAGCAATGTCCACTTCCCGCACACGATCTCAGCGGTACGGCAGACGGGGCATGTCTCGTCAACGGCCATTTCAACCGTTACTTTACCAACTGAAGTGGATGCGTCTCTGTGCCCGGCGAGGCTGTGTCAGGCGGCCGCCGGCGCAGGCGCGGGCTGACCGTCGCGGCGCGCCTGCGCTTGGGCGACGTCCTCCATCGAGGTGCCCTTGCGGCCTTCGGCCTGCAGCAACAGCTTGAAGTCGTGTGGCGAGGAGGCGACGCGCAGCGCTTCCTCTTCGCTGACCCGGCCGGCCGTCACGTGGTGGTAGAGCGCCTGGTCGAAAGTCTGCATCCCGTAGAACCCGCCCCCGGCGATCGCCTCTCCGAGCTGGCCGGTCATCTCAGGGTCCTTGATCATGTCGTGCACACGGCCGGTCATGCGCAGGATCTCGCAGACCGCCACCCTGCCCCCGTTTGCCCCCGGTACGAGCCGCTGGGAAATCACGCCCTTGATCGTGCCGGCGATCATCGAGCGTGCTTGATTGTGCTGATGCGGAGGAAAGAAGTCGAGCAGGCGGTTGATCGACTCGGAAGCGTCGACTGTGTGGACGGTGGAGAGCACGAGGTGGCCCGTCTCGGCCGCTGAGAGGGCGGTGCGGACCGTCTCCTCGTCGCGCATCTCTCCCACCAGGATCACGTCGGGGTCCTGGCGCAGGACTCGGCGCAGCGCGCGCTCGAAGGACTTGGTGTCCATGCCGACCTCGCGCTGGTTGATCACGCAGAGCTTGTCTTCGTGCACGAACTCGATCGGGTCCTCGATCGTCACGACATGCTTTTTCATCGTCGTGTTCATGTGGTCGATCATCGCCGCCAGCGTCGTCGACTTTCCCGAGCCGGTGGTGCCGGTGAGCAGCACGATCCCGCGCTCCTCCTCGGCCAGCTCGCGCACGACCTCGGGCAGGCAGAGCTGATCGATGGTGGAGATCTTCGCCGGGATCGCGCGGCAGGCCATCGAGATCAGCCCGCGCTGGCGGAAGGCGTTGACGCGGAAGCGCGCCACATCCTCGATTTCGAATGAGAAGTCGACCTCGTGCTCCTCGGCGAATTCCTTCAGCTTGTTCTGGTCGTGCAGCAGCGCGTGCATCGCGTCTTCGGTGTCCTGCGCGGTGAGCGCCTCCACGTTCGGCTCGGGCGCAAGGTGCCCCTGCACGCGAAACAGCGGCGCGGAGTCGACCTTCAGGTGCAGGTCAGACCCATCGCGAGCAACCAGCTCGCGCAGGGCGGCGTGAACATCGAACATGCGGATTTCATCGGCGCGGCGGCTTGTAGCCTTGAGCGCCGATGAGAAACCCAAGCCGCTGAGGCGCCCTCAGGCGACGTCGCGGAGCTTCTGTGCCTCCGCCAGGCTCTGAAGCTTCTTCAGCGACTGGTTCTCGATCTGGCGGATGCGCTCGCGCGTGACGTTGAACGTGCGACCAACCTCGTCCAGCGTGCGCGGATGCTCGCCGCCGAGGCCGTAGCGAAGCTCCAGCACGCGGCGCTCGCGGTAGGAGAGGTTCTCAAGCGCCTCGCGCAGCGCCTCCTTGGTGAGGATCTCCGCAGCGCGCTCATACGGGGACTCGGCGCGCTCGTCGGCGATGAACTGGCCGAACTCAGACTCCTCCTCGTCGCCAACCGGCTTCTCGAGCGACACGGGGGCCTGGGCGGAGCGCTTGATCGAGTCGACATCTTCGGGGTCGATGCCGGTGACCTCGGCGATCTCGTCGGCGGTGGGCTCGCGGCCGAGCTCGGTGACGAGCTTGCGCTCGGCGCGGCCGATCTTGTTGAGCTTCTCGACCACGTGTACGGGAATGCGGATCGTGCGGGCCTTGTCTGCAAGCGCCCGGGCGATCGCCTGGCGGATCCACCAGGTGGCGTAGGTGGAGAACTTGAAGCCCTTGCGGTAATCGAACTTCTCCGCCGCGCGCACCAGGCCGAGCGTGCCCTCCTGGATCAGATCGAGGAACGGCAGGCCCTGGTTGCGGTAGTTCTTGGCGATCGAGACGACCAGGCGCAGGTTTGACTCGACCATCTTCTGCTTGGCGTCGAGGTCTCCGCGCTCGATGCGCTTGGCGAGGTCCACCTCCTCCTGGGCGGTCAAGAGGCGCACCTTGCCGATGTCCTTGAGGAACAGCTGCAGACTGTCGGTGGTCATGTCCGGCTTGAGATCGAGCGCGGTCTTGGCCTTGCGCCTGCCGCGCTTGTCGGGCGCGCGTTCGACCTGAGAGCCGGCGGCCGTGGCCGGATCGATGTCCTCTACGAGCTCGATCTCGGATTTCTCGAGATAGCCATGCAGCTCCTCGACGTCGGTCTCGTCGAGGTCCAGATCGGAGGTTGCGGTAGAGATCTCCGCGAACGTGAGCACTCCCACCTGCTGACCCTTGGTGAGCAGATTCTTGACCTCTTCCAGCTCCTGCAGTTCGACCACTGACATGCGTTCTTCCGTTTCCGTCGGGGGACTCCGCTAAAGGCCCGCACACCCGTCTCGGGGGCCAGGCGGACGCTGCTCGAGGATTACGTTAGCCGGGAATTGGGACCCTCCCACCCGAAGCCCTCCCGATCCTACGACTCAGATGTACGCACCATCCTAACGCCACGTGCGCGATGATGCCGGTTAATGACGCCTGAGCAGCCAAACGAGCCGGCGGCCCCGCAGGGCGGGGTACTGGCGGCGCTGCCCCGCACGCGGCCGCAGCGCACGAGCGCCCGGCGTGAGGCGGCGCGGGAGCGGGCACAGTCAGAGACAGCGATGGCGGGCTCCGCGCGCGCAGGGGACGAACCGAAGACCGCTGCTAAGCCCAAGCCAAAGACGCGAGCTGGAGCGAAGCCCAAGGCGACTGCAAGGGTCAAGGCGGCGGCAAAGCCGAAGACAGCTGGCGCGAAGCCAAAGGCTAGGACCGCAAAGAAGCCCTCCGTCAAGCGGCCATCGACGAAGCTCAGAGCACCCGTCAAGCCAGAAGCACGCGCCCCCAAGCAAGGCTACGAGCCCGAGGAGGATCTCGAGCTCGGCAACACCGTGCATCCGCCCAGCGGCGGCGAGCTGATCGAGTCGGTCGCCGACATCTTTGGAGAGCTGGCGGGCCTCGGAGCCAACGCCGGCGGACGGCTGCTCAAGGACGCGCTTTCGATCTTCCGCCGTCCCTGAAGCCCGACCGGCGAGCCTGTATACTCGCGGCCACGCCGAGTCCCGGCGACGCAGTTCGTCGGGGGCGGGGGACCCAATGCCGGCCGCGAAAGCGGCTTGCGGGGGCGAATCGGCCGCACAGCAGCGGCTGTAGCGCAACAACCAGCGCGAGCCCGTCAGCTCACCCCGTAGGCGCAACCACAGATGAGCCTTACGCCCGCGAACAAGCTTTCGAGCACCCTTGCCGCAGCCGCCTGCTGCGCGGCGATCGGCTGCTCGGCCACGACCGCTCTGGCCGGCACCGCCACCGGCGGCACCAGCCCGGGGCAGGCGACTCAGAGCAAGAAGAGCTCAAAGCCGCAGATCGCCACCTGGTTCGGACCCGGCTTCTACGGCCAGAAGACAGCCTGCGGTCAGACGATGACGCCGGTCGTCGTGGGTGTCGCCTCGCGCACGCTTCCCTGCGGCACGCTCGTGCTCGTCAACTACAAAGGCCACAAACTGACGGTGCCCGTGATCGATCGCGGGCCGTACGCGAAAAACGGCGCCGTTTGGGACCTGACCACCGGTGCCGCAACAGCGCTGACGATCAGCGAAACCGTCCGCATCAAGACGAAGATCGTCGGCCAGGCCGCCAACACGCCCACCCTGGGCGCGCCGATCGAAGAAAAGCCGAGCGCCGAAGCGGCGGCGGCCGGCGGCACTTCGGCCCCGTAGGCGCTTCGGCCCCGTAACTTCTTGGCCCCGGTCGCGGGGGCTTTCCCAGCGCCTACCGCGGCGGCGGCTCGCTGTGCGCGATCGAGCGTCCCATCGCACGCGCCGAATAGACGCCAAGGTCGGCGTGCGCAGCCAAGGCGGGGGCGTCGGCGCCATCGTCCGGACACACTGAGATGCCTATCGCCACCTCCATCGGCACATCGCGGTGCGAGGCCGAACCGCGCACCAGGCGGGCTAGCCGTTCGGCGAGCATCCGCGCTCCGGTTCCGTTGGTGTCGGGTGCAAGCAGCCAGTAGCGCCCCAACGTCTCGCGCGAGAGCTCGTCGGTTGCGCGCATACCGCGGCCGAGCGCGCTCTCCACCTGCGCGACGATCCCGTGCAGGTCGTGCGGCGTCTCCGAGCGCTCCAGATGGGCGACGTCGACAATCTCGATCAACAGCACGGCAAATGGGAGGTAGTCCTCGTGGTGGCGAGCGAGCATGCGACCGACCGAGGAGATCCAGGCCGCCGAGCCTTCCTCGCGTCGGGCGTCGCGAATCTCGATCTGCGAGAGCTCGGACTCCCCGCGCGCGGGCGGCGCGAACGGCATGACCGTGGCCGGCTTGCGCTCCTCGAGCAGCGGCTCCTCTGAGGACGGCTCGAAACCCGGAGCGAAGCCGACGTACGGTTTGGGCGGGAGCACCGGCTCGGGCGGCCGGCGTCGCTCGGCGGCCGGGGGTCCACCTTCCTCTGATTCTGCAGGGGCCGAAGGCGTGGCAAACACGGAGCTCGCCGGTGACTCCGAGCGCTGCTCGGTCGCGCGGGACATGGCTCCCGCGGGGCCCGTCTGCGCCCGATGCCCGTCGAGCAGCAGCGCGAGGGTCGATGAGACCTCGCCCAGCCGCTGAGCCAGCGCACGCACGCGCTCGGAGGACGCCTCCGAGAGCTCGTGCTGCAGGGAGTCCCACAGTGCGTCGCTCAGCTCACGCGCCGCGGCTGCCACCCGCTGCAGGCGCTCGGTCTCCGAGCTACCCCGATCGGCTTCCTCGCTCACAGCGAGGTCATATCACCGAGGAAGGACACGACGCCCCTAATCGGCATCTCAGAGCTTGGGCTTTACGCGGGGATAGCCTGTACACCGACATGCGTCGAGCGCCGAAGATCGCGACCGTCTCCGCACTCCTCGACCGCACCTCCGAAGACCGTGCGAGCGGGGCGATGCGTTCGGTGCAGACCGCGGAGATGACGTTGCCGGCAGCAGCGTTGCGAGAACTGTGGAAGCCGATGAACTTGGAGCGCCTGGCGCGCACCTACTGGCGCTTTTTGACACACGTGACGCTCGGTCTCGTGCGCGTCCTCTACCGCGAGTCCGAGCGCTCCGTCGTGCTGTTGATACGCCCGCTTACGCTGCTGAGCTTCGACGCGCCGGAATATGAGTTGGACGCCGAGCACGGAGTCGTGCGCTGGCGGATCAAGCGCGGCCTGCTGGTGGCGAGAAGCGGTCGCGGAGGCCACGGGCACCTGCGCATCGAAGTGCGCCGACTGGGGGCCGAGGACACCGCCGATAGCCAAGCGAGGATCCGGATCGAGGTGGAGGTGGCCAACTTCCATCCCGCTATCGCCTCGGGGTTTGGGCTGCGCGTCTACAACGCCACCCAGGCGCGCATCCACGTGTTCGTGACCAACGGCTTCCTGCGCTCGCTGGCGCGACTGGATCTAGCGGAGTCCAGGGTAGGCGTGCTCACCGCCGGTGGCCGTGCCGGTCGGCGATAGTCGATCACTCACAATGCGCGCTCGCAGGCATGACGTCAGACGACGGGAACCTACTCCGAGTGCCTTGGCGCCAGCACCGCCATCCAGCAGACCACTCCCAGATCGTCCTGATCGATCCGACTGGGCAGCGGCGGCTCGGCAACGGCCCGCAAGCCGAACCGCTCAACCACTGCGGCAACGATCTCGCGAGCGGCCTCGTCCATGCTGATCTGCCCGCCGCGAACACGCGTCTCAATGTCCCCCAGCGCCTTTCGCACCGCCGAGCTGCGACCAACCGCAAGCGCTGCCTCGGCCTGCTCGAGGCCAGGCGGCGCGGCGACTGCCGGATCGCGAAGCACGCCAAGCGCCCAGCGCTGACGCGGGCCGACCTGCTCGCTCTCGCCGCGCACGTCCGCCCGCTCGTTGTGCTGCGCCACGACGTCGGCAGCCGCCAGCCGCCAGGCTCGCTCGAGGTCGACCTCCGCCAGGCCGTCGTTGACAGGTTCTCCCCCGGCCGGATCGATCCGACGCAGAATCTCAAGATCGCCGTCCTCCAAGCTCTCGCCGTCGAGCTCGACGTAACGCCAATATCGCCTCCCGTCCTGCTCGTCCGCCGCGGCGGGCGCCCGCATCGCAAAGAAAACACCGGGCGGGCCGGTGGAGCGTCCAGAGGACGTTTGGCGAAAGCACGCTCCCACACCCCACGGCAGACGTTCGACCCGCTCGATCTCGCCCTCCTGCAGCGCCCGCTCCAGCAGCCTGCGCAGGTGCTCGCCGACGAAAGCGCCCGACTCGACCTCGCCCTCGTCGAGCAGCCCGGCATCGCCCTCTACCAAGCGCTCGGCGTAGGCGCGCAGCTGCTCATAGGAACGCTGCTCGGGTGCGCGCTCGCCCTCGATCACCTCGGACTCCATCCCGTAGACGCCCGCGGCGACGATCTTGGCCCGGATGCGCGCCTCCAGGCCGAGCAGGCGCTCGAGCTCGCCCTGATCGGGGAGCATTGTCGTGAGGAACACCTCGCTGTGCGGAGAGCGCAGGCGGATCACTCGTCCGTTGCGTTGAACTACACGTTGGGGGTTCCAGGGCATGTCATAGGAGACGACAGCCTGCGCCTGCTGGAGGTTCTGGCCCTCCGAGAGAACATCGGTCGAAAGCAGCAGATCGACCGGGTCGGGGGACTCGTAGCCGGCGCGCACCACCGTCTCGGGCGCGAACCGGGAGAGCGCTTGGACACGCTGGTCGGGGGAGGTTTCGTTGCCGATCACAACAACCCGGTCGCGTCCGCCGACACGCTTGGGCAGATGCTCGTCGAGGTAGCGCACGGTGGCCCCGTAGGTGGCGAACACGGCGATCTTCTCAGCAGGCGATCCTTCGAGCACCTCTGTGAGCGCCGCAAGCTTGGGGTCCACCTCCGGGTCAAGCGTCGAGAGCTCGGCGCGAATCGCCTCCAGGCGCTCGCGATCGGCCTGGACGGCCTCACCGTAGGCGGGATCGAACTCACCTGCAGGGCGCGCCGCCTGATCGCCTTCGAGCGTCTCCTCAAGCCAAGCCGCCAGACCCTCCTCGTCCACATCCAGACGCGAGGCTTCGCGCAGCGTCTCGCCGGAGGGCACTTCACCGCGCTCCCAAGCGACCAGAAAGGCTTCGTGCGCCGCCAGCATATGCTCGACGGTCGCCAGGCAGGCCGCCCAGCAGGACTCGAAGCGCTTCAGAACACCGGAACGCAGCAGGCCGGCCAACTGCGCCTCCACCGCCAGTTCGGAGCCGCCCGACTCATAGGCGCTCGGACGGTAGCGGGCCATCGTCAGCCCGTCGATCGCTTCGGCGATGCGCTCCAGCAGTCCAGGGTGAAAGCCGTCCAGGTCATAGCGCACGGTCTGCAGGCGCGGCGTGGGAAACCGCACCGGCGTGCCATCCACAAACTGCTGGCCGGAATACTCGGCTTCGATGAACGCTCGATCCCGGCGCACGCTGACGGCATCGGCAAGTGGAAACAGCACGTCGGGGCTGAGGCTCTCCGGATCACGCTGGTTGGCCCCCGCCGCCACAAACAACTCGCGCACCGAGTCGATCCCGTAGGGGGCGAACGCCCGGTCGTGGCGCGCGAACAGCATCACGAGGTTGTAGAGATCCCACAGCCCGTTGTTGATCGGAGTGGCGGTGAGCAACACGACCTGCTTGGAGGTGCCGCCGAGCAGCCGCTCCATTGCCCGGTACCAGGTCGTGTCCTCGTTGCGCAGGGCGTGGGCCTCGTCGACGATCACCAGCCGGTAGGCGTCCTTCTTGTTGTGCAACACCCTACGCCGGTTGGCCGCCTCCGGGACGAGTTCTTCCTCCACGGCAAGCTCGTTGAAGGAGATCACCTGAGCGGAGAGCTTGGTCTGATCGATCCGTTCCTTCCAACGCTTAGCCAGCTGTGCTGGGGTGATGACCAGCGCGAAGACACCGTCCTCGTTGGTGCGCTCCTCGATGAACGCCAGCCCGATCTCGGTCTTGCCGGTGCCGACCCCGTCGGCGTAGACGACGCCGCCGTGGCGAGAGCAGATCGCGCGGGCGCGCTCGTAGCCGTCGGCCTGAAAGCGGGCAAGCTCCAACCCGGTGGGGCGTGAGACGCGGCTCGGTTCGTCCAGCGGCGGCTCCTGCAGCTCCAGCAGGGCTCGCAGATAGATCGTGTAGGGATCGAGCAGCTCGCGGTCGGGGAACAAGAGCTCCTGCAACTCCTGCTCGTAGTCCACGGCGCGCTCCCACAGCGTGTCGAACCATTCGACCGCGCTGTTGGCGACCGGCGGATCGTAGTTGGCCACGCCCAGCTCGAGATTGCGGTGAAGGCCGGCGCCGGTGAGGTTGGCCGAAGTGACGAGCGCAACTCGCGCGTCGGGCGGATCGCCGAACAGATAGGCCTTGCCGTGCAGGAACTGCTCGACGTAGCGCCTGACCTGCACCTCGGGGCGCTTGAGCCACCGCTCGACAGCCTGAAGCTCGCGGGCGGCGCGCGACGGTGGAAAGCGCGAGAGGTCGCGCTCGTCGCGCAGCATCTCGAGATGTTCCTCAAAAAGTCCGATCGGCAGGGCGGCGCCTAGCGCGGCAGCAGGCTGAGCGCCGATCAGCAGGCGAGTGGGTCGCCCGTCGGCGATGCTCGCCAGGTGGTGCAGGCCACCGAGGTTGACAAAGCCGGTGGCGACGGCGAGGGGATGCTCGGCGGGCACATCGCCGATCAGGTAGGTGAGAGCCTGCGCGTGCTCGCTGTCGGGTCCCTGGTTGTCGAGTATGTAGGGGCGACTTTTCACTTTTGCTTGCCAAGCTCGGCGAAGCGGACGCGGACCCGTTCACGGTAGTTCTCCGGGACGGCGTCGAGCGTGAAATCGGAGAAGACGACCTCCAGCTCGTTCTTGGTGAGGTCCCACGCGCGGGCCACACGGGCGTCGATGTCGGCGCGGAGGGCTTCGCGTTCGTGCTCTGGAAGGGGACCGCATTCGACGCCTGTGGCTTTGGCAAAATCGGCAAAGCGCTCGTCTATGCACGAGAGGCGGGCGGCGTCGACAGAAAGCGCGGTGACGGTTGCACCATCAATCCTGGGCACATTTAGGGACTCAAGAACGAAGAAGTTAAGGTGAATCTCGACAAAGCGCCTGGCCTGCCAGTCAAATACAAGACTGTTGAGGATCGCCAAGCACAGAGCTTCTGCAGTTGGATCGTCATCTACAAACAAGAGATAGGGCGCAGTGTTCGTCAAGAAGTGCAGCGGCGGCACGAGACACGCCCGAACAGTACGAGAATCTGTCGCGCGGCTTACGTCACGGAAGGCAACGCGGGCACGTTCCGTCGCCCTTGCAACAGCATCCCGCCTTTCCTTGACCGAAGTTACTTGCGCTACAAGGGAATCACCGCCCGGCCTCGACTTCAGCACCTTTGCCATGGCCGCGTCGCTAGCTGGACAAAACCTCTGGCCGGCGCCATGAGGGTCGTATTGATCGAAACTTTCACCCTTCCAAAGCGGGCGACCGGACGTCGCGCCACGCCAAAGGTAGGCGTGGTTGGTCTCATCAAGCTCACGGACCGGAAAACAACGCCAATGACCATCGCCAAGCGTGATTGGACCAACTGATCGCACCTTTGCTAGCAGATTCGCCGCAGCTTGACTCGGGAGTAGTGGGATCTCCAGCTGCCCGCCCAGGGCATCGCGCCGAAGACGCACACCAGGACATTCAATCTGGTTGGTGAACTCGACCGCCGACGACGCGATTCCGGCGACCTCGATATCGTCCCGGGTCGCCCCCCTGCGAGCGATCAGCAAGGCCACCGAATACTGTGGATGAATATCGAAAGCCCACGAGCGGTTGTTAAGAAGGAAGTCGATGCGCTCAGGCGCCGCGTAATTGAACAACCAGTCTCGGAAATGGGCCGAACCCCTCGCAAGGAAGACACTCCGCGGCAGCACAACACCGATCGCGCCTCCGTCACGCACCAACTGCCGATATCGCTGGCAAAACAGCTTGTAGGTATCTGGATCGCCTGTTGTGGTCTTGAAATCGCCCGACTCGCTGAAGTACCGGCGCAAAGCGGCCATACGTAGCCCTGTGTCCTCCAAACCGCCGGCCAGCTCAGGCCGCTCAGCGAGCAGTTGGGCGATCACCGGTCCGCGCGCGACTTGCGACAGTGCCCGGAGTCCCGGCCGATAGCGCGCGTAGAAGGCAAGCTCCTCGATCGTGACCTCCTCCCAAGGCGGATTCCCCACAACCGCGTCGAACCCGGGCCGCTCGCGCGCGAACACCTCGGGGAACGCCATCGGCCAGTGAAGGAAGTGCTCGCGCTCGGCCAAGGCGTCAGATTCCGTAGCACTGGGGGTGTTGCCACGAGAGAGAACTTCTTCCCATCTATCGACCGCCTCGGAACGCGCACCTGGCACGCCAAACGGCTCGGCGGTCCACAGATTGAACAGACGCTGCACGCCCGACTCCTGCTCACGCAACCGACTGTTTGCGACGTGACTGGCTTTGACCAGATCCGGGGTCGCGTCGTCAATCGCCTGAACCTCCACCGCCGCGAGGGCGGCCCGCTCGATCTCGCCCGAGAGGGCGTTCGCAAACAGTGTGCCTTCCTCCACGACGGCACCTGTGCCTGCTACACCAATCAAGGAGTTACCGCGCTGCACATTGTGATCGAGATACGCAAGTGAGAGCCCTGGAACGAATGTGGAGAGCCACAACGACACCTTCGCGATCTCCACACCCATCGTCGACAGATCCACTCCGTAGACACAGCGCTTGAGCACCAGCCGCTTCAGCAGCCCTGTGTCTTCGATTCCCGAGACATAAGCAGCAGCCTTGGCTCGTAGATCGTCGAGCTGCGACCGCACCGCAGGCAAGGAAAGCTCTCCGAGCAGTGCGGCCAGCTGATCCGCCAACTCATCCACCACCTCGACCAGGAAGTGAGCACTTCCGCAGGCCGGATCGAGCACGTAGAAGTCGAAGAGCTTCTCAGCGGCGGCCTCCGGATTCTCAACAGCCAGCTCGCGCACCTCTTGCAAATGGCGTTCGAACGCCGGCCCGACGGCCCCGCGCACGAGGTGGCGGACCAACTCGGTGCGCGTGTAGTAAACGCCCCCGCTCTTGCGGCCGCCCTCGTTGGTGAGCCACAGTAGGTCGCCGGCGCGAATGTCGGGCTCGGCGTCCTGTTTTGGCGCCACGTAGCGATCGGAGCGCGCGTCGTAGGAGTAATCGCGGTCGGCGAGCGACAGGCGCAGGGAGAGCAAGCCCTCGTATATGTAGCCGAGATGACCGATTTCGAGGTTGGAGAAGTCGATGCCGACCGACTCCGCCTCCTCGTTATCACGACCAAGCGCCACCAGCGCCGGGGCCAGGGCGGCATCCGGGATGCTCGCCTGCTCGAGCACCGGGGCTCCGGAAACCGCGTCAGCCGCGAACAGATCGCCGTTGTAGGCGGGCAGACCCCACGCCTGCTGGCCGGTGCGCATCCGCCGCACCAGAAGCGTGATGTCGTCCCACAACGACCCGGCAACCGGGTCGAGCTTGTCCGATTCCTGCTCGGCGCGCTCGCATACGCGCGTAAGGCTCTTTGCGTTGTAGGTCGGATTGACCATCGGCAGGTGGCCCGCGCTCTCCGCGTAGAGAAGGAACAGAGCCCGGAATACGAACAGCAGCGCTGCGCCCTCCAGCTCTTCGCGAACGCCGTCCTCGGCGAGATCACGCCCCTCCCGGCGAGCCCAGCGACCCAACTCCAAGCCGAGTGACGGAAGCACCTCCTGTCGCAGAACCCGGTCCAAACGCAGACGCAGCTTCTGCCCGTGGTCGCGCGCGTCGGCGAGCACCTCGCGCAGTCCCCCCTCGGCCAGATAAGCCGGCGCGAACAGCCCCAGCAGCGCACGCCGCTCGGGCTCCAGGGCCGTCGCGTCGAGCTCCAGATAACTGGTGGTGACTCCCGCGTCCTCGGGCGCCGCGGCGAGCAGGCGCAGACGCGCGCCGGCAGCGAGGATCCCGAAAGGGGCGCCGAGATCGCGGCAACGCGCGACGAGCGCCCCCTCGGGAAGCCGGCCGTCCTCGTCAAGACGCGCAAACATCCAAGCATGCGCTCGCGGGTGTACGACGATCATGGGTCGTCCCTTGAATCGAGCCAGATAACCGCTGCCCTTGAGCTGCTCGATCGTGTAGCCGAGATCTGTCAGCAGCTCCTTCCATCCGGACCTGCTGACGCCCTCGACCAGTTCCTGCAGTTGCGGCCAGCGCTCGGACTTGGGCAGACGCTCGTCGTACAGGTGCTCGGTGCCGAGCCCACGCACACGCAGGCCCGCCAGGCGCTCGGCGTCGAGGCGGTCGAGCTCTTCGGCGATCAGCCTCACCGCGTGCGGGCGCGACATCGAGACCGTACGTCGCACCAGATCGAGCAACGACTCGCAACGCACGCGCCGCAAGGGCCCGTCGCGCTCGGGACCGAGCGCTCTCACAAACCCTGGCCTGTCCGAGTCGGGATCGTCGGCGAGCAGCACCAGGGGTGTGGCCTTACCCTGCTCCCGGCGCTTCCAGGCGGCGCGCAGGCGACGCTCCTCGACGGCGGTGGCGCGGGCGTACTCGATGCCGCTCACGAGCACGCTCTCGGCGAGATCGGCGCCCTGACCTCCAGCGTCCCGAGCGCCCGGCAGGGCCATGAGGCCCTGGAACAGCTCAGTGGCTCTCACGGCACGCGGCGCACGAAGCGGGGCACGGCGCGAGCGTACCGCACGTCGCGGCGGGGCAAGTGTTGATGACATGCAGACAACCGTACGCCCGGTGGGCGACGATACTCTCGCGCGTCACCCCAGTCCGACGCTTCAGACTTGACGACGCTCAAACCCTGCCCGCCGACAACTCTCGACCCCGCCTCCCCGGCGCCTCGAGACTGCTAGCCGAAGCGCCCGTCGCCGCCGAGCGCGCGCAGCTTGGCGCGATCGTGCGTGGCGCGGATGCGCCGCACGGTCCCCGAGCGCGAGCGCGTCACGAGCGATTCGGTCGTGGCGCCGCCGGCCGAGGGGTAGCGCACACCCTGCAGGACATCGCCGTCGGTGATGCCCGTCGCCGAGAAGAAAACGTCGTTGCCGGAGACCAGGTCGTCGCGGTCGAGCACCCGCTCGAGGTCATAACCCGCCTCCAGCGCGGCCTTGCGCTCGGCCTCGTCGCGCGGCCACAGACGGCCGAGCAACTGACCGCCGAGGCACTTGATCGCGGCCGCGGATATCACGCCCTCCGGCGTGCCCCCGATACCCCACAGCAGATCGACCTTCGAGCGCTCGGTGACAGCCAGCAGCGAGGCGGAGACGTCGCCGTGCGGGATCAAACGCACCCGCGCGCCGGCCTCGCGGATCTCGCGGATGCCCGCCTCGTGGCGCGGGCGATCGAGCACGACCACCATCACGTCGCCGATCGGGTGGCCCTTGCGCGCGGCGATCAGCTTGACCGTCTCGGCCAGCGGCCGGTCGAGGTCGAGCAGGTCGGCCATCTCCGGCGGGCCCGCCATCTTCTCCATGTAGACGCACGGCCCGGGATCGAACATCGTGCCCTTCTCAGAGAGCGCGATCACCGCCAGCGCCGAGGGCATCCCGTGCGCGGCCAGCGTCGTGCCCTCCAGCGGATCGACCGCTATGTCCACCTGCGGCGGCGAGCCATCGCCGATGCGCTCGCCGTTGTAGAGCATCGGCGCCTCGTCCTTCTCCCCCTCGCCGATCACGACCGTGCCGTCCATCGCGACCGAGTGAAGCGCGTAGCGCATCCCGTCCACCGCGGCCTGGTCGGCGGCCTCCTTGTCGCCCATGCCGACAAGCGGCGCGGCGGCAAGCGCCGCGAACTCGGTCACGCGCACGAGCTCGAGCGCGAGGTTGCGGTCGGGACGGGTCGGCGGCGACTGGCTCATCGAGTGCGACAAGCTACCAGTGCCGGCGCCAAGAGCTATGTCGCCCCCGTCGCAATTCTAAGTTCGCTTGAGTGAAGTTCACCTGAGCGGAGTTCGGCGCAGTGAACTTTGCTATGGTCGTGGTCTGATGGACGAACGACTGCCTGGGTTTATCGGGCGCGAGCAAGAGCTTGCCCAGTTGCGGCGATGGTTTGACGACTGCGCCCGTTCGGGAGCCGGCAAGGCGATCGCCGTGCGCGGGCGTCGAGCCGTGGGCAAGTCGACGCTGATCGAAGAGCTGCTGGTGCAGGAGCGCCCCGCTCACGCGTTCTTTGCCGCGACCAAGGACCAGCCCTCCTCCGAGGCGCTCGCGGCGTTCCTCGGCGAGCTGCAGCGCAGCTCTCTTCCAGTCGCCGAGGAGCTTGCCGCAGGCGTGCGCCCTGACAGCTGGGAGGCGACGCTGCGCTTGATCGCGACCAGCTGCGCCGCGGCCGAGCGATCCGGGATCCGCACGCCCGCATGCCTGGTGATCGACGAGTTCCCTTGGCTCTCTGAGCAGGAGCCGAGCATCGAGGGGTTGCTTCAGAACGCTTGGGACCGCCAGCTGGAGCGTTTGCCGTTCGTGCTGGTTCTGATCGGCTCGGACCTGCACATGATGGAGGCGCTCGAACGCTACGACCGTCCACTGTACGGCCGCTTGCAGCCGATGAGAGTCGAGCCGCTGAGTCCGGCAGACACGGCGGGCATGATCGGCGCCGACCCGGCAAGAGCTCTGGATGCCTACTGCATCCTCGGCGGCTTCCCGCAGCTGGCGAGAACGTGGCGTCGCGGCGATACCCCCCACCGCTATCTGGGGCGCGAGCTCTCAGATCCCGTGTCGCCGCTCGTCGTCACGGGCGAGCGGGTCATGGCCGCCGAGCTGCCGATCGGCTCAGCGGCGCGCGCCGTCCTCGGCGCGGTCGGCGCCGGGGAGAGCGAGTTCACCAAGATCTTCAACCGTGCCGGGGTCGGGCGCACGAGCGTGAGCGCCGCGCTGACGACTCTGGCCCAGAAGCGGATCGTCGAACGTAGAGCGCCGTTCTCAAGCGGACACGACGCCAAGCTCGCCCGCTACACGGTCGTCGATCCCTACCTGCGCTTCTGGTTGCGGTTCGTCGCGCCGAACCTCCCGTTGATCGAACGCCGTCGCGGCGACCTGGCGACCGAGCGCATCATGGAAAGCTGGAGCACGTTTCGGGGACACGCGATCGAGCCGATCGTGCGAGCGGGCATTGAGCGGATGCTCCCCGACGAGCGGCTCCCCGGCGCCAGCTTCGTGAGCGCCTACTGGACGCGCCGCAACGACCCGGAGGTCGACCTCGTCGGCCATGACGATCGGCGCCGGCCCACGAGCGCGACCTTCATCGGCTCGATCAAGTGGAGAGAGAGCTCCCCGTTCTCACGTGGCGAGGCGGCCCAGCTCGCCGGCGTGCGCCCGAAGGTTCCGCTCACCAGCGAGGCCACTCTGCTCGTCGGCGTCTCCAGATGCGGCTTTGCCGCCGGCGTGCAGCTCGACGTCAAGCTCGGGCCCGAGGATCTGCTGAGCGCTTGGGAGAATCCCGTCTCCGCCGAGGAGACACTAGGATCGTCCAGGAGATGAGCGAGATCGGCTTCGTCGGGCTGGGCAAGATGGGCGGGAACATGGTTCACCGCATCCGCCGCGACTCCGAGCACGGCGTGGTGGCCTTCGACTTCGACAAGAAAGCCGTCGCCCGCGCTACAAAGAACGGGGCACGCGGAGCAAGCTCGCTGGCCGACATGGTCAAAAAGCTCGCGGCGCCGCGAATGGTCTGGATCATGGTCCCGGCCGGCGACCCGACCGAGCAGACGGTGGGAAAGCTCGCCAAGCTGCTCGACCGCGGCGACACGATCATCGACGGCGGCAACTCCAAGTGGACCGACGACAAGCGCCGCGCCAAGGAGCTTGCCAAGCAGGGCATCCAATACGTCGACGTCGGGGTATCGGGCGGCGTCTGGGGACTGGAAGTCGGCTATTGCATGATGGTGGGCGGCCCGTCGGGCGCCGTTAGGCGCCTCTCCCCCATCCTCGACGTTCTGGCCCCCCCGACCAGCCAGGACAGCAAGCAGGCGCTCGGCGAGCGCGGCTGGATGCGCTTCGGCGGCCCCGGCGCGGGGCACTACGTGAAGATGGTCCACAACGGCGTCGAGTACGGGCTGATGCAGGCTTACGCCGAGGGCTTTGACGTGTTCGACAAGAGCGAGTACGAGCTCGATAACGCCAAGATCGCCCACCTCTGGAACCAGGGGTCTGTCGTGCGCTCGTGGCTGTGCGAACTGGCCGCGCGCGCCTTCGAAGCCGACGGCAACGAGCTACAGGAGATCGAGGGGTGGACCGACGACTCCGGCGAGGGACGCTGGACGATCGCCGAGGCGACCGACAAAGACGTGCCGACGCCCGTGATCACGGCCTCGCTGTACGAGCGCTTCTCCTCGCGCGGGAACGGCGACTTCGCCCACCGCGTGCTGGCGGCGCTGCGCAACCAGTTCGGCGGGCACGCGGTCAAGCCGGCGCCCAAGCGGGGGACGTCGAAGTCGTGACGGCTGTGGCCGTGCAGGCGGAGAATCCGCTCACGGCCGGTTTGGAGCGTCTGCCCGTGGCTCCGACCACGCTTGTCATCTTCGGCGCCACCGGCGACCTGGCGCGGCGCAAGCTGCTGCCGGCTCTCTACAACCTCGCCCACGACGGCGCGCTGCCCGAGCGTTTCCACCTGATCGGTGTGGCGCGCCGCGAAAAGGAGCATGCGGACTATCGCTCCGACTGCGAGCAGGCAATCCGCCAGTTCTCGCGCCGTAAGCCAGACGAGGAGGTGCTGCGCCGGCTGCTCGAGCACGTCAAGTACGTGCCGGGCACCTTCGACGACGCCAAGGTCTATGCACGTCTTGAGAAGGTGCTCGACCATTTCCAGGAGCTCGCCGGCGAGCCGCTGAACCGCGCCTTCTATCTATCGACGGCGCCCGCCTTCTTCCCGGTGATCGTGCAGGCGCTTGGCAAGCAGGGCCTCGAGCGCCACGAGGGCGCCGATGTGCGCGTGATCATCGAGAAGCCGTTTGGAACGACGCTCGCCGAGGCGCGCGACCTGAACAAGCGCGTGCTGGGTGTCTTTGAGGAGCAGCAGGTCTTTCGCATCGACCACTACCTGGGCAAGGAGACCGTCCAGAACATGATGGCCTTCCGCTTTGCCAACGGCATGTTCGAGCCGCTGTGGAACCGCAACTACATCGACCAGGTGCAGATCACCGCCGCCGAGGACATCGGCATCGGCACCCGCGCCGGCTACTACGACCATGCCGGTGCCCTGCGCGACCTGATCCAGAACCACATGCTGCAGCTGCTCTGTCACGTCGCGATGGAGCCGCCGGTCAGCTTCACCGCCGAAGAGGTGCGCAACGAGAAGGTCAAGGTGCTCGAGTCGATCTCCAAGCCGACGCCAGACGAGATCGCGAAGATCGCCGTCCGCGCGCAGTACGGGCCCGGCCACGCCGGCGGCGAAGACGTCGTCGGCTATCTCGAAGAGGACGGCGTCGCGCCGCACTCGAGCACCGAGACGTTCGCCGCGCTGCGCCTGGAAGTCGACAACTGGCGCTGGGCCGGCGTGCCGTTCTACATCCGCACCGGCAAGCGCCTGGCGCGCAAGATCACCGAGATCGCGGTGACGCTG
>JBOGXY010000066.1:0-38920 GCA_050696495.1 Solirubrobacteraceae bacterium
CCTGAGGACATCTCAAACAGGTCGAGGATCGTTTCCTTCTCGCGCAGGCAGTACCAGAACATCGAGATCGCGCCGAGGTCGAGCGCGCTGGTGCCGAGCCACAGCAGGTGCGAGGCGATCCGGTTGAGCTCGAGGTGGATCACGCGCAGATATTGGGCGCGCGGCGGCACCTCGATATCGAGCAGCGTTTCGACGGCGCCGCAGTACGCCATCGCGTTGAAGTAATAGGACATGTAGTCCATCCGCTCGACGACCGGGATCACTTTCCAGTAGGCCTTGTCCTCGGCGGTCTTCTCGATCCCGGTGTTGAGGTAGCCGATGATCGGCTTGCAGTCGCGCACGACCTCGCCCTCGAGCGTGGCCAGCAGCCGCAGCACGCCGTGCGTTGCCGGATGGTGCGGACCGATGTTGATCGTCAGCAGCTCATGGGTCTCGCCCATGCCGGCCGACTCGACCGAGTAGGAGACCGACTCCTCGCGCTTGCGATAGTCGGAGGTGTCGAGCTCTACTGCCATTTGCCGTAGTTCGTCACTTCGTTGTAGGTGAACAGCACCGGCTCGCCGCCCATCGGGTAGTCCCGCCGCTGAGGGTGCCCCTCGAAGTCCTCGGGCATGAGGATCCGTCGCATGTCCGGATGACCCTCGAACACGATTCCGAACATGTCGTAGACCTCGCGCTCGTCCCAGTTGGCGCCGGGGAACAGGTCGGTGATCGACGGAATCCGCGGGTCCTCGGTCCAGACGCGCGCCTTCACCGAGATGCGGTCGACCTCGCGCATGTCCATCATCTCGTAGAGCACGCCGAGCCGCGGCTCCTCGGGGTAGTAGTCGACGCCGTGCACGCTCGCCAGAAACGCGTACCCCCGCCCGCGCAGGTGCGCCAGCGTCGAGCGGATCGCCGCTGGATCGATCGCGAGCGTCGCGCGTTCGCGGAAGTAGACCGTTTCGAGGACGGTCTCGCCCAGCTCGTGGGCGATCAGCTCCAGCTCGGTCGCGTCAGGCATCGCGGCGGGTTTGGCTCGGTCTGTGCCACATCGGCCTGGACCCTAATGCCCGGACCGTCGCTAGGTGTGGTGACCGGCGCCAGTGGGGTGCTACGAGGAGCAACGCGATTGTGTCTCCCCAAAAAAGGATTGCACCGCCATCAGGCACCGGGGACGATCTCCTCTGTGCCGACGGCGTCGTAGCGTTCGCGCCAGCCCACGTCGGGGTCGTCCTGGACCATCTTGCGCAGCTTCAGCACGCCGTGCATCAGCGCCTCTGGTCGTGGCGGGCAGCCGGGCACGTGCACGTCGATCGGCATGAACTTGTCGGCGGGCACGAGCGCGTAGTTGTTGAAGACGCCCATCGAGCTGCAGCACGCGCCCATCGAGATCGCCCACTTCGGCTCGAGCATCTGGTCGTAGAGGCGGCGGATGATCGGCGCCATCTTGACCGAGACCCTGCCCGCCAGGATGATCAGATCGGCCTGGCGCGGGGATGCGCGGAAGGCCTCGAAGCCGAAGCGCGCGATGTCCATGCGCGGCCCGGCTGTCTGGAACTGCTCCATCGCGCAGCAGGCAAGGCCGAAGGCGAGCGGGAAGAACGAGTTCGAGCGCCCCCAGGCCACAGCCTTCTCGAGCGTCGTTGTGAGCACGCGTTCGTGCACGTAGCGTTCGAGCTCCGTGCCCTCCAACTGTGCCGGCGCGTTGCGGCCGGTCAGCTCGTTGCCGCGCAGGAGCTCCTGGGCGTCCTGGCCCTCCACACGTAGCGGAGAGCTGAGGAGCTCGCGCTTTATCTCCACTCCAGCGCCCCTCTGCGCCACACGTATACAAAGGCGACGAACAGCAGCGCGATGAAGGTGATCGTCTCGGCCAGCGCGTAGCCGCCGTAGGCCTTCAACTGCACCGCGATCGGATACAGGAAGACGACCTCGATGTCGAACAGGATGAACAGCATCGCGATCAGGTAGAAGCTGATCCCGAAGCGCATGCCGCGCTTTACCTCCGAGGGAAGCCCGCACTCATAGGGGTCCTGCTTGTGCGCGACGCGCCGGCGCGGTCCGATGACGGCGTTCAGAACCGCGAAGATCCCACCCACGGTCCCGCCAAGAATCAGAAATACGATCGCCGGGAGATAGCTACGCAGCACGCGCGCTGTTATATCACCCTTGTGACAAACTGTTACATAGTGCCGATTGCCTCAAGAAAATGACCGAGCTCGTGGTCTGGGGGGCCGTCGCGGTTGCCGTGCTGAATGCGGTCCCAGCGCTGCTTGGCGCTTGGCGTTGGTATCGCTGCGAGAACAGCCGCGCATTCTGGGTCGCCCTGCGCGTCGCCCAGGTGGGGGCGCTGCTCTACGCGGTGGTGGTGGGTGTGCTGGCGGCCGCCGGGCACTCCTCGACCGAACAGCTCTTCTACTTGTATGCGCTGCTGCCGCTGGCGGTCTCCTTCGTGGCCGAGCAGCTGCGCGTCGCCTCGGCGCAGACGGTCCTCGACCAGCGAGAGCTCGACGGCGCCCAGGCGGTTGGCGCCCTGCCCGAGGGAGAGCAGCACGCGATCGTCGCCGTGATCGTCCGTCGCGAGATGGGCGTGATGACGCTCTCTGCGATGGTCGTCATCTTTCTCGCCTGGCGCGCAGCCGAAACCGCTCACGGCTTCTGACCGATATATTCCGCCGCGCATGAGGCTGCCCTTGAAGATGCTCGCTGCCGCAGCGATGCTGCTCGCAACCGCGGGTCTGCTCTCGGCCTGCGGGTCGCAGGGGATCTCCGTGGCGAAGACCAGCCCTTATTACAAAGGGGCCGTGCTCTTCCGCGACCACTGCTCGGGATGCCACACGCTCTCTGCCGTCGGCGCCGAGGGCTCGGCGACCTCGATCAAGGATCGCGTCCGCACCAACGGGCCGAACTTCAACATTCGCAAGGAGAACGTCGAACAGGTTCTCTACGCGATCCGCAACGGCGGCTTCTCCGGCGCGATCATGCCGGAGAACCTCGTGGTCGGGGGTGAAGCCCAGGACATCGCCAAGTTCCTGGCCGCGTACTCGGGCAAGCAGGCCAAGAACGTGCCGAGCGTCAACATCACGCTGCAGACCAAATAGCGCCCACGGTCGGCAATGCTCGACCTGAAGCTGATCCGCGATGACCCTGAGCGGGTGCGCGCCGCGCTCGCCCGCCGTGGCGAGCAGGTGGCCGCCGGACTGGACGCCGTGCTCGATCTGGACCAGCGCCGCCGCGCGCTGATCCCGACGCTCGAGCAGCTGCGCGCTTCGCGCAATGCGGCGGCAGAGGCGATCGCTCAGGCCAAGCGCTCCGGTCAGGACGCCGACGAGGCGATCGCGACACAGCGCGAGGTGGGCGCTCGCGAGAAGCAGTTGAGCGGCGAGCTGGCTGAGATCGAGCAGCAGCTGCAGGCGGCGCTGGCGCCGCTTCCGAACCTGCCGGAGGCCTCCGCCGCGCCCGGCCCGGACGACGAGCTGGTCAAGACCGTCGGCGAGCCGCGAGTCGGTGGGCGCCCGGGCGAGGACAATGCCGACGCGGGCGCGGAGGGCGATCGTACGCCCGGCGTGCGCGATCACCTGGAACTGGCCGGCGCGATGATCGACATGGACGCCGGCGCGAAACTGTCGGGCTCGCGCTTTGCCTATCTGAAGGGCGACCTCGTGCTGGTCGAGCTGGCGCTCGTACGCTTTGCGCTTGAGAAGCTGCGCGGCCACGGCTTTGAGCCGGTGATCCCGCCCGTGCTCGTGCGCGAGCGGGCGCTTTACGGGACAGGCTTCCTGCCCGACACCGAGCAGCAGATCTATCGGCTGGCCGACGACGAGTTGTTTCTCGTCGGCACCTCGGAGGTCGCGCTTGCCTCACTGCACGACGAAGAGATCCTGCCCGTCGAGCGCTTGCCGCTGCGCTATGCCGGCTTCTCGCCGTGCTTCCGCCGCGAGGCCGGCGCCGCCGGCAAGGACACGCGCGGGATCTTCCGAGTGCACCAGTTCGACAAGGTGGAGATGTTCAGCTTCGTCGAGCCGGATCGCTCGACCGAGGAGCACGAGCGCATCCTGGCGATCGAGGAGGAGATCCTCGGCGAGCTCGGGCTGCCCTACCGCGTGGTCAATATCGCCGTGAACGACCTGGGCAACTCAGCCGCCAAGAAGTACGACTGCGAGGCGTGGCTGCCGAGTCAGGGTCGCTACCGCGAGCTGACGTCGTGCTCGAACACGACCGACTACCAGGCCCGACGCCTGAACATCAGGATGCGCCGCGAGAAGCGCACCGAGACGCTGCACACGCTCAACGGCACCGCCGTGGCGGTTGGCCGGACGATCATCGCGCTGCTCGAGAACGGTCAGCGCGAGGATGGGACCGTCGCGCTGCCTGACATCCTGGCCGCCTACGGTGCGCCTGCCGTGCTCGGCGCTTGAGGCGCGCTCCGCGGCCCACGCTCTCAGGCAAGCCCAGATTCCTGGATCAGGCGTGCCGCCGGCTGGTCGTTGCCGAGCTTTACGGGGCTCAGCGTGGCCGGCGCAATCGTGCTCAGCGCGGGTAGCTCGCTGTTGGGAGGTACCCCAGGCCGGACCGGGTATTCGTAGTCATCGCCGTGGGCGACGATCTCCTGTGCGGGCTTGCTGACCAGGAAGCTGAGAAATCTCTTCGCGTTGCCCGGATGAGCGGCGCCGGCAAGCACGGCGGCGCCGGAGATGTTCAGGATCGAGCCCACATCGCGATTTGGGAAGTAGTAGAGCGCGCTGTGCATGTTCGCGGCGCCAAGCTCCAGGCGCAGGCGATACCAGTAGTAGTTGTTGACGATTCCGGTGGCGACGTCTCCGCGGTTGAGGCCCGCTACGACGGCCTCATCGGATTGGTAGAGCTGACCGTTTCGCTTCAGGCCCGCCAGCCAGTCGGCTGCGTTCTTTTCGCCGTACGTGGCGATGATCGCTCCTACAAGTGGGGCGAAGTCCGAGTCGGTCGGGGCCAAGGCGACCTTGCCCTTCCAGCTTGGTTTGGCTAGCTGGAGAATTGAAGTTGGAAGCGCCGACGCCGAGATCAGTTTCGGGTCATAGGCCAGCGCGCTGACGCGCCTTGCAACCGCTACCCAATTGCCGCTCGGCGCGTTGTAGCGGTCAGGTACTCGACCGAGTGTCGAACGTGCGACCTTTGTGAGCAGCCCGTGCTGGTCGAGCGTCACCAGCTCTGGAGAGTTCTCGGTCAGATAGACGTCGGCCGGCGAGCCTTTGCCTTCTTGCAGTAGCTGGTCGGCCAGGACGATCCCGTCGCCCGTTCGCACGCGCACGTCGATTCCGCTCTGGCGCTCAAACGCATTGACGAGCGCGCGTGTCAGCTGCGGGTGCTGGCCGTTGTAGAGCAGGATCGAGTCCTTCGGACCTGTCCCGCCGCATCCGGCCGTCAGCGCCGATAGTGCGAGGGCGCCGAGCAGCAATGAGCTCAACGATCGGCGCCCGCGGCTCGTCGGGGTTCCCCACCGGCGCCTACGGCTCATCGAGCCTTCCCCTCGGCTGACTGCGCGGCGGTTGGCGAATCGGCCGGCGCAGTGGCGCCGTTGTGCTCCGAGGGTGGGTAGACGACGACCGGACCGCGCACGCTGAGCGCTACTAACTCGCCGGCGGGAGGGCTGTGGGCGAACATCCGGGCCTTGACGATCGTCCTCGGGTCTGACTCCAATGCCAGCCGCAGCACGGCGTCGGGGCCGTAATAGCTGTGATCTAGCACCGTGGCCCACGCTCGCGCATCTCCACCGGCCGGCTCGGTCGCGAGCTCGATCTGCTCGGGGCGGATCATCACCTGCACGGGGCCCCGCGGCCCAGGCTCGCGAATCTCCAGGTCTCCGAGCGCACAGGTGGCTCGGCCGCCGCTTGAGTGGCCGTCCAGCACCACGGCTTCGCCGACAAAGCTCGCGACGCCAAGATCGCTCGGCCGGCGGTAGAGGGCGGCGGGCCTCGCCTGCTGTACGAGCAGGCCCTCGCGCAGCACAGCCACTTCTCTGCCCATCGAGAGCGCCTCGGCCTGATCGTGGGTGACGAGCACCGCCGTTGCGCCCTCCTCGCTCAGGGCGCTTAGGACCGCCTCGCGCGTCTCGATTCGCAAGGCGGCGTCCAGGGCGGAGAACGGCTCGTCCAGAAGCACCAGTTGCGGGCGTGGCGCCAGCGCGCGCGCCAGCGCTACACGCCGCTGCTCGCCGCCTGAGAGTTCCTGCGGGCGCCTGTCGCCGTAGCTGCCGTCCAACCCGACCAGCTCAAGCATCTCCGTCACGCGTCTTGCGGTTTTGCGCTCGGAGCGTGTCAGCCCAAAGCCGACGTTCTTGGCAACGCTCACGTGCGGGAACAGCGCGCCGTCTTGAGCGACGTAGCCGATCGAGCGCCGGTCGGTTCGCACGTTCAGTCGGCCACCGTCGGCCACCATCGACCCGCCGACGGCGATCGTGCCGGCCTCAGCGCTTGTCAGGCCCATGATCACTCTGAGTAGCGTCGTCTTGCCGCTCCCCGATGCGCCCAAGATCGCTGTGAGCGTTCCCTGCGCGACGGTCAACTCCACGCCCCGCAGAACGGTCCGAGTCCCGTAGGACTTCACGATTCCCCGGCAGTGCAGTTCAGCCATCTTTCCGTCGCTTCCCGGCCGTACGAGCGCGTCCGAAGCGGCTCATCAGCACATAGGTCGAGATCAGCGACAGCGCGATCAGCACCGCCGCGAACGGCGCCGCCGCCGCAAACGCCGCCGTCGAGCTGTTTGCCTCGAATTCGGTCCCAAGCGTGTATAGGTCCGGCGGAAGCAGCACCTGGGTGGTCGAGACGTCGCCAAGCACGAAGGCGAACACGAGCACCCCCGCGGCTGCCAGGCCCGGTCGTGCCAGCGGCATCGTTACGCGCCAGAGCGTCTTCAGCGGCCCGGCTCCAAGCGAGCGGGCCGAGTCTTCCAGGGCCGGCTCTATCTGCCCGAGCGTGGCGCGCAGCGCCACTACGGCAAACGGCACGAACAGGATCGCGTCGGCGAATACGAGCAGGGCGACTCCACCAATGAGGAAGTGCGCGAGATGGGTTGCGGCGTAAGCCAGCGCTATCGCCGCCACGAGGTCAGGCAGCGCGAAGGACAGGTAGGTCGCTCGCTCGATGACGGTGGAGAGGCGTCCCGCGTAACGAACGGCGAGGATCGCCACGGGGAAGGAGAGGATCACGCCAAGCAGGGCCGAGCCGACCGCAAGCCCGATCGAGGTCAGCGTGGCGGGCCACAGGTAGTGGAGGTTTTCAGAGGCGATTTCATAGCCTTCGTGGCTGCTGTTCGTAAACCAGTAGACGAGCATCCCGAGCGGGATGCCGAGGCCGACCGCCACGACGAGCGCAAGGCCGCACAGCACGAGCGGCAGCGCCCAACCGAGGCGGTAGCGCGTCGGCTCTCTGCTTACGCCCGAGCCCACGCGGGAGTAGTTTGCGTGTCCTCGCAGCCGGCTCTCGCCGAACAGCAGCACCACGCACAGCGCGATCGAGAGCAGCGAGAGCGCGGCCGCGCCCGAGGCGCTGAAGCTCAACTGGTACTGGGAGTAGACGTTGACCGCGAAGGTCTGAAATTTCAGGCCGACAAAAGCGTCGAACTCGACCAGCGTGTCGAGCACCACCAACAGCAGACCGCCGAGCAGGGCCGGGCGAAGCTGGGGTAGCACCACGCGAAAGAACGTTTGACGTCCGCTCAGTCCGAGCGAGCGGCCGCTCTCCTCGAGCGCCGGGTCCATGCCGCGCAGCGACACCGCCACCAATAGAAACACGATCGGGTAGTAGGAGAAGGCGATCACCCCGGCGGCGCCGAGCAGGCCCTGCAGCGAGGTGCTCAGTTCAGCCCAGGCGTAGCTCGTGACGAACAGGGGAACCGTCAGCGGCGCCACGAGCAGCAGCGTCCACAGCTTGCGAAAAGGCACTCGCGTGCGCTCGACAAACCAAGCGCAGGCGAGGCCGAGCAGGCCGCAGACGGGCGTGGCGATCAGGGCGACGAGAACCGTGTGCAGCAGCAGTTCTTTGCCGGAGGTCGCGTGGATCGCGTGTGTGGCTGCCGAAAGCCCGCCTTGCAGCGCTTGCACGATCGTGACGATCACCGGTAGGACGACGACGGCCGCGGCGAGCACGGCCAGCACCAGCAGTCCGATCGGGATGCCCGAGCGTGTGCGTGTGCGTGTGCTTGTGCGTGGGGATCGTGCGTCGCTCATGCTGGATGCCGGAAATCGGGACTCTCCCATGAAGTGAGATGCGGGAGAGCCGGCCAGTCTACAATTAGGCCGTCCTAATTAGGGTTGCCTAACTGGCGTCGGAGCGACTCCCGACCTCGATTCGCCGGCTGAGCGCCGGCGCGGGAGTGTCTAGTACCTGCTGCCGAGCAGCTGGATGTGATCTGCCTCGGCCGGGCCCGCGAACGGTCGGATCAGGCCGAATTTGGCAAGGATCGACTGTGGCACCCCTTCCACGCCCGGCGTGTCCGACGCTTCGCCGCGCGTGTGCGGATCGTCGGCGAAGCCGCCCACCTCGACAGAGTGCTGAGGGCTGCGGTAGCCGGAGATGCCGATCAGATGCAGGTGCAGCGCCTTGCCGAGCGTGTTCAGGCGCGCGGCCAGGATTGGCTCCTCGCCGACGCTGTAGTTGGTGCCTGCCGCCTGGAAGAAGCCGAATTCGCCGGAGGGGCCGCCGCCGGAGACCGGGAAGCCGGTGGCGAAGGACTGCTGTTGTGAGCTGAACTCGCTGATCTGCAGCCCGGAGAGTTCTTTTTCAAGCGAAGATCGGTGCGAGCGCAGTTCTCCAAGCTCTGCGCTCTTGCGGTCGCGGGCATTGATGTATGCGAGCTGGTGGTCGACCAAAGCCAGGTGCAGGCGGGCGACCTCGTCGCGCTGAATCAGCACCGCCGTCGTCTCGCGCTGATGGCTTGCCGCAAGCACGGCCAACCGCTGGGTTTCCTTGGTGACGGCGGCGCGCGTCTGGATGACGTCGTTGGTCGCCGTGGCGTTCTGCCGGCCGATCGCGCGCTCCTCATCGACGCGCTCGATCAGGTCGCCGAAGCCGTGCGCCTCAAGTATCACTGTGACGATGTTCGGCGTCGGCGCCTCGTACGCGGCCACCACCTGGGCGACGAGCACCTGGCGGTCATGGGCCAGTGCCACGACAAGCGAAGCAAGGTGCGAGCGCGCGCCGTGTAGCTGTGAGCGCAGCCGGTCGAGCAGACCCTGCTCGTAGGCGAGGCTGCTTTCAAGCGCCGAGAGTCGCGCATGCAGGTCATCGATGCTGCCCTGGAAGCCGTCGATCTTGCTCGAGTCGGCGGCGATCCCGGCTTTCAATTCGCTCTCGTGTGAGTTTGCCGAGGAGATGCCGCGTTCCAGTTCGCCCTGCGACTGGCCACCGAGCGCCGGGGTTGCGAGCGTCGCGAGCAGCAGCGCGAGCAGCGCGCCGATGTGGCGCGCTCGCGGCTTGGGGAGATGGGTATCGGAGAGCTTCATCGCCAGCGTCTTTGCCGCGCCTAACGCGGCCAGCCGACGGTAGCCACGGGATCGACCGATCACAAGCGCGCGTGCCTGCCTGCAAACGGACTTGCAAGCGCCGGTCAGTATGCGGCGAGGCGTCACTGGACAGTAGGCAGATGCTCGACACGGGTATTATCAAGCTCGCGCTGGGCGCCTCTGATACCGGTCCGACTACTTCGGGGGGCAGAGCAGCCGCGCGCGGCAAACGTGGAGGAGATTCAGCGATCACGGATCCTGGCGGCGATGGCCGAGGAGGTAGCCCTCCGCGGTACTTCGTCGGTGACCGTTGCCCGTGTGATCGCACGAGCCCGGGTCTCCAGACGGCTGTTCTACGAGCTCTTCGCCGACGTCGAGGATTGCCTGCTTGCGACCTTCGACTGGGGAGTGGAGCAGGCCCGAGCCGTCGCTCTCGAGGCCTGTCGCGACGAGCACGAGTGGCTCGAGCAGGTGCGCGTCGGGTTGGCTTCACTGCTGCGCTTCTTCGATCGTCAACCGCTGCTCGCCCAGCTCTGCATCGTTCACGCGGCCGGCGGCGGACGCCGGGTGCTGGAGCGTCGCTCGGCGGTGATCGACGAACTGTGCGCGGTGGTCGACGCTGGGCGCGCTCTAAGTGGCGATCGGCGAGTCCCAGGTCAGGTTGTGGCCGAAGGCGTGGTCGGCGCGGTTCTTGCCGTGCTCTACGCGCGCGTGTTGGCGCACGAGGACGCGCCGAGCGTTGGCGCTCCCCGGCACGAGCAGGCGACGACGCTGATCGACTTGCAAGGCGAGCTGATGAGCATGATCGTCCTGCCCTACTTGGGAGCCCGTGCAGCCGAGGCAGAGCTCGAGCGCAAGGCGCCGGCAGCGCCCGCGTCCTCTGCACTGCAGGCCGGTCCGATCGCCGTACCCGTCAGCGAGCAGGCGGGCGCACGCTTGACCTATCGCACGGTGCAGGTCCTGCGCGCGATCGCCGAGCTGCCGGCGGGCAGCAACCGTGAGGTCGCCGAACGCGCCGGGATCGTCGACCAGGGACAGATATCGAAGATCCTGACGCGCCTGGAGTACCAGGGCCTGGTCGTCAACCGCGGCGGCAGCGGGCCGGCGCGTGGCGCGCCGAACTCGTGGTGGCTGACCGACCGTGGCGAGGTGCTCGAGCGCGACCTGCGCGAGCGCCCGGTCGCGAACGCCGGCAACCGGCGGCGGAGCGATGACTCGGAGTCCCGTGAGCGCGCTTAGCGTGGCCGCGACTTTTGTGCGAGGCGCCGTGCTTGGAGTGCGAGCCGCCTGACTTCGGCGCCGCGGCCGATTCTTCTTCGGACTGCGCTTCTTCTTCGGCTTCAGGTGAGCCGCTCGCCGGGTCTTCGCCTCCCTGTCCTTCTTCTTCCGGTTCTTCTTCGCCTGCCAGATCCAGGCGGGCGGTCGAGCTGGTCGTGGTCGCGCTCGCCTGCACGATCGAGCTCATCTGCCAGGCGCAGAGCAGCAGGAAAAGGGCGGCGGGGATGAGCAGTGCTCGCATGACGTGAAGCAGATCGGCCGCAGACTCAATTTGCTTGAGGTGGAGAAGCCGTAACTGCTCGGTCACATCTACTTACAAGACCGTCACAGAACGGTCACGCGAGCGTCACCCCAGGGGTCGGCGTGGCGCCGAGGATGCGCTTACGGCGGGCGGTGGTCTCAGCGCCGGCGTCCGCGCACATACCCATCAAGGAGCATGAATGCGCAATCGAGCACTGGTACTTGCCGCGCTGCTTGCGACGCTGGCCGTGGGGGCGATCCCCGCGCACGCGAGTCCGCCGCAGTCGACGAGCACACCGATCAAGCACCTGGTCGTGATCTTCGGAGAGAACGTGTCCTTCGACCACTATTTCGGCACCTATCCCAACGCCGCCAACCCGGCCGGCGAGCCCTCTTTCACACCCGCTCACCGCACACCCAGCGTCAACGGCCTCAGCGAAGACCTCCTCACCGCCAATCCCAACCTGGCCAACCCATTCCGGTTGGATCGCTCGCAGGAGCTGATCTGCGACCAGGACCACGACTACATGCCCGAGCAGCAGGCCTTCGACGGGGGGCTGATGGACTCGTTCGTGCAGTTCACCGGCGGCTGCGCCGAAAAAGATCTGACGATGGGCTACTACGACGGCAATACCGTCACCGGGCTGTGGAACTACGCGCAGCACTTCGCGATGAGCGATAACTCGTTGGGCACCACATTCGGGCCGTCCACACCGGGTGCGCTGAACCTCGTCTCCGGGCAGACGCACGGCGCCGTGCCGTCCTCGCTTACCGACGTCACCGAAAACGGCACGGACTTCGGCGATGCCGACCCGACGTATGACGACTGCTCCAAAGGCTCCACCATCGCGATGGAACCCTCAGATAAGAACGTCGGCGAGATGCTCAATGAAAAGGGCGTCAGCTGGGGCTGGTTCCAGGGTGGCTTCGCGCCGACCGGCGAAACGGGTGGCAAAGCCGTCTGCGGCTCCTCGCACAAGAACGTCGGCGGCGAAACGGTGGCCGACTACAGCGCCCACCACGAGCCGTTCGAGTACTACGCGGCGACGAGCAACCCTCACCACCTGCCGCCCAGCGCTGTGGGCATGATCGGCAAGACAGACCAGGCCAACCACCAGTACGACCTGTCGCAGTTCTACCTCGCCCTGGCGCACAAAGAGCTGCCTGCCGTGTCCTACCTGAAGGCGGCCAAGTACCAGGACGGCCACGCCGGCTACTCCGACCCGCAGGACGAGCAGAACTTCATCACGCATGTGCTGAACGAACTGCAGAAGTCGCCTGACTGGTCGAGCACCGCCGTTGTCATCTCCTACGACGACTCCGACGGCTTCTACGACCACGTGATGCCGCCGATCGTCAACTCATCGGCATCGGCTCAGGACGCGCTGAGCGGCGCCGGCAAGTGCGGCAAAGGCGCGCCCGCGGGTGGCTTTGAGGATCGCTGCGGTTACGGTCCGCGGCTGCCGCTGTTGGTGATCTCACCGTACGCGAAGCGCAACTTCGTGGACCATTCGATCACCGATCAGTCCTCGGTCCTGCGCTTCGTCGAGGACAACTGGGGGCTTGGCCGCATCGGCGGCGGCTCCTTCGACGCGCGTGCCGGCTCGCTGGAAAACATGTTCAGCTTCTCCCCGCGCCACAGGGCGGACGAAAAGCTGTACCTGAACGAAACTGACGGCGAGCCGCTCTACGGCGGCGGTTTCTGGGGTCATGACTCCGGACACCACGGTCACTGAAGTCCCGCGCCCGCAAGGCGCGCCTGAGTAGCTGAACTACCGGGGCGGGATCGTCGATCCCGCCCCGGTGGCGTTACGCTGACGCCGTGGCGCGCAACTTCGGCTTTCTGCTCACGCCCGAGCCTCCCGCCAAGCGCGTGGGCGCGCTCGTGGCGGTCGTGCTGGTGGCGCTGTGCACGCTTGTGATCTATCCCCTCAAGCAGGCGGCGCCGGTTGTCTCGCTGAGCGTCGTGTACATGCTGGCGGTGGTGATCGTGTCGGTCACCTGGGGGGTATGGCTGGGGGTCGCCACGTCGCTGCTGAGCGCGCTTGCTTTCAACTACTTTCACCTGCCGCCGGTCGGGCGCCTGACGATCTCAGACGGCGACAATTGGGTGGCGTTGATCGCCTTCGTGGTCGTCGCCGTACTTGCCAGTTCGGTCGCCGAGGTCACGCGCGCCCGTTCACGCGAGGCCTCCGAACGCCGGCGCGAGGCCGACCTCTCCGCAGAGATGGCGCGGCTGCTGCTCGGCGGCAGGCGCTTGGCCGAGGACCTGCCGACGGCGGCGGCGCGGCTCTCGGCGCTACTGGAATTGCCCTCGGCGGCGATCGAGCTGGAGAGCGTCGAGGGAGACGAGCGCCGTGTCGCGTTCCCACTGCGCGAGGGACCTCGCCGGCTGGGAACGTTGCTGGTGCCGGCCGATACCTCCGAGGCGACCCTGCGCCGCGTGCAGGAGCGAATCGTGCCGGCGCTCGAGTCCCTGCTGAGCGCGGCTCTGGAGCGCGATTCGCTGCTCGCCGACGTGGTGGAGACGGCAGCGCTGCGGCGCGCCGATGTTGTGAAGACCGCTCTACTGCGAGCTGTCTCTCACGATCTGCGCTCGCCGCTGACGGCGATCTCCGCGGCGGCCGACGCCGTCGGCTCGCCGTCGCTCTCAGGCTCCGAGCGCAGCGAGATGGCAACGATCATCCAGCAAGAGACCCACAGGCTCTCGCGGCTGGTCGACAACCTGCTCGACCTCTCTCGCTTGGAAGCCGACGCCGCCGAGCCACGCGCGGTGCTCAGCTCCTTGGAGGAGGTCCTGCGCGCCGGGCTTGCCGACCTCTCCCCGGGCGAGGCGGACTTTGCGCTCTCGATCGACCGCGACATGCCGATGGTCAGTGTCGACCCTGTCCAGATGGAGAGAGCGTTCGTCAACGTGCTCGAGAACGCTCGCCGCCACTCGGGCGGGCATCCGGTGTCGGTCAGAGCACGAGCGGTGCGCAGTCTCGGCGAGCAGGAAGGCGCCGCCGGCGATCGCCTGGTGGTGCGGATAGTCGATCGCGGCCCCGGTATCCCGCCGGCACAGCTCGAGCGCGTGTTCGAGCCCTTCTATCGCGCGGGCACCAGCAAAGGCGGCCATCGCGGCTCCGGGCTGGGGTTGGCGATCGCGCGCGGCTTCACCGAAGCCAACGGTGGGCGTCTGCACGTCGAGTCGCTGCCGGGACAGGGAGCGACGTTCGTCTTCGAGCTGCCGCTGCCCGCGCGCTCTGAGCGGGCCGGACAGGCGTCGGCGCCGAGTCCCGAGCGAGTGCCTTGAACTCGGTCGCTGAGAAGGCGTCGGGCGCACGTGTGCTGGTCGTAGACGACGAGCCACAGATCCTGCGTGCGCTGCGCGTGCTCTTGCGCGACGCGGGTTTCGAGGTCGTGGTGGCCGAAACCGGCTCTGAGGCGCTCGACCGCGCCGCGGTGCGCCCGCCGCAGGCGGCGATCGTCGACCTGATGCTGCCCGACATCGACGGTGTCGAGGTCACACGTCAGCTGCGGGAGTGGAGCGAGATGCCGATCCTCGTGCTCTCCGCCGTCGGAGAGGAGGAGCAGAAGGTGCGTGCCCTTGGAGCCGGCGCCGACGATTACGTCACCAAGCCGTTCGGCTCACGCGAGCTGGTCGCCCGCCTGCAGGCGGCTCTGCGGCGTGGCGCTCGCTCCGAAGAGGAGCCGGCGATCCTCGCCGGGCCGCTGGAGATCGACTTGGCCGCGCGAGCCGTGCTCCTAAATGGCGAGCCCGTGCACCTGACCCCGATTGAGTTCGACCTGCTGCGGGTGCTCGCCCGCAACCGGGGACGGCTGATGACCCATCGCGCGCTGCTCGCTGAGGTATGGGGGCCGGAGTACGTAAACGACGTGCAGACCCTGCGCACGCACATAGCGCGCCTGCGCGGGAAGGTCGACCCGGACGGGGACGGCGCCCAGCGCCGCATCGTCACCGATCCCGGGGTCGGCTACCGCTTCGCGGGGTAGCGCGTTCGGCATCGTGGGCGTACGGCGGCACGCATGCGTTGTCAACCGCCACGGCTCTGGTCGTCTTGCTTACCAAAACGGGGGTGGTTCTGATCGCTCGACTTACCAAAACAGGGGGGGTTTTGGCCGCTCGGCTTACCAAAACGGGGGGGGTCGTCACGAAATCGTTATACGCACCCGCTAAATCGTCATGCGGGCGTGATGGACGATCGCCAATAGTGAGCGCATGGACGTTCTCTCGGTAGCGATGGCGGTGGCGATGTTCGCGATCTTGATCGCGATGGTCGCAGGGATCGACCGGATATGAGCGGCGCCGACATCTTCGGGCTGGTCGTGTCGGTGTTGATTATCGGCTACCTCTTTTACGCGTTGATCAGAGGAGAGAAGTTGTGAGCGTCGCCGGCTGGGCGACGATCGTCCTATTCGCCTTGATCCTCACGGCGCTGGCCTTTCCTCTCGGTAGCTACATGGCGGCCGTGTACAGCGGTCGTCGCGTGTTCCTCTCGCCAATCTTCGCTCGTCCTGAGGCTTGGCTGCTGCGGGTGCTGCGCGCCGACGTAAAGCAGGAACAGGATTGGAAGGCCTATGCCAAGAGCCTGCTGATCTTCTCGCTCACGGGCTGGCTGCTGCTGTACCTGATCCTGCGCACCCAGGACGCATTCTATGTGCCGCACCTGCTCAACCCGCAGGCGTTTCATTCGGGCACCTGGGACGTGACATTCAACACGACCTCGTCGTTTCTGACCAACACCAACTGGCAGTACTACGCCGGTGAGACGACGATGAGCTACTTCAGCCAGATGGCGGGCCTGACGGTCCAGAACTGGCTGTCGGCGGGCGTGGGGATCGTCGTCGCCGTCGCGCTGATCCGCGGCATCGTCGGCCGCAGTGGCAAGGGCCTCGGCAATTTCTGGCAGGACATCGTGCGCACTGTGCTGTACGTGATGACGCCGATCACGGTAATCGGCGCGCTGATCCTCGTCTCCCAGGGTGTGATCCAGAACTTCGCCGGCTATCTCACGGTTCACACGGTCACCGGCTTGACGCAGACGATCGCGATGGGGCCGGTCGCCTCGCAGGAGGTGATCAAGGAGCTCGGCACCAACGGCGGTGGCTTCTTCAATGTCAACTCGTCGCACCCGTTCGAGAACCCGACGGCGTTCACCAACTTGGTGGAGATGCTGCTGGTGCTGCTGATCCCCGCGGCGCTCGTGTTCATGTACGGGCGCATGACCGGCAACCGGCGGCAGGGCTACGCCGTCTACGCGACGATGATGATCATGTTCCTCGGCGCGGTGAGCGTCGCCTACATCGCCGAGGCGCACGGCTCGCCGGCCCAGCATGCCGCCGGCCTGCACACGAATGTCATCGCCGGCTCGGGTGGTGGCAACATGGAAGGCAAGGAGCAGCGGTTCGGCATCGCAGGTTCGGCGCTGTTCAACGTCGTCACGACCGTGACCTCCTGCGGCGCGGTCAACAGCGCGATGGAGTCCTTCACCGGCATCGGCGGAGCTGTCCCGTTCGCCAACCTGTCTGCCAGCGAGGTGATCTTCGGAGGCGTTGGCACGGGGCTGTATTCGATCCTGCTGTACGTCCTGCTGGCTGTGTTCATCGGTGGGCTGATGGTCGGGCGCACCCCGGAGTGGCTCGGCAAGAAGATCGAGGCGCGCGAGATCAAGCTCGCGGGCCTCGGCATCCTTATCACGCCGCTGGCGGCGCTGTTCTGCACGGCCATGGCCACCGCCTCCAATGCCGGCAAGGCATCGATATCCGAAGTCGTCGCCGGCGGGCCGCAGGGATTCTCAGAGACCTTTTACGCCTACCTTTCCCAGGCCAACAACAACGGCTCGGCCTTCGCCGGCTACACCGGCTACATCCAACCGAACGCCGGCAACCTCGGCGCCCACGGCGTCAAGTTCGCCGACATCCTCGGCGGCTTCGACATGATGTTTGCCCGCTACGCGCCGATCCTGTTCGCCCTGGCGGTGGCGGGATCGCTGGCCGGAAAGCGTGTCAGCCCGGCCGGCCTCGGCACGATGCGCACCGACAATCCCACCTTCGTGGTGCTGCTTATCGGCGTGATCGTGCTTGTCGGCGCGCTCACCTTCTTTCCCGCCCTGTTGCTCGGACCGATCGTCCAGGGTCTGACCGGACACCTCTACTGAGATGAAGCGCGACATCGTCACATCGATAATCGCGATGCTCGTCTTCACGGTCCTGATCGGGCTTGTGTACCCATTTGCGATCACCGGCATCAGCCAGGTTCTCTTTCCTGGCAACGCCAACGGCCAGAAGGTGTATGTGAAAGGCAGGCTCGTCGGCTCGCGCATCATCGGCCAATCGTTTTCTAAACTCGTCTACAAGAACGGGAAGGTCGTCGAATCCGAAGAAGAACCGGTTACCGAACCTGACCCGCGCTACTTCCAGAGCCGTCCCTCGGCGACCGAAGGCGGCGCCTACAACGCCGCGGCGAGCGGGTTCTCAAACCGCGGCCCCAACAGCAAGATCACAGAGGTTGCCGACGCTGAAAACATCAAGGCTTACCTTGAACTGAACAAGCCGTATGACCCGAGCCTGACGGTCGTGCGGGTACCGGTTGACGCCGTCAACACCTCGGCCTCGAACCTCGACCCGGAAATCTCCCGGGCCAACGCGTGGATTCAGGCACACCGAATCGCCGCGCTGCGCCGGCTACCGCTGGAGACAGTCAACGCCCTGATCTCCAAATACACCTCGGGCCGCGGGCTTGGCTTTTCCGGTGAACCGGGAGTGAACGTGCTGGCGCTGAACCTCGCACTCGATCGTCTCACAGGAGGGAAAGGCTGATGGCTGTCAACGCAACCCCAGAGCGCCGCGCTATCTCTCTGTTTCAGGGAGACATCGTCAGGCATGCGCTGGTCGAGAGTGTCAAGAAGCTCGACCCCCGTGTCCAGGTGCGAAACCCGGTCATGTTCGTGGTCGAGATCGGCTCTCTCATCACGACGGTCACCTGGCTCTCACAGGTGTTCGGCGCCAAACCGCTTGGCGGCGGCAACGAGCCTGCCTGGTACACGTTCCTGATCGCCTTCTGGCTGTGGCTGACGGTGATCTTCGCCAACATGGCCGAGGCATTCGCCGAGGGTCGTGGCCGCGCGCAGGCAGACACTCTGCGCGCGATGCGCAAGGAGACCGTCGCCACGTTGCCAGACGGCTCGATCAAGGCGGCCTCCGAGCTCACGCGCGGCGACATCGTGGTCGTGGTTGCCGGCGAGCTGATCCCCGGCGACGGCACCGTGATAGAGGGCATCGCCACGGTCGACGAGTCCGCGATCACCGGCGAGTCCGCACCCGTCATCCGCGAGTCAGGCGGCGACCGCTCAGCGGTGACCGGAGGCACGCGCGTCACTTCCGACCGTGTCGTGATCGAAATCACCCAGGAGCCGGGCCGCTCGTTCCTCGACCGGATGATCGCGCTGGTCGAGGGGGCCGAGCGGCGCAAGACGCCAAACGAGATCGCGCTGAACATCCTGCTGGCGGCGCTGACGCTGATCTTCATGATCGTCGTCGTAACCCTGCGCCCGTTCGGCCTGTTCGCGCACCCCGAAGTCACTGAGACGACCCTGATCGCGCTGCTGGTGGCGCTGCTCCCGCCTACGATCGGGGCGCTGCTCTCGGCTATCGGCATTGCCGGTATGGACCGGCTCGTGCGTCGCAACGTGTTGGCGCTTTCCGGTCGTGCGGTGGAGGCCTCCGGCGACGTCGACGTGCTGCTGCTCGACAAGACAGGCACGATCACGCTTGGCAATCGCCAGGCCTCGGAGTTCATCCCGATGCCGGGCGTGCCCGAGTCAGAGCTTGCCGAGACGGCGCAGCTTGCCTCGCTCGCCGACGAGACGCCGGAGGGGCGCTCGATCGTGGTGCTCGCCAAGCAGTACGGCATCCGTGGGCACGACATGGCGCAGATCAACGCCGAGTTTGTCCCCTTTACCGCGCAGACGCGGATGAGCGGTGTGGACGTCGACGGTCAGCAGCTACGCAAGGGTGCCGGCGACTCGATCGTCGCCTTTGTCGAGTCAGAGGGAGGCCAGGCGCCGCCGCGGTTGCGCGAGCAGCTCGAGCGCATCTCGCGCGAGGGCGGCACGCCGCTGGCGGTCGCCCGCGACTCCCAGGTGCTCGGCGTCGTCTATTTGAAGGACACGATCAAGGAAGGGATGAAGGAGCGCTTCGAGCAGCTGCGGGCGATGGGGATAAAGACGGTGATGGTCACCGGCGACAATCGTCTGACCGCGGCGAAGATCGCCCAGGAGTCAGGCGTCGACGATTTCCTGGCCGAAGCCACTCCCGAGGCCAAGCTCGCATTGATCCGCGAGCAGCAGGGGGACGGGCGTTTGGTGGCGATGACCGGCGACGGCACCAACGACGCTCCAGCGCTTGCGCAGGCCGACGTCGGCGTGGCGATGAACACCGGCACCCAGGCCGCCCGCGAGGCCGGCAACATGGTCGACCTCGACTCCAACCCGACGAAGCTGATTGAGATCGTCGAGGTCGGCAAGCAGCTGCTGATCACTCGCGGAGCCCTAACGACATTCTCGATAGCGAACGACGTCGCCAAGTACTTCGCGATCCTGCCCGCGGTGTTCATCTCCACGTACGCCACGACCGTTGGCGGCGAGGGCCCGCTGCACGTCCTGAACATCATGAACCTGGGCTCGCCACGCTCGGCGATCGTCTCGGCGATCATCTTCAACGCGATCGTGATCCCGCTGCTGATCCCGCTCTCCCTACGCGGCGTGGCCTACCGTCCGATCGGCGCCAGCGCGCTGCTGCGACGCAACCTGTTGATCTACGGTCTCGGCGGGCTGGTAGCGCCGTTCATCGGCATCAAGCTGATCGATCTGTTGGTTCACAACCTGCTTGGTGGCTAGGGCGGCTACTGCGGTACGGCCAGCGTTTCCAGCAGCTGATTCCAGTACTGCTGGCCGGTTGTGAATTCGCGTTCTTCAAAGCGGGTGATCAGGTGCTCGAGCTTGGGCACGAGCGAGCGGTCGGAGGCGACCAGGTAGGGCTCGGCCAGCTTCGGCGAGGGGATTTCGACGTCGATCGCTTCCACGTGGCGGTCGAATTGCAGCGTGCTGGTGGGTACGTGCCGATAGCCGCTGGCCGTCCAGGCCCGCACGTCCGAGCAGATGTCCGGAACCCGCAAAGCGAGCATTTCGTCGAGGCCGTTCAGGAACTTGTAGACGCGCCGGTTCAGGCGTGGGTTGGAGGAGGTAACGCCCGTGACCCGGTGGATGAAGCGGCGCACGATCGTAGCGTCAGCGTGGTAGGCGGTGGCCCACATCGCGCCGGCCGCCTCGTAGCTGAGGCGTTTCTCGGCTTCGGTCTGCGGCGTGCCGGCCCCGACGCCGGGGCATTCGTGGGCGAAGCGATGGTTCAGCGCACGCAGGCTCGCTTCGACCTTCGGCCAACTGTGCAGCACCGCCTGCAGCGTTTCGTAGCCGCTGGTCAGGACGAGACGTGCCGCGGCGACGTCGTGACTGGAGGCCGCCGCGGCGGTGCCGGAAGCGCCGAGGGAAGCGCCAACGGAAGTGGCGAGGATCGCAAGCGACGTGGCGGCCAAGCGTCGGAACATGGACAAGCCCACCTTAACGCGAATGCCAAGCGACGTTTTGCCGCATGCTCTGAAGTCTTGCACCTGCGCGACCGGGCTTGGCGCGGTCGGCGAGAATGGCGGTCATGACGCCGGACAGTGCACCGGGTGCGCCGCCGCGAGGCAAGCTGAAGGTCTTCATCGGCATGGCTGCGGGGGTCGGCAAGACCTACCGGATGCTGCAGGAGGGTCGCGCGGAATCCGAGCAGGGGCGCGATGTGGCGATCGGCTATCTGGAGCCGCACGGCCGCGAGGAGACCAGCGCGCAGGCCGAGGGCCTGGAGGAGATAGCGCCGCGGATGGTCTCCTATCGCGGCACGCCGCTTGCCGAGCTCGACCTGCGGGCGGTGCTCGCTCGCAAACCGGAGCTGTGCCTGATCGACGAGTTGGCGCACACCAACGCGCCTGGGACCGAGCACGAGAAGCGCTACGAAGACGTGCAGGACGTGCTCGCCGCCGGTATCGACGTGTACTCCACCGTCAACGTGCAGCACCTGGAGAGCCTCAACGACCAGGTGCTGCAATTGACCGGGACGCGTGTGCGCGAGACGATCCCCGACGGAGTTCTGGCAACCGCCGATGAGGTTGTGTTGATCGACCTCACGCCCGAGGCGTTGATCGAGCGCCTGCGCGCCGGCAAGGTCTACCGGCCCGAGCGCGTGCCGGCGGCGCTGAACAACTTCTTCAAGGTCGAGAACCTCTCGGCGCTGCGCGAGACGGCGCTGCGCCACGTCGCCGAGGGTGTGGAGATAAAGCGGCTGGCGCCACGCGAGGCTGCTGTGCCGGTGTGCCGCGAAGAAGAGGGCATGGCACCGCTCGCCGACGCGGCCGGCAAGGGAGCCGAGACGCAGGCGATCGCCGAGCGGCTGCTCGCGCTGGTGGCGCTGGCGCCACATTCGCAACGGATCGTTCGTCGCGCGGCGCGCTCGGCCGAACGCCTCGGCGCTCGTCTGGACGTGCTGGTCGTGCGCCCACCCGAGCGGGCTCCCAGCGCCGAGGACCGGGAGCAGTTGGAGGCACTGCGGCGGCTGACGGCGATGCTCGGCGCACGGCTGCTGGTCGAAGAAGGAGAAGACGTCGCGGCCGTGGCGATCGCGGCGGCAAGGCGGCTGGGCAGCACCTATGTGCTGATGGGCTCGCCCGGCTCGCGCCGCGGTCTGGGTCGCCTGCGTGAGCCGCTGCTGATGCGGCTGCTCGACGGATTGCCGGGTGTGGACGTGCGGATCGTCGCTGACCCGACGCTGCGCGCCGAGGGTTCGCGTTCCGAGGGTTCGCGCGCTGAGGGCGAATGAGAAGCTGTGAGCCGGGAAGGTTCGCGGGGCTGTCCGGCGAAGATCGTAAGAGTGGCGACGCGGCCGCAACGTTGCGCCACATAGGCTGTTGCAATGATCATGCTCTCAAACCTCCGCACACGCACAAAGCTCCCGATGACCCTGCTCGCCGTTCTCGCGCTGGCCTCGGCGCCGAGTGCGCTGGCCGGTGGTTCCTCCGCGCCAAAAGCACACGCCTCCGCGTCCTACATGACCGGGATCGGCGACCAGGAGACCGAGATGTTCGGCAATCCGCTCTGGCAGCGGTTGCACACGAAGATCGCGCGCTACATCGCCCCCTATGACGCGGCTGTGCGCCCCTTCTCGCTGCAGGCCGCGGCGCGCTGGATCGCGGCGGCCGAAGCGCAGCATCAGCAGGTGCTTGTCGCCTTCTACCACTCCGAGTACACGCCGACGAAGATGCCGAGCGCGAGCGTCTACCAGCGCGACGTGCAGAAGTTCATCAAGCTGTTCCCGAACGTCCGCCAGTACCAGGCGTGGAACGAGACCAACCGCGGGACCGTGATCGAAAGCGTCAAAGGCAAACGTCACGTCGGTCTGGTCTCGCCCAGCCCGACCCGGTCGGCCCAGTACTACAAGGCGCTGCGCGCCGTCTGCAAGGGCTGCACGATCACTGGCCTTGACATCCTCGACGGGCCGGTAATCGCGCCGAGCCTGCGCTACATCGCCCAGTTCAAGCACGCGCTCGCGCATCTGAAAGTGCCGACCCCGCATCTGTGGGGGTTCCACAACTACTCCGACACCAACCGCTTCTCAAGCGCCCGCACCCGCGCCGTGCTGGCCGCGGTCCCCGGCGAAGTGTGGCTGACCGAGACCGGCGGGATCGTCAAGTTCGGGGGCGCCTTCCCCAACGTCAAAGGCTCGGGCCTGCGGCGTGCGAGCAAGGCGCTGACCTACATGTTTCACCTGGCGGCCTCGAACTCGCGCATCAAGCGCCTGTACATCTTCCAGTGGTCAGGCTCGACCGGCGCCGCCCGCTTTGACGCCGGCCTGACCGATCCGCACTACAACCCGCGCCCAGGCTACGTCACGGTGTGTAAGCAGCTTCACGCGGCGAAATGCTCGATGAAGACGAGTAACCGCTGATCGGAGTGAGCTTCGCGCTCACGCGCCCGGGAATCGTGCTAATCAGGGCATAATCGTGCTAATTCACGGCATTTTTAGCGCTATTATGTCTGGATTAGCACGATGTGGAGCTTTGTCGACATAGACCGGACGTTTGGCGGCCAGCCGCGAGAGCTGGGGGCCCTGCTGTCGCGAATCGACACTTCCCGAGGCCGCGAGCGCCTGTTCGAGGACCAAACGCCGGAACTGCTCGCTCGCCTCTCCGAGCATGCGCGCATCGCGTCGATCACGGCGTCGAACGCGATCGAGGGCGTCATCCTCAGCGAGGATCGGGCCGAGCGCATCGCCGAGGGCTCCGATCGCTTTCGCAATCGCAACGAACGGGAGTTCGCCGGCTACAGGGACGCGATCGACGCGCTCATGCGCTCGGATTCCCAGGAGCCGCTGTCGGTTCCGTTCGTGTTGCATCTGCATCGCCTGCTGTTTCATCACAGCGACGGTCGCGGCGGCCACCTCAAGAGCGACCCGAACCTGATCGTCTCCTATGAGAGCGGACGCCGGGAGGTGGTGTTCGAGCCACCGCCGCCCGAGCGCACGGAGTTCCTGCTCAGCGAGTTGACGGCTCGATACAACCAGCTGAAGCTGGACGGTCGCACCCACCAGCTGGTTCTGATCGGGGCGCTCGTGCTCGACCTACTCGCGATTCACCCGGTAGCAGACGGCAACGGCCGGCTCGCCCGGCTGATAACCACCCATGAGCTGCTCGACCAAGGCTACGGTGTGGCCCGCTACGTGAGTATCGAGCAGCGGATCTACGAGTCAAAGAACGCCTACTACGCCAGCCTTTACGAGTCCCAGCGCGGCTGGGACGAGGGCCAGCACAGCATCTGGCCCTGGGTCGGCTACCTGGCGCGAGTCATAGCCGACGCCTACGAGGACTTCGAGCAACGCGTCGCCGGAGCAGGAGCGATCGAGGGGACAAAGCATGAGCGGGTGCGCGTTTACATACTCGAGCAGTCCCCCGCGCGATTCCGTCGCAGGGACATCGAACGAGCTTTCCCGGGAGTCAGCGCGGCGACGATTCGGCTTGTGTTGGGTGAGCTTCGAGACCAGGGTCGTATTCGCTCAGACGGCGCCGGCCCGGCGGCACGCTGGTGCCGTCTGCCGGTCTGAGCTCGGGCTCAGGTCAGGCGCCGGCGGCGGCTCGGTCGCCAAGAGTGTGATGAGCGACCGTCGGGCGCTCGCCGGGCCTTCTGTCCGCCAGCAGCTTCGCCAGCAACAGCGCCAGCAGCCCCACACCCGCGGCCAGCGGGGCCAGGGTACGCAGCGGGTAGCGGGTGCCGTTGTGCAGCGTCAGGTTCAAGGCGGTGTGATCGCCGGCGCCGACGATCGAGAGCAGGCCGCGGTGGTCGATTCCGAGCAGGGTTGGGGCCAGCGCCGCGAACAAGCACCAGCCGGCCAGCGCGGCGATGCCCCACAGCAGCGAGCGGCTGGAGATGCGGGTGCGTGCGGTGGCGAGCACCGCCAGCACGATCCCGCCGCCGGCGCAGAGCACGAACGGCCAGATGCCGCCCCAGGAGCGGCCCATGCCGAAGGCTGAGGCGATCGTCGGCTGGAACAGCCCCTGGCCGAGGTAGCGGGTGAAGACGTCGGCCTCGTTCTCGTAGCCGATCAGCGGATGGGTGATCGTGGCGATCGCGATTGCTGTGATCGAGATGGCGGCCAGTCCGATCGTCGGGCCGGGGAAGCGCTTGAGCGCCAGGCCCGTCGGCAGCGCCAGGAAGGGGAGCATCGTCATCAGGAAGCGCGGGCCCATGAATCCTCCCCCGAAGGGCAGGTAGTAGCCGCTGTTGTAGCCGGTGTAGAGCACGCAGATCCCGACGATGCTCAGGGCCTCGGCGCGCAGGCCGCGCTTGTAGAGCAGCCAGGTTCCGACCCCGCCCATGGCGAGCACCGGCGAGAGCGTCAACAGTCCGCGCGAGTCGAACAACAGTGTGGCCAGCACCGGCAGGCTCGGCGCGCCGATGCCGAAGAAGCCTTTCTGTTGGCGCGGGATGCTCGAGTAGGCCAGGTGCGTCCAGGAGTGAAAGGCGTAGTGGTTGTAGAGCAGCAGCGGCACGATCCCGATCAACCCGCCGAGCACGAACGGCCCGACGCGTGTGAGCAGGCCGAGCGGATTGAAGCTGTCGCGGCGGGAGATCAGGTAGAGGCCGAGAACGAGCGCCGTGAAGAACAGCGGGTACTCCGAGGCGCCCGCGTAGCCGAGCAGCAGTCCCGCGATGCCGATGTACCAAGGATTGGGAGGCCCCGCGCGCTCGCGCATGAGCAGCACGAACGCCGCGAAGCCAAGGCAGGCGCTGAATACATGGCTGAACAGCAGCGTGGAGAGCGGCAGCGTCAGCGTCCCCAGCCCGAGGATCACGGCGGTGGCCGCGCCGTAGCCGGGCTCCAGGCCCTCGGCCACCCAGCCGACCAGCAGCAGCAGCACAAGCCCGGGCAGCACGTTTGCCCACAGTCCGAGCAGGTAGATCATCTCGTCGCCGGGATGGTTCGGCGGCGCCACGTGGCGGTCGGTGAAGCCTTCGGCCCCGAGCGCTTTCAAGGCGTCGTAGTAGGGAAGCGAGAACAGCGCCAGACCCGGCGCGCGGGCCGAGTAGAAGTGGCCCCTGTAATAGGCCTTGTCCCCGGTGTTTTCCTGGAAGAGGTCGATCGTCGTGCGGTCGCGATCGAGTGAGCGGACCAGGTCGTAGTGGGAGGTCTGATTCCAGGAGAAGCTCTGGATCAGCGTCGCGTAGGAGAGTCCGACGAGGACGATTGCGGCCAGCGCAAGATTGCGCTTGGTCGGCGTGTGCCAGACCCGCGCGCGGCGTGTCGGCCGACGTGTGGACGCAGGCGCGGGATCGGTCGGCTCGCGTGTCGGGTCGGCGCTCATCAGCTTGCGTGCAGCGCCTTCGGCCCTGGGCCGATCGAATAGATGACGATCGAGCCTACGCGCCTACGAGTGACGCCCAGCCCGGCGATCGGCTTGTTCGCGGCGGCGGCGTAGTCGGGCGGCTCGGGCACCTCAGGGGCGTGCAGGCCGGGTAGGACCGGCATCACGGCGTGCAGCACGACGGTCCTTATCCCGTAGTAGCGCAGCTTCTCGATGCTGCTCCTGTCCGGGAAACCTTGCATGCCGCCTCGCAGATCGTCCAGTTGCGGCAGGTCGAAGGTCGAGTTGCCGACGGGGATCTTGTAGAACCCGTCGACCGAGAAGTACTGCCAGAGTCGATCGGATGCTCCGTCGGTGGGCAGGTCGAGCACCGGCGCCGGCAGATTCGCTTCAGCGCGCACGGGCTGGGGCACGACCGGATGGGCCATGTGCCCGGCGCCCTCGCCGACCAGCCCGATCACAAGCAGCACGCCGAGGGCGGCGACCAGGCGTTTTCCGCCCTTCGGTCCGAAGCCTCCGGGGTGGGCGGGCCCCAAATTACCCGCCCAGCGAGCCAGCCACCAGCCGCCGGCGCCGGCCAGCAGCGCCCAGAACAGAGTGCCCATGATGAACACGCGGCCGGGTACGCGCACGCCTTCCCAGCCGGGCGCGTAGTCGTAGAGCAGGCGGTAGGGATAGCCCGCCCCGGTCAGCCCCATCCCCATCGCCAGCACCGAGCAGACGACCACCCCGCAGGCAAGCCCGATCCGCAGTCGCCGCGTGTACACGGACGCGCTCAGCCCGATCAGCGCCAGCAGCGCGATCGCCAGGCCGGGGAAGAAGACGTCCTCGTTCTTGGAGTGAACGTGTTCGCGCGCCCCGGCGGTCAGCGACCCCCACACGCGGTTCTCCGAGGAGGCGGAGATGAGCGCCCACGGCCCCGAGGAGTAGTTCTGCACTTCGCGCAGCGTGCGTTTGGCCGTCGGGTACTCGGAGGCGACCTTCAGATACGGACGGGCCTCGTAGACGGTCACGATCCCGCACAGGGCGACCCCCAGGCAGGTGACGAGGACCAAGGCGCGTTGAGCGCGCAGAGCACGCGGCAGTGCGCGCCCATAGGCGCGCCCCCCCCAAAAAACGGCTATCAGGCCCAGCGCCAGCAGCAGGTACGCCAGCTGCAGCCCCAGCGTGAAGCCGAGGCTGACTTGCCAGGCGGCCACCAACCAGCCGGCGCCGACCAGGATGCGGCAGCGGTGGCGGTAGCCGCGCAGCAGCAGGAACAGCGCCAGCGCGATGCCGCCGCCGGAGATGACGTGCAGGTGCCCGGCCTCGGTGATCTTGTAGGGCGCGTAGGCGAAGGCGGCGCCGGCGACCGCGCCGCCGACGGTTCCCGCGCCGAGCTCGCGCGCGAGTAGGTAGGCGCCCACGAAGCACAGCGACCAGGCGAAAAGGAACAGCAGGTTGTAGTGCACGAGCGCCGCGACGGTCCCCGATCCGAACCAGGCGATCGGCCCGTAGCCGAGCAGCGAGTCCGAGAAGGCCAGCGAAAGCGGGCGGGGGTAGAAGGCGTTTGAGTCGAACAGATGCAGTGGCTGATGCAGCAGCGCGTGCCCGACCCAGGCGATCTCCCAGGAGGTGCGGACGGGATCGCCGAGGTCGGGCGCGATCCGCGTGGAGAGGTGCAGAACCAGCGGCCAGGTAGTAAGCACAGCCAGCGCGACGCCGGCGAGAATCACCCAGGCGATCTCGGCGCGCCCCAGGAGAGGCGAGGCCGCCCAGCGCTGAGTGGCCCGCCCGCCCTTGCTGGAGTCAGAGGGCCTGTCGTGGAGCATGCTCGCCATCGGTCGCCTGGAGCATACGGGAGGCCCACGCCGCCGCGCTGGGGTCGCTCTGGCCAAAGCACCGTAAGTGCGCAACACTGAGCGCATGCGCGTGCTCGTGGTCGGAGCCGGCGGGGTGGGAGCGGCGTTTGCCGCGATCGCGCAGCGACGGCCGGCCTTCAAGCATGTGGCGCTGGCGGACATCTCGCCCGCGCGGGTGCACGACGTCGTCGCGACGCTGGGCGAAGCCGATCGCTTCAGCGCCGAGCGCGTGGACGCCTCAGACCGCGAGGCGCTTGTCAAGCTGATCGAGCGCGTGCGCCCGGACGCGGTGCTCAACGCGTGTGACCCGCGCTTCAACGAGCCGATCTTCGACGCCTGCTTTGAGGCGCGCACCACTTACGTGGACATGGCGATGACGCTCTCGCACCCGCATCCGCAACGCCCGCACGAGCTGCCGGGGGTGATGCTCGGCGACGTTCAGCTGGCACGCCACGAGCAGTGGGAGGGGGAGGGTGTGCTGGCACTCGTGGGCATGGGCGTCGAGCCGGGCCTCTCCGACGTGTTCGCCCGCTACGCCGCCGACGAGCTGTTCAGCCGCATCGAGGAGGTGGGCGTGCGCGACGGCGCGGACCTGGTCGTCGACGGCTATGACTTCGCGCCGACCTTCTCGATCTGGACGACGATCGAGGAGTGTCTGAACCCGCCGCTCATCTGGGAGCGCGAGCGCGGCTTCTACACGACCGCCCCGTTCTCCGAGCCCGAGGTGTTCGAGTTCCCCGAGGGCATCGGCCGCGTGCAGTGCGTCAACGTCGAGCACGAGGAGGTCGTCTTGATCCCCCGCTGGGTGCAATGCGAGCGGGTGACGTTCAAGTACGGCCTCGGGCAGGAGTTCATCGATGTCTTGAAGACCTTGCACAAGCTGGGCCTGGACTCGACCGAGCCGGTGAGCGTGCGCGCGAGCGGCCCCGCCGACGGGCGTGCGCAGGTCTCCCCGCGCGATGTGGTGGCGGCGACGCTGCCCGATCCCGCCAAGCTGGGCGAGCGGATGACCGGGCGCACGTGCGCGGGCACTTGGGTGCGGGGCACGGGCGTGGATGGCAAACGGCGCTCGACCTACCTCTACCACGTGGTCGACAACGAGCAGACGATGCGCGAGTACGGCTCGCAGGCGGTCGTGTGGCAGACGGCGGTCAACCCGGTCGTTGCGCTGGAGCTGCTCGACGAGGGCTCCTGGAAGGGCGCGGGCGTTCTCGGCCCCGAGGCGTTCGCGCCGGAGCCGTTCCTGGAGCGCCTGGCCGAGCTGGGCGCGCCGCACGGGCAGATCGAGGTCCCTTCGCGGGCCTGATCGTCGCCGGTCTGACTGGCGCCGCGATAGCGCTCCCAGCAAAACGGGTACTCGTCGCTACGTAGGGATTGACAGGGGTCGTCCTGCGGCCTATGGTCAACTCATAAAGCCAGCCTAAAGGGGAGCGGTACGCGTTGAGCGTTCTTGCCAAGAAGCTGCTGGGAATCGGGGTAGGGGTAGCGCTGGTCGCCGTCCTGATCGCCCTGTACATCGCCGCTTGGGCCACGAGCGCGCCGCCGACGGTCTCAGCCGTCGGCGGGCAAACGCTGGCCGGCGTCGGCAGCGCGCAGCTGACCCTGCAGACCGTCGCCGCGATCGGACCCAAGTACAGCCCGACCCACCCCGACTGGGTCTCCTATCTGGTGAAGGAAAATGGCAAGTGGATTCACTCCACCGTCTACAAGGTGCCGGCCAACTCGCTGGTGCACGTGACGATCCTGCAGTACGACGGCGACTCGGGTCTGCGCAATCCCTTCCTCTCCGCCGTCCAGGGCACCACCACCGGCACCGAGATGCTCGACGGCAAGCCGATCAGGGGCATCAACCCCGAAGAAGCCTCGCACACGTTCGTAGTGCCGCAACTCGGCCTGTTCATTCCGTTGCCGGGTGTGCCCGAAGAAGCAAAGAACCAGTGCGAATTCGCGCCCTGCAACCTGGCGCAGGCGCACCGAACGATCACCTTCACGATTCGTACCGGCAAAAAGGGCCGCTACCGCTGGCAGTGCTTCGTGCCGTGCGCGGCCGGCTGGATCGACGGCTTCGGTGGGCCGATGCAGACGCTCGGCTACATGGACGGATTCCTGGAAGTGTCGTGATGGCCGCCCGGAGCGCGATCGATGGCCGCTGAACCGACGCACGGAGCCGGAGCCGGTGGCGGCGCGGGCGAACCGAACCACGCGCGCCGCTTCATGACGATCTGGATCGTGGCCTCGCTGATCGCCACGCCGCTGGTCGTGCTGCTCGTCGGCCCGATCATGCCGCCCGGCAACGGCTCCGCGCAGGCCTCGGGGCACGTCGTCGATAACACCGTCCTGATCGGGATGGCAACGCCCGTACTGCTGCTGGTGCTGGTGTATTTGATCTACGCGATCGCCTACTTCCGCGCGCCCAAAGGCGGCGAGGCGATCCTCGAAGGCCCGGCGGTCAACGGCAACTCGCGCGTGCAGGGCACCTGGATCGTGATCACGACGATCCTCGTGCTCTCGCTGGCGGTGTACGGCACGGTGCGCCTGGTCGAAGATGGAGCGGGCTCGGGGCAGGGCCCGTCGCCCGCATGGCCCGCCGCCGGCAAGAAGCTGCCGGTGCAGGTCATCGCCCAGGAGTGGGCCTTCACCTACCGTTACCCCACGTATGGGGGAGTTGAGACGGATCATCTCGTGCTTCCTGTCAACCAGACGGTTGAACTGCACGTCACCTCGCTTGATGTGATCCACTCCTTCTGGGCGTACCAGTTGGGGGTCAAGGCGGACGCGAATCCCAATGTGGACAACGTCGTGTTCGTAAAGCCCACCAAGACGCAGAGCTTTGAAGTGCGCTGCGCCGAGCTGTGCGGGATCTGGCACGGGTATATGTACGACCACGGCCGGGTGGTGGCGCCCGCGGTGTTCGAAGCATGGGTGCGCGAACAGCAAGAGCGCTTCGCCGGCACGACCAAGTACCTGCCGCCCTACGCCACCAAATACGTCCCCGAACCAGCGAGGAGAGCCGAATGAGCGCCGTCGCCGAGCCCGCCACGCCCATGCCCGGGCGCAAGCCGCTGTTGCGGCGGCTCGTGGGCTTCAACCTGCTGAGCGCCGTGATCCTCGGCGTGCTCGGCTACTACGTCGGCTGGCTGATCGGCGCGCATTTCTCAGAAGGAAGCTTCGATTTCGTAGGAGCCACCGACGAGAAGGACCTGGCGCTGCTGCTCGGCTACGCGGGCGGCGTCGTCGGCTTCCTCGTCGGCCTGGGTTTCGCCAACTACCCGGTCGCGCGCCTTCTCGGGCGCCCGCCTTCCCTTCGTGAGAAGGAGGAGCAGGGCATCAGCCGCTACTTCGGCCTGTGCACCGATCACAAGGTCGTCGGGATCCAGTACCTGGTCGGGATCGGCGTGTTCTTCTTCGTCGCGGGGCTGAACGCGATGCTGATCCGCACAGAGCTTCTGCATCCGGTGCCGACCACCGTCGGGCCCAACCAGTACCTCTCGCTGGTGGGGATGCACGGGGCGATGATGATGGGGATGATGACCTCGGGCATCCTCGGCCCGTTTGCCAACTACTTCGTCCCGATCATGATCGGCGCGCGACGGATGGCATTCCCGCGGATCGAGGCGCTGACCTTCTGGCTGCTGATGGCGGCCGGCTTCATCCTCACCTCCACTATCTTCTTCGGCGGCTTCCCGACCGGCTGGACAGGCTATGAGCCGCTCAACGAACAGGCCGTGATGGGGATGGACTCCTACATCTGCTTCTTCGCGCTCGTCGGCCTGTCGATGACGCTGCTGGGCCTGAACATGATCGCCACGATCGTCGCCCACCGCGCGCCGGGGATGACCTGGTCGCGCCTGCCGATCTTCGTGTGGTCGGTGTTCGCCACCTCCTGGCTGATGGTGCTGGCGGCTCCGATGCTGATCGCCGCGCTGCTGATGGCGGCGTTCGACCGCTCGATCAATACCGGCTTCTTCATCGCCTCCTCGGGCGGCTCGCCCTACCTGTTCGAGAACCTGTTCTGGTTCTTCGGCCACCCCGAGGTCTACATCCTGGCCCTGCCCGGCTTCGGGATCGTGCTCGAGCTGATGCCGGTGTTCGCGCGCAAGCCCCTGTGGGGCTATCGCCTGGGGATAGCCGGGATGCTCGGCGTGACGCTGATGAGCTTCTTCGTCTGGCAGCACCACCTGTTCGTATCGGGTATCAACGCGGCGCTGCGGCCGTTCTACATGCTCTCAACCGAGATCATCTCGATCCCGACCGGGTTCATCTTCCTGTGCGTGATGGGGACGCTTTGGAGAGCGCGCATCCGTTTCACCGTGCCGATGCTGTTCTGCATGGGCTGGACGTTCAACTTCCTGATCGGCGGTCTCTCGGGGGTGTTCCTCTCTGACACGCCGAGCGACGTCGACACGCACGGCAGCTTCTTCGTGATGGCCCACTTCCATTACACGATCATGGGCGGCCTGATCTTCACATTCTTCGCCGCCGTCTACTACTGGGTGCCGAAGATGTTGGGCGTGAAGCTGAACGAGAAGCTCGCGAAGATTCACTTCTGGAGCCTGTTCATCGCCTTTAACTCGACCTTCATGCCGCTGTTCGTGCTCGGCATGAAGGGCATGCCGCGGCGCGTCTCCACCTACGCGCCCAACCTGCAGGGCCTGAATGTGTGGGTCTCGATCTCGGCGTTCGTGATTGGTCTGTCGATGCTCGTCTTCCTGGCCAACGTCATCTATTCGCTGGTGATCGCCCGCGTGCCGGCCAAGCAAAACGAATGGGATGCCCGCTCGATCGAGTGGGAAGTGCCCACACCGGTGCCCGTCAACAACTTCGAGACGATCCCGACCTTTACCCACGATCCCTACCAATACGGACACCCGACGCCATGGCCAGTGCCGCAACCGACATAGCAATCCCACCAGAGCCCCCCGAGATCGGCGCGCGCTCGCTGTACGTGGCCGGGCGGCTGCTGGCCGGCGCCACCACCTTCTTCTTCCTGGGCTACCTGTTCGCCTACTTCTACCTGCGCTCGCTGAACGAGAGTGGCATGTTCAAGCCGGCGCACGTCAAACCCGAGCAAGGGTACGGGGCCGCGATCGTCGCCTGCATCGTTCTCAGCGCGTTGGCGGCGATCGTGGCAGGCCGCCAGATGAAGCGGATCTCGCGCGGCGAGGCGGGCGCCGGCGCCGGCAGCTGGCTGCCGGCCGCGGCGCTCGCGCTCGTGCTGGGGCTGGCGGTCGTCGTCCTGCAGTGCCTGCAGTACACCTCGCAGCACTTCGGCCCGACCGACGGCGGCTACGCGTCGGTCTTCTGCGCCTGGACCGGCCTGTACGCGATCGCGGTGCTGGCGACCATGTACTGGCTCGAGACCCAGGTCGCCTCCGAGCTGCGCGCCCGTCGCGCGCCCGCCGCCGAGCGTAAGGGCGACATCGCGCAGGCCGACAAGCTGATCGCCCCTGGGCTCGACGCGGCCGTCTTCTACTGGTCCTTCCTGGCCGGGATCGGCGTGATCACATGGATCACTCTCTACCTGCTGTAGCTGGCGCCCTCCCGCACGCTCCGGCCGCCGTCGAGCAGGCGGTCGGCCTTGGCAGCTGGTCGTTTGATCCGCCGGTGATCCTGGCGCTGCTCATCGCCGCGCTCTACTGGCTGAGCAACCGCCGCACCGTCGGACCGGCCCGCACCCGCGGCGAGCGCCGCCGCCGCCATCTCTACTTCTATGCGGGGATCGCCGTCGTGCTGCTGGCTCTCGCCTCGCCGCTCGACGCACTCAGCGAGCAGCTGTTCTGGGCGCACATGACCCAGCACGTCCTGCTGCTCGTCGTGGCTCCCCCCCTGATCGTGCTCGCGCGCCCGTGGGTGCGCCTATGGCGCGTGCTACCCCTCCGGGCGCGCCAGTCGTTGGGCCGCTCACTCGCGCGCGGGCACCTCAGTTGGCTGCGGCGCCTCGGGGGCTTCCTCGGGGCGCCGCAGCCGACGTTCGTGCTGTTCTGCGGCGTGGTGCTCGTCTGGCACGTCCCCGCCTTGTTTGACGCGACGCTCCAGTCGGAATGGCTGCACGCGCTCGAGCACACCCTGTTCTTCGCGACGGCGTTGATGTTCTGGAAGCAGGCGATCGACTCGCCGCCGCTGCACGCGCCGCTCAGCGATGTGTGGCGGATGGCCTATCTGGTCGGGGCGATGGTTGTGATGTGGATATTGGCGATCGTGCTCGCGCTGGCCCCGCACCCGCTGTACGCGCCGTATGCGCACCAGGCTACGCGCCCAGGCGGCACCTCGGCGCTGGCCGATCAGCAACTGGCGGCCGGCGTGATGTGGGTGCCGGGCTCGATCACGCTAGTTCTGGCCCTGTTCTTCTACCTGAACCGCTGGTTGAGCCCGGCGCCGGCGAGGCCAGCCGCGCTGGGGCCTGCGGCGCGTCTGGCAAGCGACCACTGACGGAAGGAACCCAATGACCTCGAGTGCAACCGCGATCCTCGCCTCCTTCTCGACCGGCTCTGTGCTGACCCTGGTGCTGCCGCTGGCCGTGCTGGTGATCGTCGTCGCCTGGTACGTGTGGCTGTGGTCGCGCGGAGCGGGGGAGCGCTGAAGTCGCCGGCGTCCAGCGCGGCTCAATCACCGGGCTCGGCGAGCTTGGCGTCGATGAACTCGCCCGCTTGCGCCGGACCCATGAACGGGGCCAGCGCAACGTAGGCGGCGTGCGAAGCCAGCCGTGCTCGGGCTCGGGGGTTGACAACTGCGGCCGTCTCGTGTATAAATGGCCCATGTCTGTTGCCCACACGGGCGTGCCGACATCACATAAGGTCGGGTACGGGGTCGGTTCTTGAGTCGACGCTAACCGGTTTGTCAGGGACCTTGGGAGAGGGACCGGGTCGCAACCGAGAGAGGGAGCAGGTTTGCATGCATTCTTTGGGGAATAACGTGCTTGAGAGTCCGTGTGCTCGCAACAGCGGCGTAATAGGACGCGTCAGCGTCGCTGACGCGTCTCTCTCTCTCTCTCTCTCTCTCTCTGCGTCGGCCGTCTTCTAGGCGCTAGGCCCTCTCGCCGCGGCTCTGCTGCGCGGCCCGTCGGGCATAAGGCCCGGCTTGGTTTCTGGCGCTCGCGGGAGTACTCGCGCCACGCGCGCGAACGCTCGACCTCTTGTGTGCCCGTTGTCGTGGATCGTGTATCCATCGCTGTCTTTGCTTGCTCCCCTCATAGGGGGTGCTGCTCGTGCGCGGGTGTGCGTCACATTGGTTCCTTTAAGGAGGGGATGTTTCGATGAGCGCTCGTCGAGTGACGATGACGGTCCTTGTATCTCTAGGTGCATGGGCAAGCCTGCTTGCGCTTGGTGCCGGCTCCGCCGGCGCGGTCGTAAGCCAGTTCGGAAGTAAAGGCACAGAAGCAGGGCAGTTCGTGGAAATTCACGGAATCGCCGTGAATCAGTCCAACGGCAATGTCTACGTGGCCGATACGAACAACAATCGTATCGAAGAGTTCACCAGCGAAGGCTCGTTTCTGATGGCCTGGGGCTCAGGCGTCGCCGACGGGGTTACGCGCGCTCCTCAGACGTGCACAACCGTCTGCTACCGCGGGCTTGGTGGAACCCGCGGGGGAGAATTCGCCGAATACACTGCGCAGGGAATCGCCGTTGACAACGATCCTTTGAGCCCTTCCTACGGTGACGTCTACGTTGGCGAGACCTACAACAACGAACGCGTGGACAAGTTCAGCCCGACAGGGACTTTCCTAGCCATGTATGGTGGGAAAGTCAACGAAAACGGGACCAATGTCTGCCTCGCGGGGGAAAAATGTCAAGCGGGGCAGCCTGGGATCGGCAACGGCGAATTCAACTCCTATAGGGGAGCGATCGCTGTCGATTCGAGTGGCAACCTATACGTGGGCGACCAGGGAAGAGTGCAGGAGTTCAACTCCAGCGGCATCTATGTTAAAAGCATCTCGATTGCCGGTGGCAGTGTGACGCGGGAGGTTGCCGTCGACTCTATAGGCGACCTCTACGAGCTCAGTTATGGCTCGAACGGCGTGCATGAGTACGATTCATCAGGGACTCTGCTGCGGACATTTGACACAGAAGGCGGCTCTAGCCCACTGCATGTGGCGCTCGATGACTCGGGCCACGTCCTTGTCGACAATCACGGAGAAAACTCGTCACACGAAGGCATCCACGAAATTCTCGAGTATGACTCAGCCGGCACAGAGCTCGCAACTTTCGATAGTGGTATGGAAGATGCCCGCGGTGGCATGGTGTATGGGGAAAGCATTAAAAGACTGTATGTGGCGAGCCCCAATGCGGTGCGATTGCTCGCGCTACCATCGCCGGGGGTACAGCTGGTTGGGGGTCAGCCCGCAAGCGAAATCGAACCCGTATCGGCCACTTTGAGCGCGACCGTTAATCCGGAGAACCATGTCACGAAATATCGGTTTGAATACGGGCCGACGAGCTCGTACGGCTCCAGTGCGCCGATCCCGGACGGGTCACTGTCTGCGAGCTTTGAAAACGATCCGGTGAAGGTGACGCTCACCAAACTGAGGGCCGGTACGCTCTACCATTATCGTATCGTGGCGAGCGACTCGGAAGGTCATGTCGCCACGAGTCCCGATCAGTCATTTACGACCTTGCCGGCGGTTTCGATCGACCACGAGTATGCCACTGGCGTCGCTTCTACGAGCGCGACGCTTGGTGCGCAGCTGAACCCGCTGGGAGCCAATGCCACCTATCGGATCGAGTACGACACTACCGGATACACGTTTGACGGACCGGATCATGGTATACAGTTGCCCGAGGCCTCGCTCGGCTCGGGCTTTACTGAGGTGACGGCAAGTGGTGTGTACGTTGAAGGTCTCACTCCGCACACGCTCTACCATTTCCGCGTGGTAGCGCAGGACGAACGAGAAGGCATCCTTTACACGGTTGACGGTCCAGATGAGACGTTCACGACCCAGCCGGGTGGAGGGGCTCTGAGGCTGGCGGACGGGCGTATGTGGGAACTTGTCTCCCAGGCGGACAAGCAGGGTGCGAGAATCCACGAACTGGGTGAAGGCTCAGTCATCGAGGCGGCTGTCAACGGTAGCGCATTTACATATGTCACGAATGCCCCAACCGAACTCGACCCCGCCGGCAACGGCTCCGAAATTCAGGTGCTCTCCAGGCATGGCGGGAGCGGTTGGACATCGCACGATCTTGCGGTGCCTGCGAATGCGGCTATTGGCATTCAGGCCGTGACGCACTACATGAGTTTCTCGAGCGACCTGTCATCTGGTTATCTCGCGGCACCTAGCCCAAATCAGCCGATTTTGTCGGCCCAGGCTTCGGTATCTACCACGCCTTATCTCCAGGATTTGACATGTGAAGGGCAGGCGACGACGAGCGACTGCTACGTGCCGCTGCTTACGAGTAAGGAAGGCTACGCTGATGTACCACCTGGCACACGGCTCGATGAACTTGGCGGCGGGGGGGAATCGCTGATCACATTTGAAGGAGCGACTTCCGATCTTCGTCATATTGTGCTGCTCAATGAAGGGAATGCCTCGCTGACGTCAACGCCGGCCTCGCGTTGGAATCTATACGAGTGGTCCGCCGACAAGCCTCCGGCAGAAAGACTAGCGCTTGTCAGCGTCTTGCCTGAGGCCGAAGGTGGGGGCGCCACGACAGTGGGCGCCAAGCTTGGGGGTAAGATGATCAATGAATCGATTCCCAGGGACGCGATCACGCGTGACGGGTCGCGCGTGTTCTGGACAGAGCTTAGTGACAAACACATATACATGCGTGATCTCGCGAAGGGAGAATCGCTACGCCTCGATGTGCCGCAGCCGGGTGTTACCGGCGCAGACCCTGGGTCATTTGGCAGAGGGTTTCAATTCGCCACGAGCGATGGCACGAAGGCCTTCTTTACAGATGAACAAAGATTGACAAGAGATTCGGGTGCTAGCCCAGAATCTAAAAGGGCTGACCTCTATGAGTGCGAAATAGTAGAAGAAGCGGGTAAGCTCGCATGTAAGCTGACAGACCTGACGCCCGTCAACGCGGCTGGCGAACGCGCGGCTGTGAGATTTCTGGTCGTTGGTGCGACTGAAGACGGGTCGTACATATATTTCGTAGCCGATGCGGCGCTTGCGCCCGGGGCTACTCCCAGCGAGTGCAGCGTAACTGCCGTCGCGGCCCGGGGGTGCAATCTGTATGTGTTGCACGATGGCGCGATGAAGTTTGTCGCAAGGCTCACGGTCGAAGATAGTACCGACTGGGCGGGCTTTTCAAACTCGGAGGGTGAACTTAACCGGTTGTCGGCGCGGATGTCGCCAAACGGGCGCTACCTCGCGTTCATGTCTGAGGCTTCGTTGACCGGCTATGACAACCTGGACGCCAACAGTGGGCGGCCCGACCAGGAGGTCTACTTGTACGACGCGCAGACGTCTCGTTTGGTTTGCGCATCGTGCAATCCAAGCGGTGCGCGGCCTGTCGGCGTAGAAGCTCAAAGTAACGCAAACCGGCTTGTGACAACCTACTTTAACGAAGGATCCTGGTTCGCAGCTTCGCTACCGATTTTCACGACTCTCACTTACCAGTCTCGTTACCTGTCGGATGAAGGCAGGTTGTCTTTCAACAGTAACGATGCGCTTGTGCCGCAAGATATAAACGGCACGATGGACGTGTACGAGTATGAGCCGCTGGGGGTCGGTAGCTGCAGTACGATGAGCGTGACGTATGACGAGCGTGCGGGGGGTTGTGTGGGTTTGGTCTCTGCTGGCAGCTCGCCTAAAGAATCGGCGTTTTTGGATGCGAGTGAAACTGGTGAGGATATTTTCTTTCTGACGGGCGACAAACTTGTTCCTCAGGATGCTGACACGGCGCTTGACGTGTATGACGCTCATGTATGCTCGAGCGGTTGGGGGTGTGTCAGCTCGTCGGTGTCGCCGCCGGCGTGCACCACGGCGGATGCGTGCCGCTCCGCGCCCTCGCCGCAACCGGCGAGCTTTGGTGCGCCTGCGAGCGCGACGTTCGCGGGCGCGGGAAACGTAAGTCAGGGCGCTCCTAGGACGGTCAAACCGAAGTCCCTGACTCGTGTCAATGGCCGTCGGTTTCTCCCCACGGACGGCCATCGGTTCTCCCCACTGGTGGCCATCTTTTCTCCCCACTGGTGGCCATGAGTTCTCCCCATGAC
>JBOGXY010000067.1:0-56820 GCA_050696495.1 Solirubrobacteraceae bacterium
CCGCCCGCAAGAACGGGATCGGCGCGCTCCACGCCCTCGACGCGCTCACCACCGGCACCCCCTGGCTCCCAGCCAACGCATCACCCTAAAGCCGCAGCACCGCACCCACGACCTGAACAGTTACTATCTGTGATCGCAGATAAAGCGCACGGATGGGCCGCCGGCCACGGTGCGGGGGACGGGCGTCGAGTTCGCCCCGGACGCCGCCTCGGCGCCGTTGGGCCTAGAATCGAAACGCACCACGGGGAGTGGCGCAGTCTGGTAGCGCACCCGGCTGGGGGCCGGGCGGTCGCAGGTTCAAATCCTGTCTCCCCGACTAAGAAGCGGAACATGCAGGCATCTGCAACGGGGCGCATCAACACCCCTAAACCCCGCATCAACACTGGGCTTCGGGGTGCAGGGGAGCGCAGCACGATGCACGGACCCTCGGGCCTTTTCTAGAGCGTTCGGGAGCAGTTCGGGAGCAGCCCAGCGGTCGATTCGGGAGCAGGCCCGTCGCCTCTCTCTGTTTGGTCAGAGGAGGCCCCGGTGAGCCGAAACCACAAACGGGGCAACGGGTCGGCACGCAAACGGAAGCGCGAGCGCATCTTTGCGAGGGATGGAGGTGTCTGCCTCCGGTGCGGTAGCGACGAGGACCTGACGCTCGACCACATCACTCCGATCTCTGAGGGCGGCTCGAACCGTGACGAGAACCTCCAGACGCTCTGCCTCGCCTGCAACGAGGCGAAGGGCACGCAGTCGTTTAGCTATTTGGCTAAGACGTGGGAGCGTGCCGCATGAGGGGTCAGAGGAGGCACGGATGAGCAGCCACAGCCTCGGCCATGACGTGTTCGAGCATCCGCGCTGTGGTCTGGTGCGCGTGTCCACGATCGCTTTCGACGAGCCTCAAGACAACAGCTGCTCGCTGACTGGCGTGACTTATTCCGCCGAGACGATCGTGTTCGTTGGGCCTCACACACGAGCAAAGGTCGGCGCACTGATCCGCTATTGGAGCATCGACCAAGCGCGTAGACGGCATGTAGCGATCTTGAAGCGAGCACTCCGGGGGAGGCATACAGAGAGATGAGCGTCTGTGCGCCTATCGTCGAAGCGCTTCGCGCTGTCCGTTTCAACTACGGCGATGAGGATCGCCTGCAAGAGGGGATCGCGGCTGCGTTGGCGGCTGTGGGGTTCGATGTCGAGCGGGAGGTGCGTCTCTCTGCGCGCGATCGGATCGATCTTCTGGTGGGGCGCGTTGGGATCGAGGTCAAGGTGGCGGGGTCGCCGGGTTCGGTGGCGAACCAGCTCTTGAGGTATGCGAAGAGCGACCGGATCGACGGTCTCGTGCTCGTCACGAGTCGCGTGCGACACCTGGCACCGATGGTTCTGGGCAAGCCGATTGAGGTTGTTCAGCTAGCGGGAGCGGGCTTGTGAGCCACGGCGAACTGGTCTATATCCAGCCGGACGGGGATGTGATCTACGGTCAGCGCCCGTTCTGGCGGCTGGCCGCGTCCGCTGATGTGATGATCCGGTTGAAGCGGATCTTCCCCCGTGCCAAAAAGCACAGGCAGGGATGGATCACGCTCGACCATACTGTCGAGGTCGCCCGCGATCTTGAGTGGGTTCTCGGGCGTTGGGCGATGGAGGTCTCGGCCGCTGATCTCGACCGGCTGCGTGGCGCCGCCGATGAGCACCGTCAGCGCGAGGAGGCGGTCCTGTCGATCCTCTCAGGTGACCGGCCACACCTACAGTTCATGGACCCCGCGCGACCCGCGAGGGAGTATCAGCTTGTCGCCGCTGACTTGGCGTTGACGACACGCAGTCTCCTGCTCGCCGACGATCTCGGGCTCGGGAAGAGCATGAGCGGGCTGCTCGTGTTGCGCGACCCGGAGTGTCTACCGGCGCTGATCGTCTGTCCTACCCACTTGCCACGCCAATGGCAGGACGAGCTTGGGAAGACGCTGCCGTGGCTGCGTGCGCACATCATCCGCACCGGCCGTCCGTATGACCCGTCGAAGCGGCGCGAGATGAAGGGGCACGACCCGGATGTGCTGATCGTCAACTACCACAAGATCCGTGGTTGGGCCGACCATCTCGCGGGCCGCGTCCGGACGGTCATCTTCGACGAGGCTCAGGAACTCCGGCGCGCCGAGAGCGAGAAGTACAAGGCAGCCGCACAGATCGCCGACGCGGCTGACGTGAAGGTCGGGTTGACCGCGACCCCGGTCTACAACTATGCGGGCGAGATCCACAACGTGTTCTCCGTCCTCGCACCGGGCGTGTTGGGGAGCCGCGAAGAGTTCGCTCGCGAGTGGGGCACCGGCTACTGGCACGACAAGTGTCGAGTCAAGGACCCGGCAGCGCTCGGCACCTATCTCCGAGACCAGGGTCTGATGCTGCGACGCACACGCGCCGACGTCGGCCGGGAGCTACCCGAGGTCGTGCGGGTACCGCACAGTGTCGATGCTGACGAGCGCGTCCACGAGCAGCTCATGGAAGGCACGCTCGACCTCGCCGAGACGATCCTCACCGGCAGCCGCAAGGACGCTTTCACTGCTGCCGGGGATCTGGACTGGCAGATGCGGCAGGCCACCGGGATCGCGAAGGCGCCCTATGTGGCCGAGTTCGTCAAGCTGATCCTTGAGTCTGAGCGCAAGGTCGTCTTGTTCGGCTGGCACCGCAAGGTGTATGACCTGTGGTTGGAGCATCTAGCCGACTTCGACCCCGTGCTCTACACGGGCAGCGAGAGTCCCGCACAGAAGGACGCGGCCCGCACCCGCTTCCTTGACGATGACGAGTGCCGCGTGTTCATCATGAGCTTGCGCTCCGGTGCGGGCCTCGATGGTCTACAGGCCGCGAGCAATGTTGCTGTCTTCGGCGAGCTTGACTGGTCTCCCGGCATGCACGAACAGTGCATCGGACGACTCCACCGCGACGGTCAAGCCCAGTCCGTCGTCGCGTACTTCCTCGTCAGCGATATCGGGTCTGATCCCGTGATCGCGGACGTGTTGAACGTCAAGCGGATGCAGGCTGAGCCGCTACGCGACCCCGACGCCAAGCTGTTCGAGGCCGTGGAGGACACGAGCGGTCGCGTCCGCAAGCTCGCCGAACAGGTCATGGCGAAACGCAAGCAGACAAGGATCGCGGCGTGACGCTCTTCTACAGGGAGCCGGAGGGCGATGCGGGCGGCGAGGATTTGAGCCGCTTTGACCCGACTCTGGAGGGTGGTGGCGGCCCATGTGCTGTCTGTGGCATCGAGATGCAGCCGTGGCGCTATGCCAAGAATTGTGCCGGCTGTGAATGGGATCGCTCGCAGGCCCGGGACGTTGGCGAGCGCGAGCGCGAGGCTTGTATCGGAGCGAACCTTCCAGCCGGATTCGTGGACAGGCTCCAACCGGATCGTTGTCCTCACTGTGGGGGCATCACCGACGATGCTGCCGGCGGCCCATGCTCGCTGTGCTGGGGGCGCCTCGATGAAGCTGAAGCCGAGTCGAGGGAGCCGGAACGGTGAGCGGGAAAAAGCGCGCAAAGCAGCGCGAGACTTGGCTCGTCACGCTCGATCCTGGCATCGCGCCATGGGTGGACTGGCTTGATGCGCAGGGCATCGAGACGTTCGAGTCGTGCGAAGGCGGCGAGGGCCACGGCTTCTTCGAGCCGACGATCCGCTTCTATGGCGACAACAGCGAGGGCTTCCGTGCCCTTGCTGTCGCCGTCCAGCGGGAACTGCCAGTAGCCGAACTTCGCCGCTACTACCAAGTCAATCGGGCTGGCGAGCCTGAAGGCCCGCATTGGGAGCTGACGTTCCGCACCAAGGCTCCCCGGGCGCGTCTCTCTAAGGAGCAGACGGGATGAGCCTCGCCTCGACCGAGGATATCGACGGCATCGTGGCCGACGCCAGGTTGCGCGCGTACACCACGCCAAATGTCGGTCCGCGCGAGCAATTGCGCCAGTTGAGCGCGGCGATCGATCGTGTAGACGGGGCGCTCCCCGGGCTTGTGGGTGCTGTCCGTGATCTACAGGCCGCGGGCTCCATGTTCGTAGCGGCGGAACTCGCAGGGCTTGTCCGGCTTGTAGCGCTCGAGCGCGACCGGCTGCTCGAGGTCAGGAAGACCATCCAAGGCGCGCAGACGGGATGAGCGGCGTGTTGGAGCCAACGCTTGACCGTGAGTCGCTGCGAGTGTTGCGAGCGATCCCGGAGTGTGGTCGGGACGAGTGGGCGCGACGCAGACTGGACGAGGCGGCGACCGTCTGGCAGATCGCTGAGGCGCTCAACTCGGCGGACCTGAAAGACGTGCAGTTGACGTTGAACGGGTTGGAGCATCTCCGGTATGCCGTCAGCTCGTCAAGCGCAAGCCGTAAACGGATGGTCTGGTGGCGTACTCCCAAGGGGGACCGGGCTGTTGGGGGTAGCGCATGAGCCGACCGCGTTTGCTCGATCTGTTCTGTGGTGCCGGCGGTGCGTCTGTCGGCTATCACCATGCGGGCTTCGATGTCGTCGGCGTGGACATTGAGCAGCAGCCGAAATACCCGTTCGAGTCCATTCAGGCCGACGCGCTCAAGCTCCTGCGCACCGGGTTGAAGACGGGGATGATCTGCGGGGTCTGGCGGCTGGCGGACTTCGATGCGATCCATGCTTCGCCGCCGTGCCAGCCGCATTCGAGCTTGACTGGTTGGGGTGGTACTCGGCGTGTCGCGCCGGGTCGCGTGGACTTGATCCCCGAGACCCGGACGCTCCTGACGTGTGCCGGGTTGCCGTATGTGATCGAGAATGTAGAGGGCGCGGGTCTGCATAACGCTGCCCGTATCTGTGGTCAGGGTCTCGGTTTGCGGGTGAGACGCCATCGTCGGTTCGAGTCGAACGTGCCCTTGATGAGCGTGGGTTGCCATCATCACGAGCCGCCCGTCATCGTGGTGCGAGGGTCGATCGGACGGAAGGTCTTCGATCCGCGGCGTAAGGCGATCGCTCCGTCTCTCGCTCTCGCGCGGGAGGTCATGGAGATGCCTTGGGCTTCAGCGAGCGAGTTGGCTGACGCGATCCCACCCCGCTACACCGAACACATCGGCTCCTACCTGTTGGCTGAGGTTGAATCTCGGGCGGCGTCTTCGGATACACAGGAGAAGACGGCGTGAGCGCCTTGGATTCGACGTCGACGCGGTGGCGTCATAGAGAGTCGGGGGATCGTCTCGTCGCGATAGCCGTCAATCAGACCGGCGACGTTCGGATGGTTCTGCCTGTCCATGCTGGTCTGGTCGCTCATCCGTTGGACTGGATGCCTGAAGTGTCGTTTCTGCGCGAATACGAGCCCGTGGAGACGGCGTGACCGTCCAGTCGATCCGAGAGAACGATCTAGTCGAGAATCATGCGCGTAACGGCTCGAATCCCACGATCGGGCTTTACAAGATCCCTGACCAGACCTGCGCGACTTGCGGGCAGTCTTCTCAGAGCGCATGGCACTGGGATTGCAGACGGGACGCGTCGGGTCGTTTGTTGGTGAGGGTCTCGTGAGCGTCCAGGCCTTGAAGCAGACGGAGAAGCAGTTCCAGACGGCGGTGGTCGAATATGCCGAGCTGAACGGGTGGTTGGTCTACCACACCTATGACAGTCGGCGGAGCAATCCGGGGTTCCCCGATCTCGTGATGGCGCGCGGCTATCGCCTGGTGTTCGCTGAGTTGAAGTCGGAGAAGGGTCGCGAGTCGAGGGCGCAGACGGAGTGGTTGGATGCGCTTGGGCGCGCAACACCGGAAGTGTGGTTGTGGCGTCCGTCGGACTGGCCCGAGATCGAGGGAGTGTTGGCGCGGTGAGCCAGCTAGCACTCGACGGTACCGAGGAGACCCCGCCGCTCGTCTTCGGCGAGGGCCTGTGTGGGTGTGGTTGCGGAGAGTCGCTGGTCGGCCGGTCGGCTCGCGCGAAGTACATCAACCCGAACCATGGCCAGAGGGCTTATCGGCGCCGCGTGAAGGCGGAAATGGAACGCGTCGGCTTGCCCGCTCTCCCTTCGCTCAGAGCGGCGGGGGTGTCCAGGCCTACGACTGACCATAACGGTGACGCTCAGATCGACGGGAAACAGCCTCAGCGGTGCAAACCATCGGGCCTGCAAGTGTCGTATGTGCGTGCTCACTCGCACCTAACGGCTTGTCTCGGTGATGCACACCGCGCCACACAGATCCTGACGGGCGCTCTTTCAGACCGCCAACGTGAACAACTAGAGAGGAGAGCCGCATGAACGACTCAACCCGGACAAGTGCCCCTGTGACCGGAGAGCAGGAGACGTACTACGAGGTGGAGATCGGCCGCAATTCGCTCGCGGGCTTCACTGGCAAGCTGTTCCGCGTCTCTGGCACCGAGAGGGAGGAGATCGGTCCCGTGCATGGCCTATTCATGGGTCGCGAAGGTGTGATCCGGGCCGCGAAGGCTCAAGTGAGGGAGTTGCTCGCCAAGCCCGAGATCGTCCGTATAGACCTCGACGACGATGGGGGCGTGGCGGCGTGATCGTGTCTCAAGCCGAGATCGACCTCGTGAGGCGCGGTAAGCGCTTCCAGATGATGCTGCCAATGGAACGCGGTGGCGCCGGCGAGCTCCTACCATGCCCGGTCGAGGAAGGTCAGTGCGTGAGCTTGCAGCCTCGCCAGTTCGCACGAGGCTTGCAGGTGACGATCATCAAGATCGAGGCGTCCACGCTCGACAAGTTGACCGACCAGCACGCCAAGCGCCAAGGCTACGCGAGCCTCGCCGACCAGCGAGCAGCCTGGAATGGCACCGAGCAGGTATGGCTCGCGCACTTCGCCCGCGGCGACCATTCCGCGTTCTACCGGCAACACCGCGAGCGCTACCTGAAGGCGAAGGGCGTCGGCCTCACCGATGACCCGAAACGCGCAGTCAAGAGCGAGCCAGCGGTCACCGAGGCCGAGCAGTTGGAGATCGCACGCAAGGCAAGAAGCATCCGCGTAGAGGAGGAGCGCGCGAAGATCAAGAACGTGCGCCTCGGCCTGAAGGTGCTCCTCGCCGATCTGCGCTCGCTCGAGCCGAGCGAAGACACGAGAGCTGAGATCCGACGCACAGAAACACGCATCGGCAAGCTAGAGAAGATGCTCGAGCACGACGACGATGCCCTGGCCGGCAGAACTCACCGTGACCGCCCCTATGAGGAGTGCGCCGCATAGGCACCATGTGAACACTTCCGTCCGACACGGATCTATACTGCGGTCAGCCCGAGAGGAAAGCGGCCAGCCGAGCGAGATGCTGAGCCGACCCAAGCGCATATTCCTCGCGCTGCCACAAACCAGACCGGGCTCCTCTCAGCAGTTCACTTCCCCACAGGGAGGCAGCCACATGCATCTACACGTCGTCACGCCCGGCACCCCACCGATAGACGCTCAAGTCTTCGACGGGGCGATCGAGCTGACGCGACCCTGCGACGGAACCTACATGTGCGAGTGCGATCCCTGCAAGCAGGAGCGAGCAGAAGCAGTCTCACGCGGTGTACGTCCACGACGCCGACCAGAACGTATCGCTGCCTGACCTGAACCCATGCGGCGTAGTGGAAGGGTTACCACGCTGGCCTCATAAGCCGGAGCATCCAGTTCGAGTCTGGACGCCGCCATCCAATCTGACCTTGTGTCGGCCACCCGCTCTTGCGGACAAAGCGAACCCGAGCGTTCGACGCCGACCACGCCGTGAGGTCTTGACGGGCACTCACGGCGAAACGTGAAGGAGCTACCTATGGCTCGAATCAGCAGCATAATCACGGCGCTCACACGTCGCTCATCCGACATTGCCATCGGCGGCATGTTTGGTTGTCCGGTCTGCTCGCGCTTCATGTGCGATCACTCCACGCAGCCTGCTCACGTTGTCCGCATCCCTCGCGTGCCCAGGGTTTGACGATGGCCGAGCAGCAGCGCACATCTCGCACACCGAAAACGCGCGGGAAGACATCGAAACGCAAGCCGCCTGCGAAGGCGCGCCGCGACTGGAAGCCTGCGTGGCTTGAGGCGTTCCGTGAGCTTGGGATGGTGAGCGCGGCCTGCAAGAAGGTCGAGATCGGGCGCCGCACTGCCTACGACGCTCGGATCGACGAGGAGTTCGCAGCCGCTTGGGATGAGATCGAGCATGAGACGACTGAGGCTATGGAGGCCGAGGCGTACCGTCGAGCGGTCCAGGGCGTCACTGAGCCGGTCGTGAGCGCCGGCAAACACGTGACGGACGTCCAGAAATACAGCGACACGCTGCTGATCTTCATGCTGAAGGCGCGCAAGCCAGCGACCTATCGTGACAACGTGAAGGTCGAGCACTCCGGCCAGGTTGATGGCACGCACACGATCGTCGAGATACCCGATACCAAGGGGCGCCGAGACGAGGTGCGCAAGATCCTGAAGGAGTCTGGCGCACTCAACGGCAATGGCGGCTAACCCGCTAGAGCCGCGGCTCACCCGCTACGTCCCGCATAGTCCGCACCCGCCACAGCAAGCGTTTCTCCTACTCTCCGATCTCGGCGTGCGCGAGGTGCTCTACGGTGGCGCCGCCGGCGGCGGCAAGAGCGACGCGCTGCTCATGGCCGCACTGCAATACGTGGACGTTCCGGGCTATGCAGCGCTCCTGCTTCGCCGCACGTTCCCCGACCTCAACCAGGCGGATGCTCTGATCCCGAGGTCAAAGGAATGGCTAGCCAGCACGGACGCCCGATGGAACGAGAACGAGCACAGGTGGTACTTCCCGTCAAGCGCGACGCTGACGTTCGGCCATCTGCAGCACGAGGACGACAAGCTCCACTACCAGGGAGCTGCGTTCCAGATGGTCGGCTTCGACGAGCTTACGCAGTTCACCGAGACGCAGTACACCTATCTCTTCAGCCGCCTACGGCGCCTAGCCGACAGCGACGTGCCGATACGGATGCGTGCCGCATCCAACCCAGGCGGTCCCGGCCACGAGTGGGTCAAGCAGCGTTTCGGCCTGTACAGACCGGAGGGACAGACGACGGGCCTGTTCGTCTGCCAGATGCCGGACTGGACCGAACGCACTTTCATCCCGGCGCGCCTAGCGGACAATCCGTCACTCGATCAAGGCGAGTATGTCGGTTCGCTCAACGAGCTGGATACGACCACCCGCAAACAGCTGCTCGACGGCGATTGGGATGTGCGCGAGCCGGGCTCGCTATTCCGCCGTGAGTGGTTCGAGGTCATCGACCACGCCCCAGAGGGTTGCCGGTGGGTGCGGCACTGGGATCTCGCCGCGACGGAGCCATCGCAAGCCAACCCCGATCCCGACTGGACGGCCGGACTGCGTTTGGGCAAGCATCCGAGTGGCCTGTGGATCGTCCAGCATGTGGCGCGAGCGCGATCACGACCGGATGGCGTCGAGAAACTGATCCGTCACCACGCCACAGCAGACGGCCGGCCGGTCACGGTCTCGATCGAGCAGGAGCCCGGCTCGTCGGGCAAGGCCATCATCCAGCACTATCAGCGCACCGTCCTGCACGATTTCGAGGTGAGAGGTCTTCGCTCGACCGGCAGCAAGGAGGAGCGGGCACGCCCTGTCAGCGCGAAGGCCGAGGCCGGCCTCGTCAAGCTCGTACGCGGACCGTGGATACCGGCGTTCCTAGAAGAGCTTGAGGTGTTCTCGCCGGACTCAGGAACCCACGACGATCAGGTCGACGCGCTCTCCGGGGCGTTCATTCAGCTAGCGGCATCGCAAGGTCTCACAGCCGAGACCTACATGCCCGGCACGCAACCCACCGTGATCCGCAAGGGCGACCTGACGCTCGTCGGCGACCATCACATCGACAAGGAGTAGCCCCGTGGCGATCGCTGATCGAATCAAGCGCCGGCTCGGCAAGAACAGCCCGACAGGCGACGTCAACAGCGGCGACAAGCAAGACTTCCTCCGCGACGCCGCCGACATGGGCGAAGAGCGCCTTGAGCGCTACCGGCTCTTCGACGATTACTACGACGGCGAGCACCGCGCCATCCCACTGCAGCGCGCCCGCGAAGTGCTCGAGCGGTCCGGTCTGCGCTACACCGAGAACTTCTGCGAGACCGTCGTCGACGTGATGGTCGAGCGGATGTCAGTCGAGGGCTTCCAAGTCGAGGACAATGAGGAGGCATCCGACTGGCTCACCAAGACCGTCTGGCCGCGCAACCGCATGGACGAGACGCAGGGCGTCGTCCACACCGAGACGACAAAGAAGGGCGACGGGTTCCTGATCGTCACGTTCGACGAGGATCGCAACCTGCCGCGCTTCACATGGAACCGGCCGGAGATCATCCGACCGGTCTACGCCGACGACGACAGCGACGAACTGCTGTACGCGTCGAAGACTTGGACGACACGACAAGTCTCGCCGACCAACCCGAGCGGTCTCGCGATCACCCGGTTGAACCTCTACTACCCGGATCGTGTCGAGAAGTGGTTCACGGTCGGCTCCGCCGGCGCCAAGTCGATCTGGAGCCCGCACGTCGATCCTGCCGACCTCGACGAAAACGGCGCTCCGAAATGGCCGATCGCGTGGACGATGGACGGGCAACCCGACGGTGAGCCGATCGGCATTCCCGTCATCCACTTCCGCAACAAGCCGAAGGGCCGCACGTTCGGTCGCAGCGAGCTTCGCAACGTCCTGCCACAACAGGATCTCCTGACGAAGCAGCTCCTCGACCAGTTCTACGTCATGGACGCGCAGGGCTGGCCGCAACGCTGGGCCACCGGCATCCCAGAAGACACCTCGATCAACGTCGCGATCGGCGAGTTCCTGAAGACCGCGAACGACGAAGCCAAGTTCGGGCAGTTCGATGCCGCCGATCCCGGTCCGATGGGCGAAGCGGTGGAGAGCACGCTCAGGCGCATCGCATCGCGCTCGCAGACACCGCTCTACCTGCTCATGATGAGCGCACAACTCCCGAGCGGCGAGTCGCTCAAGACAGCCGAGTCGCCGCTGATCCACAAGGTGCAGGATCGCGAGACGACACACGGCGGCTCCTGGGCGAGCGCTATGCGGATGGGCGCCCGCGTCACCGAGGCGTTCGGCACGAACCCGCACCCGATCGATCCCGAAGCCGAGATCGTCACTCTCTGGGCGGATGCGCAGTCCCGCAACGAACAGGTAGAGACGAACACGCTCGGCGTCCAGGTCGAGCTGCTCGGGCTCTCCAAGACGACCGCGCTGCGCAAGCTCGGCTACGACCCTGACGAAGAGGCCACGCTCCGCGCCGAAGAGCAAGCCGACGCGCCCGACGAACCCGAGGCGCCCCCGCCACCTGACGCTCCGGTAGTCAAGGAACCTGACGTGCCGGCCCCATCGCCTCCACCGAAGGTCGTCAAGTAGCCCCAGCTTTCAGGTCGCCGCGAGATGCGACGGCCGCAATCACAAGGAGGTCACGCGAGATGCGTGCCACCAATGCAGTCCAGAACGTCACGAGAGGTGACGCCCGATGACCGAGGCCGAGATCCGTGCAGCACACCCCGATTGGACGGACGAGCAGGTAGCGGCCGAGGTCGCCAAACAGACCAAACCAGAGCCGCCGAAGCCACCCGAGACGGGCGCGACACAGGCCGAGGTAGACAAGGCGTACGCGAAGCTGCGTCAAACAGAGAGCGAACGCGAGGCCGAGCGCAAAGCTCGCGCCGAGGCTGAACAGAAGCTCAAAGAACGCGAAGACGCCGAGCTATCCGAGACGGAGAAGCTCAAGCGCGAAGCGGAGGAGAGCCGAACCGCAGCCGAGCAGGGTCGAGCACAGTTGCGTGAAGCGAAGCTGCTGACAGCCCTCGCAGACAAGGGGCTCACCGGCAGCAAAGCAAGCGCGGCGATCCGCCTACTCGACGGTGTCGAGTATGGCGAGGATCATCAGCCGACGAACCTCGACGCTGTCCTTGAGACGGCGAAGGGAACCTTCGGCGAGGACGTGTTCGCGCCGGCACCAGCACCGAAACCGCCAGCACCCAGTATCGATCCCGGTACCGGCAACCAGCCGGGACCGGAGCCGACGCTCACTGCCGAGGAGATCGCGGCAGCACAAAGGGCCAGCATGACGCCCCAGCAGTACGAGGCGATGAAGGGCGTCACCACGTTCAAGGACTGGCAAGCCGCTCAGGCTCGCCTCAAAGCACCCCAGCAGTAAACCTCGGGCAGACCCCGCATGCGGGCTGTCCCCAATCAAGTAAGGAGACAGTCCGCATGTTCGGATTCTCGTTCAGCTACCGCATGTCAGGCGGAGCACCGACGATCCAGTCACTGAAGTTCCACAAAGAAGAAACGCTGACCGTCGGAGACATCGTCTTCGAGAACGGCGGCGGTGCGGAACTCGCAGCGACCAACGGATCGAAGTACCTCGGCCCCGTCCTAGAGACGAAGGCCGGCAAGACCACCGACACGATCGAGGTCATCGTCGACAGCGACGCCGTGTACGAGGTCGAAGACAAAAACGCCCGCAAGATCGGCGACACGCTCGACCTCACCGGCACCACCGGCAAACAGGGCATCGCCGCGAGTCTCCACAAGGAGTTCGTCGTCGTGGCGGAATCAAGCGCGAGCGAACCGACGCTCGTGCGCTTCAACACCGGCAAGCACCTCTACAACACCGCTCAGTGAGCGAAAGGAGTGATCTGAATGCCTGATCGCGCAGCCCATTGGTCAGAGCTGCTCACCCCGCAGCTCACAGAAGCGTTCTACATCGGGTTCAGCGACAACGCGAGACGCGCGTCGCTGATCGAGAGGATCTTCGGCACCCGCACCTCAGAGCGGGCGTTCGAGGAGCATCTCGGCGTCGGCCAGTTCGGCTCGGAGGGATGGAACTTCTCCGACACCGGACGAGTCCAGTACGACCAGCGCAACAAGGGGTTCGTGAAGCGCTACACGCACGTGGAGTTCGCTAAGGGCTTCATCGTCGATCGCAAGCTCGTCGATGACAACCTGACGGACATCTCGTTCGACGACGCTCACGAGCTCGGTGACAGTGCGTTCCGCAAGCGCGAGAAGGGTGCAGCCAGCATCCTCAACAACGCGTTCGTGGATGAAGGGGAAAACAACGACGGGCTCGCGATCGCGGGACCCGACGGAATGGCCCTCTGCTCCGCCGAACACCCCCACAGCCAGGACGACTCGATCGTCCAGTCCAACACGAACGCGCTCGCGTTGACCAACGCCAACCTGAGCGTGCTCCGTCGCGAACACATGGCGATCAAGGACGACCGCGGCGACATCATGGACGTGATGCCCAACGAGCTGATCGTCCCGCCGGAGCTGGAAGATGTCGCCATCCCGCTCACCGGATCACCACTCGACCCGGCGAGCGCGAACAACGCCGTCAACCCGACACCCGGCAGGTTCCAGACCATCGTCTGGCACTACCTGACCGGCCCCAAGGCATGGTTCCTCGCGGACAGTGCTCGCCGGGCCCGGTCGCTGCTGTGGTACGACAGGATCCCGCTGGAGTTCGGCCGAGAGGAAGACTTCGACACCCTCCAGGCCAAGTTCCGCGCCTACATGCGCTACAGCTACGGGTGGCGCGACTGGGCGTGGATCTTCGGATCCAACCCGGCATAAGGAGGGAACGCCGATGCGAGACGTGACGCGTTTCCCCAACGGGGTCTCAGACGAAGGGCAGACACGCAAATGCGGTCGGCACTCCATCACCGGGACCGCGACGATCGCCACCGGGCTCGATGAAGTCGAAGGCGCCACCGCGACCCTGGAGACGGTCAGCGTGACCGCGACCCACGGGTTCGTGGTGACCGCCAAAGCATCAGCCACGCCCGGCGATGTCGACATCGCCGTGTTCGATCTCGAAGGCAAAGCCTCGACTGTCGCGGTCGAGGTCAACTGGACGGCATTCGGACCGGCGTGACCGACGCTGATCGCTACGAGCAGCGCTATCCGGAAACGGGCTGCTCAGAAGGACAGAAGGAAGAGCGCATGCAGCGAATGGACTTCAAAGACGAAGTCCGTTCGCTGCGGCGCACCAGCCGCAATCGTGGAATCGTCGTCCCAGAGCTGCCGTGGCTACGCGGCAAGGAGAAGAGCGCATGACCCCCACTCAACCCACCGTCGCCGACCTGCGCAAGCAGGCGAAGGCCGCCGGGATCGACGTGCCCGCGAAAGCGACGCACGCCCAGCTGCTCGAGCTGCTCAAAACCGATGAGGGCGACATGACCCCCACTCAACCCACCGTCGCCGACGGGAAGGTTGAGATCCGGCGCCCCATCGCCCATGTCACTGAGCGCGGAGACTGGCTCGACCCGTTCAGCGGCCTCACCGTCTACTACGGTGCCGATACCTGCCGTCGCAGTGGCGCGGTCCGTGATGGTGATGAGGCTGTCCTGACCGTTCCCGCCGAGGAGGCCGAGCAGTATGGCGATTAACAGCGGTCGCCAGGTAGTCGCCGAAGCTGGCGAAGCTGTCGCGCTCGCGGGTTCAACAGCGATCGTGAGCGTCACGATTACCGCTCTCTCGACGAACACGAAACTCGTCGTGCTCGGCGGGAAAGATGTCGTCGCGGCCGCCGGCACCCGGAAGGGCACGCCGCTGGCGGCCGGCGAAAGCATCAAGTTCGGCGAAGAGCTCGACGCCATCGACGATCTCTCATCCATCTGGCTCGATGCAGAGGTCAATGGTGAGGGCGTCAGCTACAGCTACGGTCACCGCCCGTAAACGATGCCATCGTCAGACGGCGAAGTCCTCGCGCCACTCGAACAGATCCGCTTCGAGGTCGGCGACGACGATACAGCCAATCCGCTATTCACCGACAAGCAGATCGAATACAAGCTCTCCGAGCGCGCTGGGAATATCCTCGCGACGGCAGCGGACTTGTGCGATGTGCTCGCCACCCGGTATGCGAAGCGGTTCGATTTCGCTTCGCAGGCGCGAATGCAGTTCAAGGTGTCGCAGCTCTCCGCAGCCTATGCTGCCCGGGCGAAGGCGCTGCGCGAACGCATTAGCGGCCTGACGACAGTCCCGTTCACCCGGACAGACGGCTACACCGACAGCGTGTCCGCCCGGGACGGTTCGGCGGCGAACACGCGCACCGGCCGTGTCCGACGCGGATACAGCGACCCGGATCTGCCGGTCTGATGGGGCTACTCAGCCAAGCGGAGATTGAGGCGATGGTCGCCGATGTCAACCAGCTCGCGAACGCGACCCTCATCGAAATCGCGAAGCCGGGGCCGCTCGCCAACAACGGCGACCCCGGCACGCCCGTTCCGGTATGGGCAGGCGAAGCGCTCGGGACGCTCGAGCGGACCCGCAAGGAGGGCACCGGTGAGCGCGAGACACCAGGCAAGCACGTCACCTTCAAGATCTTCGACGCCAGTGGTGCTCCAGCCGTAGAGCTGGCCGGCACGGTCGCCACCGCATCCACGGTCGTGATCGAAGACCGCAGCCTCTCCACCCCCGTCACGAGCCGCTGGACCGTGAAAGGCACAGTGCGCGAGGCGGAGGGGACGCTCGACAACTTCACGCTCGAACTGGACGGGGAGACGACGCCGTGAAAAGCGTGACCGCCGTGAGCTTGCACGCTATATCCGCATCGTGGCGGATGCGATGGAGCTACGAGATTGGCGTATCTGCCTTCTCCCTGAACCCGCCGAGGATGATTCGTGCGGTCAGATCAAAGTGATCTACGGCCGCAAGGTAGCCGAGATGCGCGTCAATTCCCGATTTCGCGAATATACGCTGGAGAATCAGCGCGACACGATCATTCACGAGCTTGTGCACTGCCATCTGGAGAGTCCCTGCAATATGGTCCAGAACGATCTTGAGGCGCTGCTAGGGAGTGCCACAGATGGTGTCTTCTGGGAGGGCTACAAGCGGCAAATGGAGTATGCCGTCGACGCGCTCGCGAAAGCTATCGCCAAGCACCTACCGCTCATCGACTGGCCGACCTGATGGCCTTCCAGCCCGATACCTACGCCTACCAGCCTCGCCTCACCGAATTCGACACAATCATCCGCGCAGCGCAGCGCACGATCGTCTCTCAGGTCGAAGCTGCCGTGAGATCGGGCGATCTCAGCACGGTGATGGGCCGACGATTGCAGCTCGCGGCCGTAACGGCGACCCTAGATCATCTCGGTGCGAGTGTCACCCCTATGGCGCGTCGACTCGTCAGGGAAGCATTCGACCAAGGGGCAGCTAGGGCTGCGCAGCAGATTGTCGGGCTCTCCGTGAGCGCACCGGAGATCCCCGGTGCATTCGCGGGTGTCGCCACGCATGCTGTCGAAGCAATGCAAGCCGCGATCGAAGGGCGACTCACGGCTGCCCAGCGCACGATCGGACGCGAGGTTGCAGATATCTATGCACGCGAGCAGCGAAGGAGTGCCCTGCGCGCGATCCTTGGTGCCGAGGGTTCCCCTCAGGCGGCGAGTAAGCGCATGCAGCTGAGGCTGATGCAGGACAAGCATATCGCCCGTGCTGTGAAGGATGCAAAAACGGGATTCGTTGACAGCGCAGGCAAACGGTGGGCGCTCGACACCTACTCGAACATGGCGACCAGGACGGTCACCCGAGAAGCGGTCGTGCAGGGCGCGATCGCCAGAATGGCGAGCCACGGCATCGCGCTCGCCCGCGTCTCCAAGCACGCCTCAAGCTGCGAGATCTGCCTACCGTATGAGGGGACGCTCATTTCGCTGGACGGAAGCATGACCGAATGGAAAGGTCAAGCGGTTTCGGATACCGAGGATATCCCGCCATTTCATCCGAATTGCGCACATTCCCTTGAACCCGTATCCACCACCATGGAGAGCCTCCGTGAAGAACTCGAATCGGAAACGGTCGGCTAATGGCCGAGTTCAGATACATCGGGCTTAGCGCACTCGTTGCTAAGGGCCGAGCCGCCGTTGCTGCTGGCGTTACGGATTGCGCTGAGGATCTCGTCGGCAAGTCACAGGACGCCACCCCCGTTGAGACGGGAACTCTCAAGGCTTCGATCCATACGAGCGATCTGGAGTGGCGGGGCAATATTGCCCTTATGAGGGTCCAGACGGGGGGCGAGTCGTCACTGTACGCGATCTATATCCACGAGGGGCACAGGAAGGATGGAACTCACATCATCGCCGCCTACCCAGACGGGGCGAAGTATATTGAGGGTCCCTTGCTGGATGAGCGTCCCGTCTATCTTGAGCGCCTTGCACGCAGTGGTCGCAGCGAGTTCTAATGTCCGATCTGATCGTCGCCGAACAGCTCCAGCAGTTCCTTGTCGCCGAAGGCATCGGCCAGCTACCCGCTACCGCGCCGTCCGACACGCTCCCGTCGATCTGGTTGAAACCGCGCGAGGGCGCGCCGCTCCCACGCATGGACGGTGCGACGTGGCTTGAGGACACGACGGTCACGATCACCGACACGCAGCTCTCGCCGCGGCCGAACCTCGAACCGTGGATCGAGGAGGCCTACATCGACATCCTCGTCCGTGCACGCCAAGACGCAGCGGCGCAACTCCTGCACCGCGCTATCGGTGGTCTACTCGCACCGGTGGGGATCGTCGGCGGACGTAAGGGCTGGACGATGCACGAACTTCCCATCCTCTATTCGACAGCGTGGCGCGGCGAGCAGCCGCTCCCGCCAGCGAACGGCGGACTCACCTATGACCGTGTCGCGTCGTATCGCATCGCCTGTCGGCGCAGCGATCTAGCAGCCTAGAACTCGTGCTGACGAGGCGGGTATGCGCTCAATCCAGTCACCAACTTCCACGACTATGACCGGCAAATAGCAGCGAACAATCAGTGGAGGGTCGCACTGTTCATAGCGATGACCTTCCATGAACTTCAGTTCTCTGCCGACCACGCGTACCTTACCCATCGCCTGATCTTACCTCAGCGCCCGCGCGCTGAATCCCTTGGCGGGTGTGCCCGGCTCTGAGCGCGGAGCGGCCGGTGCCTTAAATGGCGTGTACGAGCCGTCCGCGACGGCGATTGAGCATGACGCTCGAAGCGGGACGCCAGCCCGCAGGACTTCGGCGGTGACGCCGTTATCGCACCTCTCGCGCAGAGCGTGAGGCAAACCCCCTACGCCCAAAGGAGGGCGTCCATGAGCCAGACCACCTACCTCGAACTGGTCGAGGGCGTCGGCGTAGAGCCCACTCACGTCCGCGACCCAAAGACCGGCGAGGAGAAACCGCATCCCAAAGCGGGGGAGCCCGCACCGATCAACCACATCGGGTTCCAGGTCCCGATTCCGACAATGGTCGAGGGCGAGCTCGTGATGCAGACCGCAGCGGTCACGATCTCACAGGAGCCGTCGATCGACCCCGACAACCCGGTCGCCAGCCGGATCATCCCCGGCACGCGCATCGTCGAGACGAACGCGCCGGCCGTCGTCAACGCGCTGCTCGAGCGCGGTGACTTCCGGCTCTGCGATCCGCCGGCCAAGCACCACCCCAAGGCCAAGAGCGAGGAGGCCAAGTCATGAGCAACGTCATCGAGAGCGGTATCGGCACGCTCAACTACGGCAAGCAGACCGCGAAGGGCTCCATCGCCACCGCCGCGACCGTGACCGTCGGTTACGACCGGCCGAAGTGGTTCGACGGACAGCTCGGCGCCAAGAAGACCACCGGCGAGGAGGAGTATGTCGACGGGCAGCGCTTCGGCTCACCCGCGCAGTACACCGACACGGTTGGTGGCGCAGTCGGCACCCTCACCGTCCAGGCGCAGCCGGAGAACGCGGGCCTCTACATGGCGCAGCTGCTCGGCAGCGACGTCGTGACCGGGTCCGTCGATCCGTGGACGCACACGATCTCCACAGCCGGTACGTCGGGCGCGTGGGGGACGTGGTGGCAGAAGGTCGGTGCCGCTGTCGGACCGCACCGCGAGCTGTACAGCGACAGCAAGATCGCGAAGCTCATGGTCACCACCGGTGACAAGCAGAAGACCATGCACTACGCGATGGACATCGCCTGCCTGAACCCCGCTCAGGTGTTCGCGGTGGACGCCGCCAAGACCGAGACGGCGACCGACCCGTACTACTGGACGGAGAGCGTCGGCGCCGTCACATTCGACGGGACGGTGCTCTCCGAGATCAACGAAGAGACGCTCGAGATCGACGCCGGCATCAAGCCGTTCTACGGCAACTCGATCGCGCCTGTCCAACTCATTGAGGGGAAGGGCACGATTGTCTCGACGCTCAAGTCGATCGTCACCGACGAAACGCGCCTGAAGTACAACAAGGCGATCTTTGGTGAAACCGAACCGGCCGCCGGCAAACTGCCGGTGAAGACCGTCTATTACGCGTCCGCCAAAACGGTGTACGAAAAGTCGGCGACGCGGAAGATGACGATCGAACGGCCGCGCATCTCGGTGAAGCCCGACGAAATGGTGATCGGTGCGCTCCGCGAAGGCGGCGAGCTACCGATCGCGTTCGGCGGTTCCTGCCTGAAGGAAGGCGCGACGGCGGCGCTCACGATCATCGTCCTGTCGGGCGAGGAAAAAAGCTACGCCTGATGGCTGCTGCAAAGAAGGCCGGTGCCCGCACGGGCGCCGGCCAGCGTCAGCGTGCGCTCCCACCGATCACAGTCGCGAAGCTGGAGGAGACGGGCAAGCTCATCGAGCAGCTCGTCTCCGAGAACCAATCCCTCTTCATCTCGAAGGGACAGGCGTACAAGGAAGCCCACCGCGAGGGCTCCAGGCGGCCGTTGGATCCGGTCGAGTCGGCGCAGATCGCGGCGGCGATCGCACGGGACGGCCAGAACCCCGTAGAGGTCGCTTCCGAGGTCCAGGCGAGCGATCTGCGCGCCTACGATGAGCCGGAAGGGCGAGAGATCCTGCTCGCCGCTGGCGTCGGGGTAGCCCCAGCGTTCGTCGAGGCTGTCCGTCGCGTCGTCGCGCTCGTGGAGATGCCGTCCGAGCAGTTCGAGGCGGCCTGCGAGAGCGACACGCTCGAGCAGGAGATCGAAACCTGCGCGACCGCGCTGCGCAGCCTTGAGTTGCCCGATGCGCGCCAGCGCGCCAGCGCCGCGTTCGCGCATTACGCACGGTCTGCGGGGTTCGAGCCGGGGGAAGCATGGAGCCTGCCCGTCCAAGCGGTCTGGCAGGCCCTCACCGGCGCGATGAGTCACCTAGTGGACGCCTCAGCGTCATCGTCGTTGATCGACTCTGCCGCGAATACGGGTGGAGACGACGACACGTCCTCTATGACCTCAGATGGACCGAAGCCGTAGAGCTGATGAGTGTCATCTCGGCACGCGAACAGCGAGCGGCCGCCGCGCGAGGCGAAGAGGAAGAGGGAAGCCTCCTCGCGCTGCATAAACGCATCGCTGCACGAGTGAAGAAAGGCCGCTGAGTGTCACTCGACGCTGGCTCTGTGTACGCCACCTTGGGTGGCAGGTTCAATCCTGCCGCCTTCAAGGCGTTCGACCGCGCGATGAAGAAGTCTGCTGCCGAGGCCGAGGCCGGCGAATCGCGCATCCGTGCCGCATCAAGCCGGATGGGCAACTCGCTCCCGCTGAAGGCGATGGACCAGTGGTCCTCGCATAGCAAGCAGGCGGGTGAGAACCTCCAGAAGCTCGGCCGCGTCGCCGCCACCGGTGCTGCGGTAGGGATCGTCGCGCTCGGCGCCGCGACCGTCTACGCGGCTACCAAGGCGGTCACGTTCAACCGCGAGATGCTGAAGATCAGCACGCAGGCCGGCGGTTCAGCATCAGAAGTCAAGAGCCTCTCCCAAGCCGTCCTCGGCCTCGCCGGAACCGTCCCGCAAGGGCCGCAGAAGCTCGCCGAAGGGCTCTACCACATCGAGAGCGCCGGTTTCCGTGGCTCCCAGGCGATGAGCATGCTGAAGGCGTCCGCGATGGGCGCCGCGCTCGGCAACGCCGATCTGCAGGACACGACGCAGGCGATGATCGCCACGATGGCCTCCCAAATCAAGGGGGTCCACGGGTCCGCTGACGCGATGGGTCAGCTGAATGCGATTGTCGGCGTCGGCGATATGCGGATGCAGCAGCTCGCGCAGGCGATGGCGACTGGCATCCTGCCGACCGCCCACGACGCTGGCCTGTCCCTGAAAGACGTTGGCGCCGCGCTCGCCACCGTCACCGACAACGCTACCCCGGCGAATGTGACAGCGACGCGTCTGCGGATGACGCTTGCGCTGATGGCCGCGCCGTCGAAGGCGGCGATCACGCAACTCAAGTCGATCGGGCTCACCTCGACATCGCTCGCGCACGACATGCGCCAGCCCAATGGGCTGCTGCTCGCCGTCGAAGACCTCAAGAAACACCTCCGCGACTCTGGCAAGACCGCTGAAGAACAGGACGCGATCCTCTCCCACGTCTTTGGCGGGGGCAAGTCCTCGGCCGTCATCCACACGCTCATCAGCGAGACGGGCCGTCTGCGCACCAAGTACCAGGAACTCGGCTCGATCGATGGACCCAAGCGACTCGCCAAGTCCTGGGCCGAATTCCAGGCATCCAACGCTGCGACGTTCGGCGAGCTGAAGTCCGGTGCCGAAGCGTTCGCGATCACCATCGGCGATGTCGTGCTGCCCGAGTTCGCGAAGCTCGCCAAGGGCGCTGAGAGCGCGCTCTCCGGTTTCGTGAAGGGTGGCGGTGCCGCCAGTCTCGGCCATGATCTGACCGCCGGCTTCGACACGGCCGGACAGGTCATCAGCGGCCTCGCCCCCGATGTCGAGGCGCTCGCCAAGGCTCTCCTCGATGTCGGGCAGGCTGGTGTGTCGGTCGGTCAATTCTTCGGCATCGGGTTCGCCGGCCAGATCCAGACCGCCGCAGCTGCGTTCTTGGCGTTCAAGGCGGCCCAGTTCGTCGCGCCGATGTTCCTGGCCGCTGCTGGCGCCGTCGGGACCTTCATCACCGCGATGGCGACAGCGCCCACAGTCGCCGCAGGCGTGCTGGACCTCCTCTCCATGCTCAATCCCGTGACAGCCATCGCGGTGGCCGTGAGCGCCGCCGCAGCAGCCTTTGTGGCACTCAAAAGTGGTTTGTTCTCCAGCAAGTCAGCTGCCGAAGAAAATGCAGCTGCCGTGCAAGCCGATCAGAAGGCGATCGAATCGCTTCACCAGGCCACTCAAGATGCAGCAAATGCTCAGGTGGCGGCAAGACGGGCAGACCTCAGCCACAAGGAAGCTGGCGAACACCTCAAGCAGGTCGAAAAGGAAGTAACCGACGGCACCCTTAAGGGGGCTGCGGCACAAAATGTGCTCGCCGACGCACGCCTGCGGAATATCGAAACGGCCAATGCCCACGCAGCAGCCCAGGCGAAAGCTGTGACTGAACTCCACAAGGAAACATCCGAAGCGGAAAAGGCGTCCGTTACGCTCGGCAAGCGTGGCGATAAAAAGCTAGAAGAAATAGGGCAAGAGGAAAAGCTAGCCGCGAGCCTCAAGAAGCGGGGTGCGTCGGCAGCCGCGCTCGGTCCGACGCTATCAAAGATCAATCAGCTACAGGCCGAATACAACAACCTGACCAAGCAGGCGGCGCAGGCCGACGCTGAAGTCTATGTCAGCGAAGAGTCAAGACGGCGCCTGGAAGCCGGTAGGTCAGCTATCACTCCCGCGAATGCGCAGGGCGTAAAGGCCTTGGGTGAAACGATCTCAGGTCTCCCAACGAATATTCGCACGAAGTACGAACTGGACGACCAGAACGCCCAAGCAAAGCTGGGGACGCTGGCCGCGAAGCTAGAAGCGCTCGGCAAGGGCGTCTTTGTCACCAAGGTCTTGACGACCGCCAGTACGGCGCAGGTGGCGATCGAAGCGTTCTCCGCCGCCGCGCACGGCATCCCGACGAGTCGAGTGTTGCGTGTGCTCGCCAGCACCAAAAACGCGGAGGAGCAGATCCTCGCGTTCCGGGCACTGGTCGCTGGTGTGCCACTCAGCAAGGTAGTCAAAATCCTTACGACGGCGCCATCCGCTCAAGCTGGTGTTTCTGCGCTGCGAGCGGAAATCGCTGCTCTCTCCGATCGAACCGTGACTATCACCACGATCGCGAAGACGATCGGCCAGGTTGGCGCTGCTGCTGTCGGAGCGATCACGAAACACGCCTCGGGCCGCCAGGCCGGCCAACGTGAACCGGCGCTCGTCGGTGAGGGTGGCGCACCGGAGTACGTCGTCGATCGACGAACCGGCAAGGGCGGCATCGTGGATCGTCCGACGCTCATGGGCCTCGGCCCCGACGAATACGTGATCCCGTTGGAGCAACGGTATCGCGGACGCGCGCTCGGCTTGTTTGCACAGCTCGCCGCAGACCTCGAAATCCCAGGCTACAAGGCGGGGAAGAAACCAAAGTCGGGGAGCAAGCACAAGGCGAAAGCGCACCGGCCGATCCCGGGTCAGCTCGACCCGCTCTCACTGCCTCTGAGCGAACTGGAACAGCACGAGTCCGAAGCGCACTCTGCCGCGAAGGGTGACGAGAAAAAGACAGCATCGCTTCACAAGCAGATCCGCACCGCCGAACGCACATTGCGCTACGCGTCCAAGAAGGCGAAGCCAAAGGCTCAGGATCGTCTAAACGAACTGCGTAGCGAACTCAGCAAAGTCGATCCGAAAGTGACAGAGCTGCGCTACCACAACCTTCACCGCGAGCTGGCCGAGGCTAAGCGCTATCAGGCGAAGATCAAGCAGCAGGAAGACCTCGCGAACATCGCCGCGAACGACATGAAGCTCGCTGACGGTCACGATAACCAGAGTGCTTACGATTCCGCCAAGAAGCGCCGGCTGACCGCGCTGGAGAAGCTGAAGGAGCTCGTCGCTGGCGCACAGAAGCACGTGAAGGTCGATAGCGAGTATTTCCACAAACTGACCGAACAGGTACAGGGCGCCGAACTAGAAACGCAAAGCACAGGCAACGAAGAATTTGAAGCGCCGAAGAATCCTGCTGCTGAACGCGAGGAACAGTCCGGCATGACCGACGCCGAGGCGGCCAGGCTGAAGGAAATCAACAAGAACATCGCGCTCGCCGCGCTCACACCAGACCTTGGAGACGACAAGACAAGAGCACAGGAACTTGTCAGCTTCCTCGAAACCGTTCTCGGCGAGGACCAGGCCGAACCCGCAGCCCGGGGTGGGGATGAAACGATCACGAATATCGCCGACCAGCTCAAGACTGCGCGCGGCAACCTCGAATCGCTTTCCGGTTCAGGCACAAACGAAAACGCCGATCTGCAAGCACAGATCAACCAGGCGAACGAACGCGCTGAAGTCGCCCAGAAAACAGCGCAGATCGCCGAACAGGCCCTCGCTGTCTTCGGCGGCTCAGGCGATATCGGTGCTGGCGGCGCGAATGCCGCCCAGGCCGCCGCAGGCGTCGTCGTCCATCAAACCGTGAACACCCTCCATCCGGGCGACCCCGCGACGCTCACAGCGATCGGCAATGCAGCCACGGCGGGAATGGGGATGCAGGGCTCTCGACGGGCCGTGCGAGAAAGGCCCGGGATCTAAATGGAACTCCTGCGATACGTCACGCTCGACGTCGGCGGCCGTCCTAGCGTGGTGCTCGACCTGAACGATATGACGCTGCTGACAATGGCCCGCGACAGCTTCCAGGTCACACCGGGAAGCAAGCAGCCCATCACATCCGCTTCTGGTCGCCGATATGGCGGAGAGCGACAGGTCGGCGAGACGACAGCGAACGGGAAGGTCTCGTGGCGCGTCCTCGTGGCCGGGGCGACGGCGGACGAATGTATCTCTCTCGTGGAGAAACTGCTCGCTCAGGTCGAAGGTAACCCGCTCGGCTTGTGGCTGGAATGGCGGCCGGACGGTGCCTCGCAGAGCGCGCTCTACGAGGTGCGCGGGACCGCTGAATGGGGCTGCCTCTACAAATGGGTCGAATTCGCTGGTGCGCAGGTCATGCCGTTCGATATCCAGATCCCCGTCGCGCCCTTGGCGTACGGGCTGCCGATGGATATCACCGATAGCTTCACGGTCGATACGCGCAGCGACTACACCTATGACTCGGGCGCAAGCTCCGATGAGGCTGTCAAAGGCGGTGTGCTCGAAGCAGTCGCCAATGTCGCGACGGAAAAGCGCGCGATCCACACTGCCCGTGGCTACCTATACGGCGACAATCAGCAGACGGTCAAGGCGACGCCGGGCGCGACGATCACGGGATGGAAGAGTGGATGTGTGGTAAAGCGCGTCTCTACCACCACCTACCTCGAGGCGTATATTGACGATAACGGCACAAATAGCCGACTAAGGATCGACAAGATCGTTGCTGGAGTCCGCACGAACCTGACGACGACCAATCTCATCGCACGCGTAAAAGCCGGAGTGTCATTCTGGGTACGCGGTCGAATTGAAGGCAACCTCGTAGTCGCTGAATATTTCGAAAGCGCTCCGAAGCCGATGGGCGCTCATGACAACGAACAGTCCTACACGCTGAAAGCCGGGGTCGAGATCGAAACATTCGGTGCGGGTGTGCGCGGCGCACCGGGCCGAGTATGGGTACCGCAGACGGTCGGAGCGACGCTCGACGACTACACCGTCGAACAGTACGTCTACCGCAACAAGACGCTCCCCTCGACGCTCGCGCTCTCGGGCAACATCCCCGGCGACGCGCCAGCCAAGGCCGATGTCACGATCACGCATTCTGGTGGGGCCGCAGCGCCGATCTCCGCGCTCTTGGGCTGGGTAAGTAAGCCGCCGGCGGGCCTCGCTAGCGCACCGTTCGGGATCTTGGAGGCCGAGACCGCAGGCAACCTCTCGGGCTGGTCGGTCGCCGCGAAAGGCACCGCTCGTGGTGGATCAATGCTCGAAGACGCCGCCGCGCTCTCCACGGATGTCTACACGGCATCGTGGGCTGTCGATCCGTCGCTCATGGTCCCCGACGCTTTCAGTGGCGAAGTCGCGATCGAGGTGTGGGCGAGGGTCATGCTCGCCGCAACGATCATCACGCCCAGCCTGACGCTCTCCACCCGTCCAGAGGACGGTCTCTCCTACGGATCCGCGCGCTACACCGACGAGTGGGGCAGCGTGGGCAAGCTGCTCGTCCGGCCGGCCTCAGGGACCGGGATTTGGCGGATGACGCGTCTCGGGACGCTCAGGATGCTCGTCGATCCGCTGAGGCCCCGCAAGTGGCTCGTCTGGCTCGGCGGTGCTGTCGGAGCCGACACGTCCGGTGCGTGGGGCGTTGACTATCTCTGCCTCGTCGCAGGAGCGCAGCGCGCCTGCTCACCATCGAGCAAGGCGAACGACTCGACCTACCCCACATTCATCGGCTCGACGGCGGAAACGAGCAAGACGGTCAAGTCAGACCTCTCCGCGCTCGTCTCGCTCCCACCGAAGTACGGGCATCCCGACCATGGGCTTGGCGGCCAACTGCTTGAGCTGCCGCCCGGTGAAGTCGAAATGCTCGCGAAGCTCTCGTCGCTCGTCGCCGACGACCCGACATCCAACGCGACGACCGAGCAGCTCTCCCATGCCGCGACCGTCCATGTTGCGGTCACTCCCCGCTGGTATCTCATGCGCTCTGGCTCGTAATATGTCAGTACTCCTACTGGGTAGCGCATCGACAACTTACCCGACCGCAGAAAAAACCAAAGAAGGGCGGATTGAAGCGGCGAAGTTCACCGCGCTAAAGTCCGGGGTCATCGAAGAAATCCTGTTCCGCACCAACGGGGAAGCGAGCACTGCCACAGCGCTCATGCTCGGTGTGTATGCCGACAGTGCTGGCAGTCCGGGGGCCGTGCTTGGGGAAGGCACGCATGTAGGTAAACCCGGCGCAAACGAATGGGTAGCGGTCACAGGCCTGTCAATCGTCGTGACGGCGGGCACTGTGTACTGGCTCGCATGGCTACCTACCGGTGGGGAAACCCACTACAACCTAGCCAAAGAAGGCGGAGCGCGGGACGAATCGTCAGCCGTAGGTCACGCCAAACTCGAAAGCACTACCTGGTCCGCATTCACCGATGGCCCTGTTGGTATCCAAGCGCTCGGGGCGGAAACAAAAGCAGTTCCGCCCGCCGGCGCCGGCATGATATCAGCCACCGTGCGACTGCAGGCGCTCTCCGGTACCTGGGAGACCTGTGGCGCCGATCGCGCGATCAGCGTCGATCCGGAGAGCCTCACACTCACAGCGAACCCGTGGGGGTCCGACAAGGCGAGCTTCGACCTGCACCGCGCGCCAGACGCGACTTGGCCAGACATCGGAGCGTTTACGCCCGTCGAGGTCGAGATCGGCGGTGTCGTCGTCTGGAAAGGCCGAGTGAACGACACGCCGCTGAAGCTCGGTGCGGAGCGCGTCGTGAACGTCCAGTGTGAAGGCTGGCAATACCATCTCGACGACGACACCTACCAAGCGAACTATGTTCATTCGAAGCTAACGGACTGGAAGGACATCCGCAGCAACCTTGAAGCGGTCCTGACGAACTGGCCCGCAGCACCCCAGGTGCAATCCGGGAAAGGGTCGATCGTCCTCTCGCTACCGAACGAAAGCGCGATCGGTATCAACCAGGGGTTCGGTGTGATCCTTGACCTAGGGGAAGCCGCCGCGAAGACCATTGTCGTGCAATTCGGGACTATCAGCGTCACACCCGCGATTTTCCTGCTCTGGTGTCGTGGCTCTGACGAACCGGAACCTCACGGTGCTGGCGAAACGGGATTCTTCATACGGCCCGAGGAACATTCCGAAGGCACAGTCTCGATCACATTCACCACGCCCCGCCGATATGTGAGCTTCTACATGTATCGCGAAGTGGGGGCTTTCACAGCCGCAAGCGACCAGACGGTCAAGATCACGGGCATCAGCATCTTCGGCTCAAGCTCCTACGAGGCGGCCAACGCCTCGATCCTGAAGGCATCGGCTGTGATCCCCGACGCGCTCTCGAAGGCCACGATGCTGCTCTCCTCGGATCATTCACAGATCCAATCGACATCGTTCAACATCCCAGACCTGGACATCTCCAAACAGACGACGCCGCGCGAGGCGATCAACGCAGTGAACGCCTACCACAACTGGATCACGAAGCTCGACATGCTTGAGCGCCTCGTATTCGCACCGAGGCCCACCGATCCGCTGCTAGAGATCGGAGCATGGTCAGGGGCCGATATCGAAGATGCTTCTGCTAACAGCGGCGCGGAGATCTACAGCCGGGCTATCGCCGAGGCGACCGGGGCGGACGGGAGTCCGGTTGTTGTCGAACGCACGGCTGCGCAGCAGCCCGGAGCACTGCCGGTTGCGATCAGCAGTCCGGCGGCCGTTAACCCTAGCTTCGCCACTAATACGGAAGGCTGGACCGCATCAAGCGGCATACTCACGCGCGATACCACCAAATTCAACTCCGCACCAGCGTCGGGGAAGCTTGTGGTATCCAGCAGCAGCGCATGGCTGCTTGCAAATATATCGGGAACGTTCAAGGCGGGCACAACGTATGCCATAACATTTATGCGATTGTGTGAACCGCCAATAAACCTCGAAGTCGTGCTCATCGTCCCGGGGTGGGGTCCAGCGCTGGCGTCAGCCACAGAATATGTCCCAGCCGGCGGAGCGTGGAAACCAACTACCATTACATGGACGCCAGCTACAGACACCACAGGCGTTGAACTTGCCATCTTCGCAAATTTTTATCCGTCGGGAGCGGGAACGCTCCGGGTTGACGATGTAACTATCACCAGCCTCCAAAGGACCATTCCGGAACGTCGAGGCTTCCGCCGCACAAAGGTGATCCAGGTCAACTCGGCGATCACAGCCGCAGAGGGCAACCAACTCTGCAACATCTTTCTCCAGGGCCATATGACGACCCCGTTCAAGGGTGGCGCGAAGGTCGCACCGGGTGGCGTCCGCACAGTCCTCGGCGGCCAGCAAGTCCACCCCTCCCGGCTCCTGACACATTCCCAAGAGCTAATCCGGCTCTCCCACCTAATCGACCCCGACACCGGCGGCGTCGGGCGCGACGGCATGATCGCGAACGTCACCTACACCCATAAGGACCAGGGCGCACAGGTCGATCTTGACGAGAACCGCACGAACTTCGACGCGCTCCTAGCGCGCCTGGCGGTGGTCCAGGGAGTCGGCTCGTGACCGTCGAGGAGATGATCCTCAGCGAGCTGCGCGACCTGAAGGCAGACCTCGGCCGTGAGATCGGCGAAGTCAAGGATCTCGCACGAGCGACCAACGGTCGTGTCCGCACGCTGGAGAGTTGGCGATCCAAGGTCGAGGGCGCCATGTTCGCCGTCAAAGCTCTCCCGACGATCTTCGGATCGTTCGCCGCGATCGCGTCGGTTATCGCTGTCGTGATCGCCGTAACGCAAGCCTGACCCCGCGCCTCTGGGCGCTCACTCCAACTCCGAAGGGAGTCCCATATGAAGTCTCGTTGCCTCGCGGCGCTCGCCGTCGCGCTGCTCGCCGGCCCGGTCTCGGGCTGCGGCGGCACACCCATCAAACACCCCGCACCCGCACCCTATGTCGCACCGGAAAGCGCACGCACACCCGATGGCGCCAAGCCAGTGGCCGCGCCTGCCCTATTTGCTCCACGAGGCTCGCTCTTGGGCATCGGCGCACGACACATCAGCACTCGGGGTCTGCACTTGATCGAGGGCTTTGAGGGCTGGTCGAGCTGCCCCTACTGGGATTCCTACGGTGGTGTCTGGACACGGGGCTACGGCGAAACAGAAGGCATCTCCGGTGGCTCTGCGTGCATCTCACGAGCGCAGGGCGAATTGAAACTCCGTCTGCTCGTCGAGGCGCGGTATGAGTGGGCACTACGCGGCCTCGGCGTCTCGTTGAATCAGAACCAATGGGATGCGCTCTGCTCGTTCGTTTGGAACCTCGGAGCCGGGATCTTCCAGGGCACGAGCGTCGGTGCTGATCTGCGCGTCCGCAACTGGCAGGGTGCCGCAAGCTCGATGCTGCAATATGTCCACGCTGGCGGTGTCGTGTTGGCCGGTCTCGTGACTCGCAGGCGCGCCGAGGTCGCTCTCTTCCTAGCGCCGGTCAGTAAACCCGCGTCGCTCCGCGAACTCTATGCGCGTCGGCGAGCGCTCAGGCGACGCCTCTCCCACTACGGCTGTCGCACCCGGCGAGCCAAACATGAACATCTCGGCCCGAAGTGCGCGCGGTGGTTCGTCGAAGGCGCTGAAACCAACGGGCTGATCCATACGCGGGGAGGCCATTGATGAGCGATTTCCGCGTCATCCAAGGCTGCCCGTGCAACCCGCTGATCGCCCCCTACTTCGCACTCTTGGCGAACGAGGCTAAAGCGACCGTCAACAGCATCTATCGCGGGCAGGACGCCGCACAGATCCTGCACGCGCACGGCAAGCACACCCAAGCCGAGATCCACCAGATGTATCCGGCGATCTCCAATCCTCCCGGCCGTTCGACGCATGAGCTGCGCTCCGATGGTGTCGCTTACGGCGGCCCGGTCGGTCGCCCGCTCGAATGGTGGCAGCAAGGCATCGACGTCAACGACGGCGATGTCGAGCAGATGATCCATTGGGCACGCTTCCACGGCTGGGATCTACGCCAGCCCTATAGCCGGGGCGTCGAGTTTCACCACCTCAACTTCCATGCTCGGCCGGTCCCGCGCGGCGCAACCCGCGCTCGAATCATCTGGCTCCGAGCAACCCTCCCCCGACACTAATCCTCGAAAGGAACGACCCATGCAGAAATTGCTAGGCCGGCTCACACCGGCCACGGTGACGAGTTTTCTCGTCGCCACCCTCGCTCTACTGGCCGCGTTCGGCTTGCCGATCACTCAGGTGCAGTCCGACAGCATCCTCGTGTTCGGTGGTGCACTCGCATTGATCCTGTTCGCGCATGGCGTCTCGAACGCCCTGACGTACCTCACGCCGCAGACCGTCGTCGGGCTCGTCACAGGCGCGATCGGCGTAGCCGTGGCGTTCGGGCTACCGGTCACCAAGGCGCAGTCAGACAGCATTCTGGAGCTGACGGCCCTGTTCGCGGGGATTCTGTTGACGCACGGCGTCGTCCAGACCGCGCGCGATCGACACGTGGTCGTTCAAGCAAACCAGTTCTTCGGTGCCCCGCGGGCAGAGGACATGTATTCACGATACAAGACTGGGCGCCGCAAGCCCAAGAACGCGCCCGCGCTGCGCCTGGGCAAGATCCTGACCGGCGTCCTGCCTGCTGTCCCCGTCGCTGCAGACCATTTCAAGGGCGCGACGTTCGGCCTCTATGGCAACGATAAATACGGCGACTGTGGACCCACCTCGGTCGCGAATCTCGCACGACTCGTCTCCAGGGCGTTGGCGGGCGTCGAGGTGGTCCCATCGCAGGCGGACGTGTTCGATCTCTATCGCCGGTCCGGCAACCCGACGTTCAACCCGACGACCGGCGCGGGCGACAACGGTGTCGATATGCAGACCATGCTAGAGGCGCTCCTGGAGGGCGGTATCGGGGACGGCAAGGGCGGCACGATCAAGCCCGTAGCGTTCGCCAAGGCTAGCGTCACCAGCGATGCCGAGCTGGAGGCCGCTGTCGCGGTCTTCGGTGGCTGCCTATGGGGAGTCAATCTCGAAACCTCACAGCAAGCCCAGAGCGGTCTAAAACCGCCGAAGTGGGACCACAAGCCATCCAGTAAGTGGGGCGGCCACGCTGTGCTGAACGGCAAGTACGAGCCCGAAGGCTCAGGCGTCGATTCTGAGGTGATCTCTTGGGAAATGGATGTCGAGGCGACGGATGCGTTCAAGGCAAACCAACTCGAAGAGGCTTGGATCGTCATCTTCCCGTGGCACCTCGAACATCCCGCGTTCCTGGCCGGTGTGGATCTACAGGCGCTCGCTGCTGAGTACAAGGCGCTGACCGGGAAGGAACTGGTGCTCCCGTCACCAGCACCAGCCCCTTCCCCGGCGCCGGTAGGCCCGGGAGCCTCGGAAGCTGACCGTCACCTTTGGGAAGGCGTGGAGGAATGGGTGGTGGGGCGGCATGGCAGCACGACGAGGCCAGTCGCGGCGAAGCTCCGCGACTGGGCGAAGGCGATCGGGCTCGCGGGCTGATGGGCATCGCTGGCTGTCAGATCCACAAGAAGCACTCCCCGGCGAACCTGACCGCCGAGCTGCACCACGTCATACCCGTGGCGTGGCAGCTCTTCTGGCAGCCGGCGGTCGCGCCATCCCCCGGCCGTGATCCCGACGGTCGGGGGATGCTCTGGGACGCTCGGACGGTCGCGATCTGCCCGACGGGACACCGGAACGTCCACAAGTGGATCGTCGAGCTGATGCACGCCTGCAAAAGCGAGGACCCGATGGAAGCTGCGGCCACGGTCAAAAGCCTCTACCGCACCGCGCGCGGCTCCCAGTTCGATTGGGCTGTGCAGGCGCTCGTCAGGTTCAAGGAAGCAGGCGGCTCGCTGCAGGCGCTCGTGAACGCTGGGGAGTGGGGAGAGGCATAGCTCACCCGCCCCGACGGGCGGAAGGCGCCGCCGATGCGTTTGGCGGCGTGTCCTGGGCCGCGCTGCGCGCGAGCCGAACCTAAACGGAGGTCCGATGCGATTCGTTCCCACCGTCTCACTGTGGCGACGCTGGCGGCGCTGGCGTTCGTCCTACCCGTTGTCGGGGCTCACGCCACCGGCACCCGCACTGGCGAGTCGTTTTATAACACCCGTTTCATAACACCTACCACAACGGTCGGACTTCCGATTTCTCGACCTCATCCGAGGCGCCAGAATCGGAGGCGCCACCGTTCGCGCTTCACCGGCTATGTAGTCGAAGGGCGCACCAGCACGTTCGGCTACCTGACCGGCGACAGTGAAGGCCAGACCGCAGACGGCGGGAACACAGCCCGACCGTGCATCGCGATCCGTAACGACCTGACGCTCGACCACTGGTTCGAGGTCACGATCCTTGGCCACCACGCACGACTGCTCGACTGCGACTGGGGTCCAGCCTCGTTTACCGGCCGCTCGATCGATGTGACCGGCGAGGGCGACCGTGCCCTCGGGTTCAACCCGTCGAGCTTTCCTACTGGCGCTTGGGGCGTCGCCCGCGAGCTCCGATAGCATCCCAGTCGCTCTAGCTGGTTCGGCTAAGAAGGCCTCTCACGTTTCGATGTGGGGGGCCTTCTTGCGTTCTAGGGCCAGTTGACCGCGGGTGTGAAGCCGACCGGCGTGGTCGCTTCGGAGCTGAGGTAGCCAGAACCCGACCAGGAGGCATGCACTACACGTTCGTCGACTTCCTGCGTCTCCAATGCTGCCGATCCAATCATGATCGGCTGGCCGAGGTTGAAATCGTTTTCGGCGATCGTCAAACCCCAGAGCGTCGCGTGGACATCCGACGCGCCAGCCGGGAGTGATAGGCATTTGCTGATGCCCGTGCAATCGAGGGGAGCTTCGGCGATCAGGTCACCGGCACTGTCGGTCACACGGGCACTGACGACGAGGTGCCCGATCAACCAGTGCGATCTCTCGGTCGCGTCGACTGCGCAGCGTTCTTCGTAGACACCGGGCGTGTTCGTGCATTCTTCATAGTGTTGGCTCGGCTGGCCCGGCGCGGGTCCCAGGCAGGCGGTCGGCTCGGGTTCGCTGAGGCATCCTTCATATGCTGCGAGCCCCGATTCGTTGACCGACGGCGAGAGCGGTTCATAGCTCGCCGTCAAAGTCACTTTGGTTGCAATCGGTTCGATGTGCTCGACTTCGGTTTCCGTGGCGCTGGTTGCCCCCGAGCTATAGATCGTGGTGACGGTGTGTTCGCCGAGCTTCGAGTATGTGACCGGGCATTCGCCGCCGGCGGCTGTGGCGCCGACGTTGATCGAGCATGCGAGCAGCCCGTCGTTGTAGAGACTGAGGACACCTTCGGGGAGCGGGGCCGGTTCGGCGGTCAAGGGCGCGGCGAGCAGTTCGCTGGTCGCGCTCGCGCTGTACGCATACGTGACCTTGAACGGGTCGCTCGGGTCGCGCGTGAAGCTCGGATCGAGATGGGCTTTCAGCTTGATCGCACGCGACGCCGGCGCGACCGCCTGGGGCGCCGGCGTCGGCTGGGCCTTGACCTTCACCTTCACGCAGACGGTCTTGTGGACCTTCACGAGACGGCCATGCCGGTGCTTGCGGATCGTGACCGTGCGCTTCACATAGTGGGGCTTGCAGTGGAGGTGGTGCTTGACGGGGTGGGCGCTCGCCGACGCGGCGAACGCCGCGGCGAGCATCAGGGTGGCAGCCGCGAACTTCATCGGATCCTCCTGGCTAGGAAATAGATGACCCAAGGCACGATGAGGACGACCAAAAAGCCAACAAAGCTGTGCATGGCCGCTCCGATCGCGATTCCCATCATGAACTGGAACGCGACGAGCGCCGACACCCATTCCATCTTGAGCGACTGGCCAGCTTTCGTCGCCCGTCCTCCGCAGTTCGGGCAATGCCAGCCCTCACTCTTGGTGGCGAGCAGTGATAGGCCAAGAGTCGGAACAGCACCGAGCACGCCTGCCGTATTGCGCACGGCGTGACCGTTCCTGATGCCGGGCACCGGCCTTTTGCATTTGCGGCAGTACATGCTGCCCTTCTCTCTGATCGCCATGCGCGGGAGCGTACAGCATGCCGCACTGCAAAGTCCAGATGCTCGACGAGAGGCGTGGACCTTGACGGCCCCTCGACTGCTCATTTAGGGGATGAGCGGTGTCGAGGGGCCGATCAAGATCTCTGGACCGAATGGGCATTCGGTGAGCGGACTATGCCGGGGCCAACCAACCCCGAGGCACCGGAGTGTACACGAGTGGCGGCTATGCCGTGGCTGGACGGCCGTGGCTTGTGTTCTCTGGACTACGAGACCCGGCGTCTGGGATGTTTCTCACTCGGATGCCGCCCACAACACCAGCCGACCAGAACCTCGCCACAGCGATCCGCCGCCTGCGTGCCGAGCGCGGCGAAACGCAGGAAGCCCTCGCGTTCGGCGCCGGCTTGACGCTCTCCGGGTACGGGCGTATCGAGCGCGGAGAGATCAACCCGGCGTGGACGACTGTCCGGGAGATCGCCCAGGCATTCGGGTTGACGATGGGGGAGCTGGTCGCCGAGGTCGAGCGCGAGGAGTGATTGATCGTCCGCAAATTGCGGGTTTGAGACTGTCCAGTCCCAGATAATAGGCGGATGTTCGGTTTACGAATGCCCAGATAGTTGTATAGGGTGCGCCCTCGGTTTGGACGGCCATCTAGACGGGGGGACCGTGGCGATAGACCCAACAACGGGGCGAATGAGTGTCGGCAAGATTCGCCGACTCGGCGGTCCAAATGGGGGTATTCTGCGGCTCGTGGAGGGGCAATGCGACCAACGGGAATCGCCTGCAAACGGGGATGACCGCCCGCTGACCGACGAGGAGGCGCAGGACGCCACGATTGAGTGGCTTACTTCGCTACGGTCTCGCCTTGCCGTCGGTTCGGCTTATCGTCGCGATCTTGGGATTGCGCTAGCCGAGCTAGAACACGCTCGCGGGCAGCCTTCCCGGAGAGCGCGCTAGCCAGCTTCTTGCCGAAATCGTCGCCCTCTGGCTGGGCGAGCATGTCGCCGAAGAGCATCCAGAGATCACTGAGACTCTGCTCGATGCGTCCTAGCGGATCATCGTAGGCTGCCCCAAAGACGATCCAGCGGATATCGGCATGCGTCAAATCGGCGATCTTGCCGAGCTTGCCCCACGGCACCCGGTTGCGCTCGTACTTGTTGAGGGATCCCACGCTAGCGCTGATCGCCTCGGCGAACTGCTCCTGCGTTAGCGGCGATCTCTCGCGAAGTTGCTTGATCCGCGCGCAGATCTCGACTGGTTCGATCCCATCCATAGGCCACACAAATCGTACATGCCGGGCCGAATCCGTTAGGCCCGCCGGTCCGTGGAAACTACCTGACCTACACAAAATGTGCAAGATGCCTTGACACGCACCGAGCGATCATGTACGTTTCGTGTATGGAGCAGATCGAGATCGGACGGCGGATCGCCGAAGCCCGGGCAGCCAAGGGCCTGACCCAGCAGCAGCTCGCGGAAAAGATCGGCCACGCAGTCCGCACCATCGCGGCCTGGGAGGGCAACACTCGCCACCCCCGTACCGATGCCATGGCGCAGATCGCCGAGGCGCTCGGCCATCCGGTCGCGTGGTTCTACGCCGAGCATCCTGACGCTACGGGACGCAGGGCTGCCTGATGGTATTGAAGCGCTGCTACCAGGGAGCACAGATCGTGGAGTCCTGGCGATGACCTCTCTCTGTTCTCTGATCGTCCACGTCTACGAATGGGTAGCCATCGGCGCGACCGTGGCCGTGTTGGCCCGCTATGGCTCTCGGTGGATGCGGGGTGTCCTGTGATCTGGATCGTTCTGAGCGTGATCGTCGGGTTCCTAGTGGTCCTCATGGTCGCTCTTTGTCTGGCAGCGAAACGGGCCGACGAATATGAAGCCCGCAGACACCGGAGACGGTCATGAGCCTGATCGAGATTCCTCCGATGACCGAGCCGGAGATCCGTGCGCTGCTCGCGAACTGCGAGTTCGGCGAGGCCTTGTTCGAGGCGATGACGGTCCCCGAGAAACAGGTCCCGTCGCCGAGGGATACCGCTCGCGCGAAGCTTGAGGCCACGCTCTTGCAAGCACAGACCGCATCGTTCGCGAGGTGGAACTGATGATGAGCGAGAAGCTCGAACTCCGCGAGCGGGCGCGCGAGATGCGCGAACGGGACCCACGTCCCACGCATCGAGAGATCGCGGCGACGCTCTCCGTTTCCACCTCAACCGTCTGCCGCTTGCTAAATCCAGGCGCCGAGGAGCGGGCTCGTCGCTCCTCGAAGGACTGGAAGGCCCGCAACTGGCAGCATAAGCGTGCTTACGATGCCTCATACGGACGCACACATCGAGGCGCCTGCCTGACCTGTGGCGGCCAAATGGGTATCGGCATGTCCAAGGACGGGACCTGCAGCAAATGCGTCATTGCGGCCAAGGAGGAGCGTTGGCGCACGATCCAATCAATGTGGGGTGATGGGCATCCCCTTGCCGTGATAGCCGCCGCATTGAACCAGACCACCGGTCACGTCGGTGTTCAGATGGCGCAAATGCGTAACGCCGGGTGGGACTTGCCCTATCGACGAGCTGGAAACGGGTGGCGGCGATGACCAGTGACGAGCGCCACGAGGATTGGGCGGACCCCACCACCACCGACCGTGAGTACGAGAGCGACTACGTCTGCACGAACCCAGAGTGCGAGGGGTACCGCGTCTCGATGAGCTTGCGCTGTTATCGCGACGTTCACGGTCAAGGGTGGCTTGTAGACGATCGCGATCTTGACTGCGGGTTCTGTGGCGCGCAGCGCGTCGAAGTGGAGAGTCTTGGTGTTGAGCAGGTTTCTCCCGTGATCGTCAAGCGCTACCAGGAGGTCGCGGCATGAAACTCCGTCGCCCCGTCATCTTCACCGACTTGAAACGGCCTCGTCTCGGCCTATCCGAGCAGGACGTGCAACGCGCTCAACGACCCCGCACCGGCCTGATCTTGATCGCCGGATTGTCGGGCCTCGCACCCGTACATAGAGATGCCCTCCGCGCTGGTGAGACAGCCGGAGGGCGTGACCAGGAGGTTGATTCCTGATGGATGAGCAGACTACAGCAACGGTCGGGAGCTTCCTCAGCTTGCCGATCCCCGCGAACGCGCGACTCAGCTTGAACGTGCATAGCTTGACGGTCGAGCAGTGCGACGAGATTTGGGGGGCCGCTCTGCGACGTGGATTGCCGGCGCAAGAGCGGGTGTCGAAAGACGCTCGCTGGGTCACGATCGGAAATCGGCACAGCTTCGAGATGACCCTGTTCGTGCCCGACGAGTTCCCGTCGTTTGACGGGTACATCGATCGCAAGATGGCTGGCCTGAAGTTCATCGAGGTCGCAGCACCCGAGGGGGCGACGGTATGAGCGCCGAGCCGACAACTGCGCTTGACCGCGTGTCACCGACGGACATAGACGCCCCGATCACTGGGGGCGAGATGAACACGCTCTACCGATTCGGCCGGGCACTCGCCGGATCGGGCTTTTTCAAGGACGCCAAAAAGGCTGACGAGGCGTTTGCGAAGCTTATCTTCGGGCGCGACCTGGGGCTCAGCGCCACCCAGGCGATGACTGATATTCACATCGTCGAGGGCAAGCCCGAGATGTCGGCCAATTTGCAAGCCGCGAAGGTGCGCGCATCGGGCAAGTATGACTACCGCATTCTTGAGCACGACGATACAAAGTGCTCGATCGAGTTCGGGCCAAACCCGGCGCCGATGAGGGACGAGCAGGGTGGCTGGCTCCCGTGGCCCCAAGCGTTTGGGGTTTCCACGTTCACCATCAAGGACGCTGAGCGCGCCGGGCTGACGAAGCCCAGTCGCAACGGCGCACCGTCCAACCACATCAAGTACCCCCGCAACATGAACTTCGCTCGTGCGATGAGTAACGGGGTCGCCTGGTACTGCCCGGACGTGATGAACGGCATCCGCGTCTACGCCGAAGGCGAGATCGGGGAGAGCGTGCAGGTCCAGACCGATCCCGAGCCGCGCACCGACGTGGGCGATGAGGTCGTCGAGGGCACGCTCGCCGACGAGACGTCGGACCCCGAGGACCGACCGCTCACCGAGGAGGAGGCCACCGAGTTGGGCGATGCACTCACCGCCGCCGGCATCAATGACAACGCGCTCGCGCTGCTGCTCGCATCCGTGGGCGTGGACTGCACCGATGATCTCAGTGTGAGTTCAGCCTACGAGCTGCGCCAGCATCTCGGCGAGTACCTGCAACGACAGGGGGCGAACAAATGAGCACCGATCTCGCCCCAGTCGAGCAGCAGAAGGTCGAGGAGGCTGCGGCCGCCGTCTCAGCCGTCGTCACGCAAGCCCAAGCGATCGAGGTCCGCACACCCGACGAGGCATCGGCGGCCACCGAGTTCCTGTCGGTAATCAAGGCCGAGACCGGCAAGCTGGAGACAGCCCGCAAGTTCCTAGTCGAGCCGCTGAAGCGTCACGCGAAAGCGATCGACGACCAGTTCAAAGCCCAAGCCGAACCGCTGAAGACTGCCGACAAGCTCGTGCGCGAGAAGGTGCTCGCCTACCAGCAGGAGCAGGAGCGCCTTCGACGCGAAGAGCAGGAACGTCTCGACGCTGAGCGCCGCGAGCAAGAGGCCAAGGCTGAGGCTGAGCGCAAGGCAGCCGTCGAGGCGGCACAGCGCGCCGAGCGGGAGTCGAGGGAAGCCGAGGAGCGCCGACAGGCAGAGTTGGCAGAGAAGGCTAGCGCGCGACGCCAGGAGATCGCCGCCATGGACCAGGAGAGCCTAGAAGCGCTCCGGCTCGACGACAACAGCGGCGAGGACGAGCACGTCATGGTCGTCGAAGAGATCGAGGCGCGCAAGGCCGCGCGCGAGGCTCAGGAGCGCGTCGCCCAGGCCGAGAAGGAAGCCGAGGAGGCACGCCAACGCGAGATTGCCGCCCGGGCGGCGCCGGCCACCACCGTCGCCGCAGCTACACCACTGGCAGCCCAGTCGGGCACTGCCAGCACCGTGAAGCGCTGGCAGGTCAAGTCGATCGACCTCGACAAGCTCCCGGCCATGTACCTGATCCCCGACGAGAAGGCGATCAACACGGCGATGCGCGAGGGCGTCAAAGCCAACGGGCAGCCCCCGGAGATCCCCGGTGTCGAGTTCGAGCAGGTCGCGGGACTGGCGGTGAGGGCCAAATGAAGAAATACCTCGCAGAAATCCAGATCGAGCAGACCGCCGATGGCTGGGAGTGGGCAGCCGAGATTGGGTTTGGTTTTCGGAGCGGGACGGCCGCATCCGAGCAGACCGCGCTTGACGCGGCGTTTGCGGAGATTCGTTCCCTCGCGGAGATGGAATCGTGAGCGCCACCGAGACAGTGGACCTCTCGACCATCCCGGGCGCGATGGAACACACGCTCGTCCGCGAGCTATCGGAGGGCATCGTCGAGTTCGAGCAGGCCCCGAAGGGTTGGCTCAAGAAGGACGGCGAGCCACGCCTAAAGGACCACCGCGCCTACCACTGGACACCGAACGAGGAGAAGCGCAAACGCCTCGTCTCGGTCACAACCATGCTCGACGACGTGTTCCCCAAGGGCGGTCTGCCGGTCTGGGCGGAGCGCGAAGGGATCAAGGGCGCAGTCGAAGCGGTCCGGATGGGCTTGATCGGCCCGGACGTGGACCTCGACCAGGCCGTCGAGATCGTCCGGGCAAACAAGCTCGGCGCCGAAAACGCCAAGCGTCAAGCCGCCGACCGCGGGCTGAATATCCACGCGCTGCTTGAGGCATACATGCTCACCAGCGCAGCCCCGGTCCTGAAGGATCACCCCGAGGCGCACCGGGGCTACATCCAAGCGCTCACACGCTGGCTACTGGAGGCCGACCCCGAACCCAAGGCGGTCGAGGAACTGGTCGTGCACCCCGAGGAAGGCTACGCTGGCCGGCTCGACCTGCGCGCCGTGATCGACGGAGCGCTCGTCACCGTCGACGCGAAGACCCAGGAAAACGGTGGAATCTTCGAGTCGGCGCATTACCAGGTGAACATGTATGAGCGGGCGGCCGTGAGATGTGGAGCACCCCCGGCGGAACGGTGCATGGTCGTGGTGTTCGCAGCCAACGGAGAGTTCCGCGAGGCCGAGGCCAATCACGATGACTGGCGCATCGACGCGGCACTCGCCCATTACCGGGCCAAGAAGCCGATCTCCTCAATGTGCGAATCGACCAATGCCGCCGAGAGGCGCGCACGTCAAGCGGTAGCGGCATGACCCAACCCAATTATCACGTACGCGACCGCCTGAACGGCGAGAAGGGAACACCATGACAAGCACGACCCTACCGGCCGAGCCGTTCAAGCTCGGTGGAGGCAAGCACTCTGACATCAAAGACGGTGCATGCTTCAACGAGCTAGCAGCTGTCCTCGCCGGCGAGCCATTCAGTGACAGTCCCGCGTGCGTCAGCCCGATCATCCGACGAATGGGGATGCGACTAAACGACCGTCTCGACGATGAGCGCCGCCAGCTCCTACGCCCGTTCGTCCTGAGATCCCTCGGCACCGCCTACGACGGTCGCGACGAGGAACGCCGCCAAATGTGCAACGAGTGGCTCCTACACCACGCACTCCCCGACCTGCTGGACAAGGCCGGGAAGACAGAGGTCGCAGCACGCTTGCGGTCACTGCCCGGTGATCTCGCGGTCGAGGGTGTACGCCGCGCGATTCGCGAAGCACGAGACGAGGCATGGGACGCTCGCACAACCGCCGTAGCGAAGCTCCAGAAGCGCATCGAAGCGGAGTTGAAGAAGCGCGGCGCCGCTGACGCTGTCGCTGCCGCTGACGCTGTCGCTGTCGCTGCCGCTGTCGCTGTCGCTGTCGCTGACGCTGCCGCTGACGCTGTCGCTGACGCTGTCGCTGACGCTGTCGCTGTCGCTGTCGCTGTCGCTGACTACTGGGCGATCCGGAAAGCTGTTCGCGAGGCGGTCTACGCCAAGGCGCTGGAGATCATCAAGCCCACCGGCAATGGCCTGCTTGAGAGTGCGCTTGAGCTCCTCGACCGGATGTTGCCTGAGGCCCCGCTACAGGTCCCGGTGATCGAGCACGCAGACGTGATCTGCGCGGTGGCCGCGTAAACCCGATGGGCACCAAGGGGGAACAGGCGGAGGGGTTCGTGAGCGCGAACCCGGAGCAAGCGCAGCGTGAAGCTGCACGAGCTGAGACTGCTCGACGTCGTGAGGAGCGCCGGCCGAAAGGGTTCGGGCGAAGTTCAGGCCCGAAACGCTCATCGGTGTCGAGACGGTCGAAGGCGATCAGTCCGGCTACGCCAGCTCAACGCGAACGAGTAGCCGAGAAGGCCTGTTTGGTCTGCGCGTCTCACCCGTGCGACCCGGTACACCTCATCGATCGCAGTCTCGCGTCAGCAGCTGGTGACGATACTCGGATGGTGGTCCCGCTTTGCCGTCTTTGTCATCGCGACTATGACGACGGGGATCTCGATCTCCTGCCGTACTTGGAGCCGCATTGGCGAGACGCTCAGGCTTGCGCTGTGGAAGCGGTCGGTCTATTCAGGGCGCTGAAGAGGACCACAAAATCCACCTGGATCATCGTTCCGAGCGAGGAGGTAGCAGCGTAATGGCGTCGAGTTCGGGTCAAGGCAACAGCGGCGCGACGACCGAGCGCGGCAAGAGCAACCTCATCGAGAAGGTCGCGGCGATCAAGCTGATCTTGGCTTCGCGGGAGCTATCAACGAACGCGCCGCGCGCACTCGACATGACCGTCGAATGGGTCCTCGCAAACGAGGAGCCGAAGCCGGCCAACAGCGAGCAGCGACCGGTGCGTCTGTTCATCGCCGCGATCAAGGTGACGAAGAAATGACGCATCCCGGTGCTAACGCCAGCATCTCAAGCGCCGAGGCCCAGCGTACTCAGATCCTCGATGCCTTGGTAGACGCGGGCTCCGAGGGCGTCTCCGAGGACCGTATCCGAGAGTTGGGTGGTCGCTGGTGGCAAGAGCGCATCCAAGAGCTACAGAAAGATCACAGCATCGGTTGGGACCGTGTTGACGGTGAGGTTCGTTACCACTTGGTCGCCAGTGTTGAGCGAGCCATCGACACCGCTGCTCCCCCAGCGGACGGTGCTGTCGCGGCGCCCGTCGATAGCTCGCTGAGCACTGCACAGACCCTTTTCCCGCCACCGTCCGCGCCTCACCATCGAGAGGCGGCGTAGGTGGCGCGCAATGAGGACTTCAGCAATGGCTTCTGGGATCACCCCGATATCGAACCGCTCTCCGCAGACGCGACCCTGCTTTTCATCTGGTCGTGGACAAACCCCCGTTGTGGCATGGCTGGGATCTACGAGGTTGGGCGACGCGCGATGACCGAGTGCAAGGTGCCCGATGAGAGACTCGACGCGACGCTAGACGAGCTGGCGGAGCATGACAAGGCGCTCTACGAGAAAGGCGTCTTGTTCGTGCTGAAACGCACGGCACGGGTACGCACCAAATCGATCCAGGTCGCCAAGTCCGCCGTCAAGGATCTGTTGCAGATTCCCGACGGGCACCCGTTGCGGGATCTCTGGTTGCGCCGTTATGGGCAGTTGACGTGGATAAAGCCAGCCTTGACAGAGGCTCGCATAAGTCTCACCAATACCTCTGGTGAGCCTCAAAAAACCCCTGATTCTATAAGAGATTCTTTGAGCCTCACTGACACCTCAGTGGAGGCTCTTTCGAGCCTCCAGGTTAGTGGGAGGGTTAGTGGCAGGGGCAGGGGGAGTGGTGGAGAAGGCTCTAAAGACACTACAGCTTTGGACGCGGGCGCGGGACTGGCCATCAACCAGGACGAACTACCCGAGGGCTTGCCGGAGAAGCTGAGGGAGCCCGCTGACAGTGCGCTCGCGGTCCTGCGTCGCGTTCACTCCAAGCGCGGCGGGATCGAGCCGACGCGGTTCGGTGTCGGTCTCGCTGTCGGCGAGTTCGACGACCGCGACCACTGTCTAGCCGCCTCGGCACTGGAGCACTGGGCGCTCGCCGGTACGGGGCGCAACAGCCAAGCTCGGGACTGGGTGCGTACCTTTCGGACGTTCCTCGAACGTTCACCATCCGCGACGCCGGTCGCGAACGCTGTCGAGCGCGCTATTGAGCGAGGGCCGCTTGAGCCCGCGACCCCCGACGACGAGGCACGGTGGGCGTCCGTGGTCCCAGCCCTTCAGGGCGCGATAGACGAGACGGTGTACGCGATTTGGCTGGACCATCTTCACCCCCACGGTTCAACATCGGGCCTGCTGCTCGGTGCACGACCTGGGGTGGCGACATGGACCAAGGAGCGCTTCGGGAAGATGATCGCCGCGTTCGCCGAGTGCGAGGTCGAGATCGTGGAGTGCGCATGCGGGCTAACGAGGGAGGCGGCGGCGTGATAACCCTGGAGCAGGGAGAAGCGGCGTTGGCGAAAGCGAACGCGATCCGGTTCGCTAGGGCGCGCGTGAAGCGTCAGCTACGCGAACACAAGATCACTCTCGCCGAGGCATTCGAGTATGAGGCTGTGGCGACGATGACAGTCTTCGACTTGTTGCTATCTCAGCACCGTTATGGGGCTGCGAAGGTCAGGCGCGCACTCTCGCTGGCCGGGATGCTCACGGGTTCACCTAGTCCGGTCCCTGAGCACAAGCAGGTCGATTCGTTGACTGGCCGGCAGAAGCGGGCACTCGTGCGGGCGTGTAGCGGAGAGACCGAGAGGAGCGCAGCATAAATGGCCGAACCGAGGCGATGGACGTTGGTTGGGACGCTCGACGATATTCACGTCGAGGCTGGCCCCCTGATCCCAGACGAGGAAGTGCATGTTCGCGAGGACCGAGCCACAGACGCCGATATCGAGGCGGTCGGACGACTGTTGGCTGCATGGCATGGAGAGGAACACGACTATGAAGTGAACGCTGGTGGTGTCCGTGACGAACACGACAATGGTGCTCGAGACCTCCTTGCTCTGGTGTTCTCCTCTCCCGACAAGGAGGGACGCGATGTCTGAGTCTGAGCGTCCAGTGAGCACAGAGCGGGAGATCACCGTTAAAAGGCTTGAAAGCGGCTACTACCAGGTGCGTGGGAGGGGTCCCTGCAACTTTGCGCAGCCTCCGCGTTGGCCCTGTGACGAGGAGACTTTGCGCGCTCACGCTTTTCCTGAGGCGTCAGAGGCGTTCATCCAGGAAGTGTTGAGAATGATGGAACGTCTCACGGAGCGGGAAGAGCGCGACGATCTTGAGCGGATCGCGAGAGAGAAGACCAGCGAGGTAGAGCGTGCTGCTCTCGCCGCGTCACCGAAGACTCCCCAAGAGCAGTGGGCACGCGAATCAAACGAGCATCAGGTTGCACACGAGGAGGAGCAGCGCCAGGCAGCGTCAGGTGGACCGTTTGTCGGTGAGATCGACGGTGAGGGGTACGAGGCGGCTCTACGTGATCCCGACGTGCAGGCAACTCTCGATAGGGCACGACAGCCCGAGCCTTCTACGTCAGGGGAGCACTGGCCGAAGTCAGTCCCGTGTGCGATGGGCGCACACGATGCTTGCGACGAGGTGGGCGTTCTCCGTGGCTGCAAATGCGAGTGTCATTCGCCCGAGCCTTCTACGTCAGGGCCGTCCTGCACCGTCTGTGGCGATGAGCGGATTTTGATGGAACCTGACGGGTCGAGGGTGCAGCCGTGTTACGCCTGTCAACCAGCGGGAACCACAATCGAGCAGGCTTCACGGCTTACCCAAGCCGAGCCTTCTACGTCAGGGGAGGAGCAGGAGCCGTTCAAGATACGGCGGTGTCTTGGTTGCAAGAGAAACGCTGTCTCTGTCGGTGGCGAGCATGGCGAGAGATGGATATGTCCTGAGTGTGGCTGGACGGCAGCCGATCTAGTCGAGGTAACTCTCGCCGCCGCTCCTTCACCCACAGTGACGGATGAGACGACGAAGCTCCGCGCGCTTGTCAAGCGTCTGTTTGAGGAGCGTAACGCGAACTGCGAGATAGCCGTTGGGTTGGCGGAACGCATTAACCATGAGTTCGGTGATTACGGCGCGTACGCGCGAGCGCACGATGAACTTATCGGCGACGAGGATGCAGAGGTTGAGGCTGTTCTTGGTGTCGCAGGGGAGGGGGAGCGATGACCCCAGCAGACCCACAAGAGCAGGAGGGAGAGCGCGTGGTGATTACGGCTCACTGCCGCGCCATTATTCACGATGGGGTCCTGGTGTGGGAGGAGATCAGATGACCTTCTGGGGCGCTGTCTGTTGGCTATGCGGCCACGTCTGGGTCTACAAGCCTGCCTATCGGGTGTGTGCTGAGTGCGACAAGATCGAGCGGCTGCCATGATCTTCAAGCGCGAACTGGCCGAGAAGGTGATGCGCGGCGAAAAGACGGTCACGCGGCGCCTGTGCTCGAACAATCCGCGCTCGCCGTGGTGGCGCGAACGGTGCGCCTACCGGGAGGGGCAGGTCTTCACGATCAACCCGGGCCGTGGTGTTCCCCGGATCGGTGAAGCGCGCGTGACTGGCGTGCGGAAGCAGCGCCTTGGCGACGGCTTCTGCGATGAGGAGGCCCGTAGGGAGGGCTTTCCCACAACGGCGGCATTCGTTGATGCGTTCGTCGCCATCAACGGGAGCATCGACCCGGCCGCAGTGGTCTGGCGTGTTGAGTTCGAGGTCGTCTCGTGAACGGCCAGACAGCAAAGGAGCGACTGGTCGGACGGGTCCATGCTCGCCTATTCAGGACTATCGCGCTGCGCTACGGCGGGACGAACGCGCAGGCACTCGTCTTGGCAGAGCGGGCCGTGGATGCGATGCTCTCGTTCGATGGTTTGATGGCCGTCGCTGAACAGTGGCTCGACGAGCACTACACAGCCGATGTCCCGTTGGTGTGTGATCGTGATTCGGACGATCCGGGACCTCGACTCGCGGCTGCGCTACGCGACTGTTTGGAGGCCCGGTCGTGAACGGCCAGACAGCAAAGGTGATCCGCTTCCCGGTCGAGCGGCGCCGGCCTCCCCGTCTCGTCGCCCTGGCGGACCTGCAGGAGCACTTCGGGTTCTCCGAGCGGTGGTGGCGCTACCGGATCGCTGAACACGGCTTCCCGACACGACGCTATGGCGGTCGCCTACGCTTCGACCTCCAAGAGGTCCACGACTGGTTGGAGACGCACTATGCCGCGTAAGCGGGGATCGAGATGGACGGCGTCGGGCTACGATCCGGCGCTCGGCCGCAAGCGGCATCTAGGCACGTTCGACACTCGCCGCGAGGCTGCCGAGGCTGAGGCTGAGTGGAAGCTGAAGGCACGCGGCACGAGCCGCGAGACGTGCGACCACTTCGCTGCGCGCTGGGCCGCTGACTATCCGCGGCCGCGCGAGTCAACGAACCTCCACAATGCCGAGCGCGTTAAGGTCTTCGGCGCCGACTTCAAGGGCGTCAGGCTCGCCGATCTGGACCGTCCCGTTGCGCGGGCATGGGCGCTAAAGCACCGTTCGAGCTTGCCGGCGGTGCGAGCGATGTTCGGCGATGCTGTCCGTGACGGCCTGATCCCGTTCAACCCGTTCGCTGAACTGCGCTTGCCGGGCTCCAAGGGGCGCAAGGATCTGGAGGTGTTGGGCGAGGACGAACTCGGCACGCTCGCGCAGCTCGCGTTCGATCCCCGCATGGAGCTAGACGACTACGCGCCGCAGTATTGGGCGATGATCCTGTTCGCGGGCTACACGGGTGTGCGGCCGGGCGAGCTGTTCGCGCTCCGCCGAGACGACATAGAAGGCCAATTGGCCCGGGTCGAGCGGTCCTTGTCGTCGAAGACGCGCAAGACTGGACCGACGAAGACCGGGAAAGCTCGCACGATCGCTGTGCCGCCGGTCGCCCAGGACGCGCTGCGCGAGGTCCCCGAGAACGCGCTCGGCCTGCTGTTCGTCTCTCCCGCCGGCTGCCAGTGGACGCAATCGCTGCACCATCGCTACTGGTCACGGCTGCGGCTGATCGCGAACCTTCCGGGCTACGACTTCTATTCGCTGCGCCATTCCGCTGCGACGATGCTGCTCGAACGCGGCGTGACGCCGTGGGATGTCGCGATCCAACTCGGCCACACCGACGGTGGCCAGCTCGTGCAAACCCTCTACGGGCACCCTTCGCACGACGCCGCGAGAGCGCGCGTGCTCGCCGCCTGGGACGCGGCGACGGGTCCAATGCCGTTGCGTTCGGGAGCAGTTCGGGAGCAGGCGTCATGAACGACCGCATCAACGCTTATGATGCACCGGGTTTGATCCTGTCTCCCCGATTTTCGGTCATAGGTTAAGAACGTTGAAAACCGCGGCGAAAGCGCGAAAACGCTGGGCTCGCGGGGAGGCTGTTCGTGGGTGTTCACGTCTGTTCGCGGCACTCAGGACCACAAAGGGATCGCAGGGACAGCCGAAACGGACCGCAGAGTGGACCGAGTTGGCGACGGTGTCGTGGAAACGCGGCGTCGTCGGGTGCTCGGAATCCGATCCAAGATTCCATGTTGCTGACTGCCAACGCTTCGGTTCATCCTGCGCTGAGCGTACGCTCAGCGGTCCATGTCGATGCGATACAGACCGCCAGCGATGATCAGTCTTAGCGGCTCAGTCGATGGACAAGCGGCGCTGATCGGCTTCCTGGGGCCTGAACCCGACGGCGAGAACGACAGCGATCTGATGATTGCAGCCGCCGCGGTCGACCGCATCGACGTGCTCACCGGCGCGGCTGCGAAGATGCGGATCGCCCGTCATTTGCGTCGGCACCCGGCCGGAAGGGTCACGGTCGCCCCGCCGCGCGAGGCGACCGTCGCTTCGCGCCTGCTCGATCTGCTGGGGGAGCTGCCGGAGGCCGTCACGATCGCGACTGACCGCGAGCTGCCCGAGCGGTCGAGATTCGCGCTGATCCCGGCAACCCAGATCAACGACCCCGAGGACGCCCATGCGGCCGGCGAGTTCGCGCTCGAGGCCTGCGAATTCGCGCGCGTCGCCGAGGAGCGCGCGGGGGTCATCGCTTTGACCGTGATGGAGCTTGCCGAGAACGCGCTGCGTCACGGCAGGGACGGCGAAGACCCGCCGATCCTCGCCGCCAGCGTCGCTGGGCGTGAACGCAGCGTCCGGGTGGTGGTGCTCGACAGCGGCAAAGCGATCAGCGAGGCACTATCACCGACCGAGCGCCTTGCCGCGATCCCCGACCATGCCAACGTGAGAGGCTTCCTGCCGGAACTCCTGCGACTTGGCCGACGACACGACCTAAAAGTTGGCATCGAGATCCTGGCGGGGACCGGCCGGTTGCGTTGGAGATGGAACGGACAACACCCCGGCAAAGGCGTTCATGTGCCCGGCACCACCGTCATCGCCAGAATCGACCCGTGAGCAATCCGTCTCCCAACCGCAAACTCCGCCGCCACTTAGCGGTAATGTTTCAGTAATGTCACTGACGCCACATGTGATCCGTATACGGCGCCACGGCCGGGCGCTCGGGACACGCGCGCTCGGCGAGAAGGTCGCGCAGGAGATCCGCGACGCGACACATAAGGCACCTGCGCTGATCCTCGATTTCAGCGACGTCCGCGTAGCCTCCTCGCCGTTCCTCGACGAGGTCGTCTGCGCGATGCGCGCAGCGATCGCCGACCGCCCGCAGCGCTTCGTGCTGCTCGCGAACCTCAACGAGGACGTGGCCGACACGATCGCGCTCGTGCTCGAGCGGAGAGAAGCCTCGCTGACGACGCTCGAGGACGACAAGCTCGAGGTTCTCGGCGGCCGGCCGCATCTGCAGGAGACCCTGAACGCAGCACAGACGCTCGGCACCTTCACCGCTGCGGAGCTCGCAGAGCGCTTGGAGCAGAAGCTCCCGAACCTGCACCAGCGTCTGGCCCAGCTGCAGGCGGCGGGGACACTCACCCGAAGCGATGACCCGGACGCCCGCCGCGGGCGACGGCTGCTGTTCAAGACGCCCGAGCTGCAAGAGCTCGACGCTGCTCTCTGCTAGCCCCGCATAAGGCGCTCGCAGATCGCCGTGGACCGGCTGCTACGATACTTCAATAAGCTCACTGAAGTATTGGAGGAACTCATGACCGACAGCGAGAAGCACCCGAAACCCGTCGTCATCTCCGTCGACGCACGCGACGTGGAGGTCCCCGATGTCGACGTCACCGGCCTACAGATCAAGCAGGCCGTAGACATTCCGCAGGACGTCGAACTCTTCGATCACAAGGGCCAGCCCGTCGCCAACACCGAGACCATCCGCGTTCACGCAGGGGAGAAGTTCACCGCCATTTCCGCGCCCGTGGTCATCTCCGTCAACAACAAGAACGTGGAGGTCCCCGGTGCCGACGTCACCGGCCTACAGATCAAGCAGGCCGCGAAAGTACCCGAGGACTTCCAGCTGTTCGACCACAAGGGCGCACCGGTCGCCGACGAGGAGCACATCCGCGTCCATAAGGGCGAGAAGTTCACCGCGATCTCAGGACAGGACGTATCGTGACCCAAATCACCCTTCCGGCCGAGCTCGCGAAGGGCATCGAGGAGCTCGAACGCGAGTTCCCCGGACGCTTGAGCGTCGAGCCCGACGAGGCCGGCGCGATCGTCCACATCAGCGAGGTCCAGCTGGGAGCAGGCTGGACCCCGAACGTCGGGGTGCTCTCGTTCCTGCTCCCGTTCCATTACCCCGACGCCGCGATCTACCCCTACCACATCACAGGAGCGGCCCCCGACAAAGCCTCCGACAATGCTCTGCAGCTCGTCACCTGGCGCGGATCCCCGGCGACACAGGTCTCACTGCGCCACAACCGATGGAACCCCGCCTATGACACCGCCCTCGGATCGGTCCTGCTGACGATGGCACGGCTTCTGCGGCAATGAACGAGCTGCGCCTCGGCCAGAACGACTACGAGCGCTTGCACGCCCACCTGTTCCCGGGTGATCACGACGAGCATGGAGCGATCCTGCTCACCGGCGAGCACCCGCACGCCGACGGCAGTTCGTTGCTCACCGTCCGCGAGGTGCACCTGCTCTCCGACGAGGAGTTCCCGCCCGGAAAGCACGGATACCGTCAGCTCGCGGCCTCCGCACTCGCTCGACTCGGCAACCGCGCAGCCGAGGAACGCCTCACTCTGATCAGCGCTCACAGCCACCCTGGCTCCGGCGAGCGGACAGGCCTCTCGTGTGACGATCTCGCTTCTCATGAGCGCGTCTTCGAGCACCTCCTGAACATCACCACCGCACGGGTCGTAGGCGGCATCGCCTTTGGGGAGCACAGCGCTGCGGGCGAGATCTGGACACGAGACGGCCAGCGCTCCCCGCTCGCCCAAGTACGCGTCGTCGGCTCGAACATCGACTTCCTCTATGACAGACCCGGCGAACCGGTCGCCGCGTCCGAGGAGCGCTTCGACCGACAGCTACGGCTGTTCGGCGAGATCGGCCAGACTCGTCTGCGGGCCATGAACGTCGCCGTGATCGGCGCGGGCGGAGGGGGCTCGATACTGATCGAGCAGCTCGCGCACCTCGGTGTCGGGCGCCTCACGATCATCGATCCCGACATCGTCAAGACCCACAATCTCTCACGGATCATCGGCGCCACCGACAACGACGCGCGCACCAAAGCTAAGAAGGTCAACGTGGCCTCCCGCCACGTCGCCCAGATCGATCCCACCATCCAGACCCAGGCAATCGACGACAACATCGCTGAGCTCGAGGTCGCACGCAGCCTTCTCGACTGCGACTTCATGTTTCTCGCGACCGACACCGTCACAGCACGGCTCATCGCCAACGCGATCGCCCACAGTTTCCTGATCCCCATGATCCAGATTGGCGCGAAGGTTGACACGAACACCAGCGGAGGGATCGAGCAGATCTACACTGCTGTCAGGCCCGTGCTGGCCGGGCGGGGGTGCCTGTCCTGTGCTGGGCTGATCGATCCCCACGCGTTGCAGCGAGAGGCGGCGTCCCCCGAGGAGCGCGGAAATCAGAACTACCTCGGGACCGCGGCGATCATCGACCCGTCTGTCACGACGCTGAACGCGGCCGCCGCTGCCGGAGCACTGAACGTGTTCCTGATGGCGACGATTGGGCAGGCCACCGACGCGCTCGCCGAACATCGAGTCACGCTCACCCGCGACGGTACGACCCTCCAGCCGCAGATTCTCCGCCAGCCAGACTGTCGCTGGTGCGGTGAAAAGCCGACCTCCCGTTACGCGCGGGCGGATATTGCGCTGCTGCCCTGTCGACCAGCCCAGCCATCAATCGAGCAGATCGAGCGCCGACCGGGGCTCCTCAAGCGCCTCTTCTCTCGTTGCCCGTGCCCACCAGTGAGGAGCGCCAGCTCCAGTCGTTAGACACGCTTGGCCACCGACGTCCCTTAGTGCTTATTTTCATAAGTAAGGCTACGTATTAGCGTCCGAATCTGGCCGTAGCGTGTGTGGCATCCTGTCCTCTCGTGAAAGGACGCTGATGCCGAGGCGTAGCCCGTATCGGATTGAGCTGACGGATGACGAACGCGTGGTTCTGGAGTCGTTGGCGCGTTCGTATACGTTGCCGTATTGGCAGGTGATGAGGGCTCAGATGGTGCTGATGGCCGCCGACGGTCTGCGCAACGATCAGATCGCCGCGCAGTTGCGGTGCGGACGTGATGTCGTGTCACAGTGGCGAAAGCGGTTCTTCGAGCAGCGTCTGGCTGGTCTGGAGGACCGGCCCCGGCGCGGCAGACCGCCGGTCTTTCCCCCCTCAGGTACGCGCTGAGGTGATCCGCCTGGCGTGCGAGCTCCCCGCCGAGAGCGATGTTCCGCTTGCCCGCTGGTCATCCATAGAGCTCGCGCGCGAGGCCGTTACGCGTGGAATCTGCGAGCAGATCTCCGGAGTGACCGTCTGGCGCTGGCTTTCAGAAGACGCGATCAAGCCGTGGCAGCACCGCTCATGGATCTTCCCACGCGACCCCGAGTTCACCACCAAGGCTGGTCGCATCCTCGACCTCTACGCCGGCCGGTGGGAAGGCGAGTTGCTGCATCCCGGTGACTACGTCGTGTGCTGTGATGAGAAGCCCTCGATCCAAGCCCGCCATCGCAAGCACGCCACACTGCCCGCCACGGCCCGTGTCAAGCGCGGGCAGCGCGTCGAGCACGAGTACGAACGAGGTGGCGCGCTCTGCTACCTCGCCGCGTGGGACACCAAGCGCGCCAGGCTGTTCGATCGCTGTGCCCCCAAGGACGGGATCGTCCCGTTCGACGCGCTCATCGACCAGTTCATGAGCGTCGAGCCCTACAACAAGGCCCAGCGCGTGTTCGTGATCGCCGACAACGGCTCCGCGCACCGCGGCAAAGCATCGATCAATCGCCTCCAAGGCAGATACAAGAACCTGATCCTCGTCCACACCCCCGTCCACGCCAGCTGGCTCAACCAAGCCGAGATCTACTTCTCGGTCGTCCAGCGCAAGGTGCTCACCCCCAACGACTTCCCCGATCTCGACACCCTCGAGCAGCGGCTACTCGCGTTCGGCCGCCGCTACGAGCAGATCGCCGCCCCATTCGAATGGAAGTTCACCCGCGACGACCTCAACCGCCTCGCCCACCGGATCGACCAGTCAGCCACCCGAGCAGCCTGACCCACCAATACGTCGGCGAACTTCCGAGCCAGAACACTTAGTAGAACGCGCTCAGGCCGGAACTAGGGCGCTCGCCGCGAGTGTCTACGAGCTTGACCCGGCTCGCATATCGTCGCCGACGGCGGAATGCTTGCTTGGCTGAGATTGCCGAGCAGTCGCGGTTAGCTCACGGCTCGTGGGAACTTGCCACGGACAGCTGCCAGAGAGCCGCGCCGAACACGCCGATCAGCGCTCCAGCGACGAAGCCTCCAAGATCGCCAAGCAATGGCTTTTCCAAGGCGTAGTTCAGTGCAACGCACGCTGACGCCAGCCCCAAGGTTGCCCAAAGCAGGCCAAGAGCTTGGGTGAGCGGCCGCGGGCGTGCCCTGTGCAGCACGGTCGTAGCTGCAAGCCAGAGCATCCAGCCGATCGCCAGAGCAGCCGCTAGAGAGATCGAGAGATCGGCCCCCAGCCAGTCGGTCACCACACCGACGAGCGAGCCGACGGCGAGGCCGAGCACGGCCAGGAGCTTCGCCGTTCGCGTCACGAGTACGCGCCGCATCTCGCGTTCGCGATGCCCGAACAGACGCTCACCCTCCTCGAAACGAATCCAAGCGTCCTCGGGCTCGGCCGATGCGAGCGCCATGTCCAGCAGCAGCGCCTCCATCAGAGACAGATAGCTGATGGGCCGCACGTCGAGCTCGGTGTCTGGGTCAAAGTCGTCAACGGCGGGCTGCTCGAAGGTCTCGGCGGTGATCTCGTGCGAGAGCCGACTAGTCAGCTCGGCGCGACGGTCGATCAGCGCGCGCAGCCCGCTGTCGGTCTGGCTCATCTCGGTTGCGCAGCGCTCGATGGCGGCGGTCATCGTCCACAGCAGGACTGCGGCGTCCTCGGCTCCTGGGCTGCTCGGCAGCCGTGCGAGCAGCTCTCGCACGAGCTCGCCCGGGTCAAGCTGCGGGGTCGCGATCGCACGGCTGAGCACGCGCAGGGGGCCGTCGAGCCCTGACCCTTCGCGCGCCGTGTTGAGGTGGGTGCGCAGGCTCACCCACGGAGCCGCGTCGCGGTCGGCAACCAACGGGTCAAGTGCCCATGCAGATAGCGCGACGTGCAGCGCCGGAGCTGCCGCGCCGGTGCGGGAGGCCAGGTCGCTGACAGCTTCGACCGCAGCGCGCTCGAGATCGCGGTTGCGCGCCGCGAGGTCGGCAGACGCCCGCGCCGCCAGCGCTAGCGCAGTCGCGTCGGCGCTGACGTGGCGTGCCTGTCCCTCTCGCCACCAGCGGTCCAGACGCCGGACAGCCGCCTGTGCGCTCGAACGAAATGCGAGCGGATGGCGCGTGGCGCTCACGGCTGCCAGCGCGGTGTCCAGAGCATTGTCCCACCAGTCTTCGGCCGTCCGCGCGCCCAGCTGCGCTCTATGAGCAAGCAGATGCAGGCTGTCGGCAGTGACCGTCACAGAAACCAAGGGCGGGAGCGGAGCTCTGAGCGTAGTAGGTCGGGCTTCCATGTTTCGACGTCCTGCAGATGACCGACGAGGCTGGCGAGCTGCTCGCCGTAGACGAGCGTCGCAGGCTTGGACTGTGCATTGAAGCCGCGCCAGTTGGCGTGCGCCAGGCGATAGACCTGCGCGACCAGGCCGCCGAAGTCCTCCGCTGCGACGGTGCTGCGTTCGTCCATCGCGACCAGCAGCGGACCGTCCGGCGGCCCGAGCGCTTCCAGCGCCTCGGTCTGCAGCAGGGCGCGGCACGGCGATAGCTTGACGATCAAGCCCTTCGGGGGAGCGAAGGTGGGCACTCCGGTATCGGCGATGTCGTGCAGCGAGCTGTCGTCTAGACGGAGAAACGCCACGGGCACTTTCAGCCCAGCCGCGCTCATCGCGCGCTCGGCGGCGGTGATCTCCCGTCTGCCCGTCTGTCGCGCGAGATGGATCACCAGTCGAGCCGGCACCTGATCGAGATCCTCGCCAAGCGCGGCGGTGATCGCCTCCTCCAGGCGCTGTTGGTACTCGTCGTTATCGGCAGTGGGCGTGAACGATCGGGTGTGACGGTAGATGCCGTTGGAGACGAACGTAACGGCATAACCGAAATGACGCCTACGCTCGCCTTCGCGCCCGACGTCGGCGCGACCGATGCCGACGATCAGATCCTCGTCCTCGGCGGGCGCTTCGACGGTCCAGGGAATGCCTCCGAGCTTGGCGAAGATCGCCAGCGCGATATTCGCGACCGACCACTCGAACTGCTGGCGGTCGCGCAACAACTCGGCGCTGACCATCTGCGAGGGAATGCCGAGGCCGGCGAATACAGCCTTGGCCTCGTAATAGGGGGTGTGGACCTCAAATCGCTCCGTGCGCGGCACGAGCACGATCGCGAGGTCCGGATCATGGTCGGCCTGCTGGAACCAATCAGTGATCGCTCGGCGGTAGGCAAGCCCGGCCGAAGCCATGCTGCCCTGCGCACCGTCGACCTGCAGGTACTTCAGCGCCTGTCCTGTCTCGACGGGGACGCGGAACATCTCTGCGAAGCCGGGAAAGCTCCCGACGCCTTTGAGCAGCGCCGTGGCCAGCTGGCGCGCCAGCTCCTGCTCGGAGGGCGGAAAGACGAACAGCAGCGAGCCGTCACGCAGGTCAAGGGCAGAGCTGTCAAATGGGCCGTGCTGGCGCACGCCGCGAAAGGCATGGGTGCCAGTGCGCCCGGAGATCGCCGGATCAAACCGCAGCTGCGTCTGGGGCAAGATCGACCCGGGCACCGAGGTCACGGCGCCTCCACGCGGATCTGCACCGGGCGCGCGGCGATCGCGATGCGCCCCTCGCCGACTGTGATCTTGCTGCCCAGGCTGCGGACCGCATCGCCAACCAGCTTGAAGCGATCCTCGATGCCATGCTGGTTGCGTTTTCCGCTGACCGTCAAGTCGCCAGTGGTCACGCGGACGCGCCTGAGCACCGCCGAACCACGCCAGTTGGCGATCACCTGGGCGTTGACCGCAAGCGTGTAGTCCGAGCTGGCGACGGTCAGCTCCTCTGGACCGCATCGCAGCTTGGTCGTGGCGCCGTCGACTGCGAGCACCAGGCCGCGGCGGGGGCCATCGCCGTGCAAGCGCACGGCCCGCGCGCGCAGCGCGTGCGCCGCGACGTCGGGGTCGCTCAACGGCTCGGCACAGCGCCACGCCGTCCGGTGGCGGGCCGTCAGGATCGCGTCAGCGTCGATGAACTCCTCACGGCCCACTCGCAGGTAGAGCACGTGCTCAATGCGAAAGGCGTCCTCGGTCGCGCTGGGGATCGCCCCGGACACCAACAGCTCGCCGGCACGACCGACGGAGGCGTCGAAGCCCAGTCCGCGGCAGTGCTCAAGCAACGCCTCGCGCATAGCGAACATGCTCAGCTCGTCGACGGGAGAAAGCGGATGATCGATCGTCTCCAGGGCGACGTTCGCCGGCTCGGCATAGGTGAACGCGTTACCGTGTTCGACGCGGACGGCAACGCCGAGGTCGGCTTGCAGTTCGCGTCGCCGACGTCCTGCCGTTCCATCGGACAGGCGAAACAGCTTCAGCTTCCCTGAGCAGTTCAGCGGATAGGAATTGAGGAACAGCCCAGCCATCGTCCTGCGAATCTTTGCGAGACCCTCGGACGCCCGAGCCTCGCGACCACCGCGATGATCTAGCGCTCGCGGCGGTCGCTGTCCTGGCTGAGGCGCGCCCGCCATGCCCCAGCCACGAGATCTGCGGCCGGCACGCGGCGGACCCCATCGCGTGCTTGGAAATCGACAGGGAACCAGAGGGACGCGATGCACCAGTTCGCTACGCGACCGGCGGGTCATGGCTAGCCTGGGCTGGTGCCTACCGTATTTCTCAGTCGTAACTGTTCAGGTCGGTCGTCTGCGGGGCAGGGTTCTGGGCTTGTGCAGGGAAGTTCGCGGGCGTGGAGGATGCAGAGAATGTTGCGGGGCGGCCGAGCTATGAGGAGTTGGCGACGCTGGT
>JBOGXY010000068.1:0-15271 GCA_050696495.1 Solirubrobacteraceae bacterium
GCGCTGCGCCGCGAACTCATCCGCCACGAGTTTTGGGCACAAGGTCATCCGATAACCACCCACACGAAACTCACACAGCCCCAGTCACCGCCAGCCTACGCCGCCGCCTGAAATCACGAAAGTCGAGATGCACCGATACAATCGAGAAGGCGAAAAGCAGCCGGCAGAGACGTTTCACGATGGGTCGCCCAGCGAGGCTCTGCGGGGCGCGATTGGAGCGGTTCGAAGCGGCTACAGCGAGATGATCGAATCATGGCGACGGTAAGCAAAGACATTCGAACGCCCGGCAGCATTCTTGCCTCGCAGCGGTTCGACGCCGCTATAGAGGACGGCATCGCGGAACGTCCCGCTCGATATCCAACCGGAGCGGCGTTCGTAGGCGCCGATCTTCCAGGCCTTGGTGAGATCCTTGCCCGGAACGCGCGGGAAGACCGAGCCGTCGTGCTTGTGTACCCCGATGGCGAGGAGTGGGTCGTCGAGCCTCATCGACCGGCGAATGCGCCGAAGGCTGCTTGAGAACATGAGCCAGGCGTTGGGACACGCCGTGCTCAAAGTCGCGTGAGAATCCAGTCGGTTGGCGATTCGCCCGCAGTAAGGTTGACGGACGCCGAACGGGCGCTCAGGGCTGACCGACCGGCACGGGTTGCTCGATCGATGCCTCGGTGGAGACGAGGATCGCGCCCTCGCCCGAGGCGTAGGCCTCCTCGCCGTGCTGGACGATGTCCATGCCTAGCGCCTGCTCATGCTCTGAGGCGCGCAGGGGCATGACCAGGCCGATCAGGCGCAGCAGCACCGTTGTCATGATGAACGCGTAAGCGGGCCCAGCGAGCGCCGCGAGCGCCTGCCAGCCGAGCTGGCCGGCGTTGCCGTAGAAGAGACCGCTCGAGACACCGTTCCAGCTGTGCTGCGCGACCAGCCCGATGAACAGGATGCCGGTGAATCCCGCCATTCCGTGGGCGGCCAGCACATCGAGCGTCTCATCCACGCGCAGGCGCGGTCGCCAGACGATGATCGCGTAGCTCGGCAGCGCGGCCAGGGCGCCGAGCGCCATCGCCCAGCTCGGGCTCACGTAGCCGCCGGCGGGGGTGATCGCGACACAGCCGACGATCACGGCGGTGGCCGCCCCGATCGCGGTGACCCGGCGGCCCCGCATGAGGTCAAGCACGAACCAAACGACCAGAGTGCACATCGGAGTGAGCAGAGTGTTGGTGAAGGCAAGCACGCTCGAATGCCCGGTGGAGAAGCCACTGCCGCCGTTGAAGCCGAACCAACCGAACCACAGCAGGCCGGCGCCGAGCAGCACGTACACGGCGTTGTGAGGCAGCAGCGCCTGGCGCCCGTAGTCCTTGCGCGCTCCCACAACGAGCGCGGCCGCCAGCGCCGAGAAGCCCGAGCCCATCTCAACCGGCACGCCGCCGGCGAAGTCGAGTGTGCCGTGCGCCTGCAGCCAGCCGCCGCCGAATGCCCAGTGCGCGAGCACCGCATAGACCAGCACCGACCACAGCGCGGCGAACACCAGGAAGGCGCCGAAGCGCATCCGCTCGACCACGGCGCCCGAGACCAGTGCGACCGTGATCACGCAGAAGGTGGCTTGGAAGGTCATGAACAGCAACTGCGGGATGCTCATGCCGGGGCGGGGCGCGAAAGTCACTCCGCGCAGCAGCGCGTATCCGAGCCCGCCGACCAGGCTGCCGTGCCCGTCGAAGGCAAGCGAGTAGCCGAGCAGCGCCCACATCACGCCGGCGACGGCGATCGCGGCTAGAGACATCATGAACGTGTTCAGGCTGTTCTTTGACCGTACGAGCCCCGCGTAGAACAGTCCAAGCGCCGGGGTCATCATCAACACGAGCGCCGTGGCGATCAGCATCCACGCGGTGTCGCCGGCGCTGACCGTCGAGCTCGCGGCGGCCAGGAGACTCACTTGTCCACCGGCGTCACGGCGCCTTCGTCGGTCTCGCCGGTGCGGATGCGCACCGCCTGCTCGAGGGCGACCACGAAGATCTTGCCGTCGCCGACCTCGCCGGTGCGCGCGCCGGAGCAAAGCGCCTGCACAGCCGTGTCGGCGAAATCGTCGGAAACGGCGATCTCGAAGCGCACCTTTTCGGCCAGGCCGACCTTGACGGTCGTGCCGCGATAGGTCTCCACCCGGTCGAGCTCGCCGCCGTGCCCCTGCACGCGGCTCATCGTGATGCCACGCACCTGCGCTCGATACAGCGCCTCCAGAACGTCGTTTGCCTTCTCGGGACGTACGATCCCGATCACGAGCTTCATCGCTGTCCTCCGCTGTCCTTGCGCCGCTCCCTGTGCGTCGCATCCGCTCCGCGGAGCGTCCAGCGCTCCGCCACGAAGAAGCTACTGCTTGCGCGTCGCGCGCGCGTAGAGCTGGCCGACGAGCGCGTCCATCGTCGGCGAGGTCGCTCCGAAGGCAGGGCAGCAGGGTGTCTTGCCCGGCGGGGTCAGACCGATCTCCAGGTGCGGTCCCGAGGAGAGCCCGACTATGCCGCAACCCACCTCGGCGATCGGCTGGCCGGCAAGCACGTGCGTGCCGACTGGGACGAGCGCGGGGGCGGCGTGGCCGTAGTAGACGTACCAACGAGCGTAAGGGCCGCTGTCGATTCGCTCGATCGGCGCGTAGGGGCCGAAGCCCGAGATGCCCTCGGCGACGATCGTTCCCGCGGTGATCGCCACCTCGATCGCTTTCGCTCCGCAGGCGCCACCGACGGTGGCGATGTCGACGCCCTGGTCGGGGCTCCAGGTCTCCGGCCCCAGTACGACCGACAGCGGCTGGATCGGGAATGCGTAGCTGCCTTCCGCCGCATAGGCGTAGGTGGGCCCGGATTCAAAGGATTCCGCGCTGTCGCCCGTGGGGGGAGTGATCCCTTCGCGACGCATCTGCCCGATCTCGGCCTTGACCTGAGCGTCGGAGAGAGCCCCCGCGGCCGTGCCGCCGTGGTTGTCCGACGCCGCCGGCAGCCGGTCGGGGTGGCCGCCGACCTTGCCGCTGACAACGGCGGCCGTCGCGGCGCCTGCCGTCGGACGCGCGAGGTGCTTGCCGCCAGGTGCCGAGGGGGCGTCGGTGGCTGCCTTCGTCGAGGTGTTGCCGGTGCTCGTCGGGGAGGTGCTCGACCCGCAGGAGCCGAGCGCCGCCGCGCTCGCGGCGACGGCCACGAAGAGCCGCAGGCGGCGCGATCCCCGCAGGCGGCCCGATCCTGCTGGCGATGAGAACAGTTCCCCCATTTTCCTTGACGATAGCCTTGTGCATGTCGTGACATCGGTCTACGTCGAGTTGGGTTAAGCAGCCGCCCTCGACGCTCTGAGCGCCCTGAGCGGGCACGGCGGCGGCATCCCATGCGAGGTAGGGTCTAGACCGTGTCGCGCCGAGTCCTGATCCTCTCCTGGGAGTATCCGCCGGTGATCGAGGGCGGTTTGGCCCGCCACGTGCGCAAGCTCGCCGAGGAGCTAGTCGTCCAGGGCGCCACCGTCGACGTTCTCACACGCGCGCGCTCGGCCTCGGCTTCCTATGAGACGATCGCGGGCGTCGGCGTGCATCGCGTGCCCGAGCCCTCCTTTCCGCGCGACCTCGACCGCTTCCTGGCCTGGGTGGCGCAGATGAACGAGGATATGCTCGTAGCCGGCCGTGCGCTCGCGGACGAGCATTCCTACGACTTGATCCATGGCCACGACTGGCTCGTTGCTCACGCCTCGGCCGCGCTGGCAAGCGAGCACGAGATCCCCTACATAACGACCATTCACGCCACCGAGCACGGACGTCATCAGGGCTGGGTCGACAAACCGCCGCAGTCCTCGATCCACGGCATCGAGCGCTGGATGGCCCAGCGCGCCGATTCGGTCATCACCTGCTCGCACTACATGCGCGGGCATGTCGCAGACATCTTCGACATCGACGAGCGGCGCATCACCGTTATTCCCAACGGCATCGACCCATCCGATCTGCGGCCGGTGGACGATCTGCAGTCGCTGCGCGCCCAGTTCGCCTCACCCGAGCAGAAGCTCGTGCTGCTCGTCGGTCGGCTCGTCTATGAGAAGGGCTTCCAGCTGGCGCTCGAGGCGCTGCCGGGCGTGATCGATCGCGTTCCGGGGGTTCGCTTCCTGGTCGCCGGCTCTGGCACCCACGAGGCCGAGCTGAAGGCTCAAGCGGAGCGTCTGGGGCTCTCCGAGCACGGCGTGTTTCTCGGCTGGATCGGCGATGACGCGCTGCACTCGCTCTATCGCATCGCCGACCTGTGCGTGGTGCCGTCGCTGTACGAGCCGTTCGGCCTGGTCGCCCTGGAGGCGATGGCCTCGGGCTGTCCGTGCATCGTCGCGGACACCGGCGGCCTGCGCGAGGTGGTCCCGGCGGGAGAGCGTGTCGGTCTGCGCTTCAACGGTGGCGATCCCGAGCACCTGGGCGTGATGATCGAGCGTCTGCTGGTCGACGATCAGCTGCGCGAGCGCCTCGTGGCGGAGGCCTCAGAGCACGTGCTCTCCTTCGATTGGTCAGATGTGGCCCAGCGCACCCAGGCGGTCTATCGAGATGTGGCTCCGAGCGTTCCGACCGGTAGGAGAATGCAGTGATGCTCGGAGGCTTGATGCAGGACGATTTTCAGCTGACCCTTCACCATCCGCTTCACAGGATGCGCTCGGTGCATCCGCACGCCGAGGCGATCACGCTCACCGACACCGGCATCGTGCGCGCCAGCTACGGAGAGATCGCCGCACGCGTCGATCGCTTGGCGCGCGTGCTCGAGCAGCTCGGTGTGAAGCCCGGCGATCGCGTCGGTACCTTCGCATGGAACAACCAGCGCCACTTCGAGCTGTACATGGCGGTCCCCTGTGTGGGAGCGGTGCTGCACACGCTCAACATTCGCCTGTTCGCCGAGCAGCTGACCTATATCGTGGGCCACGCCAAAGACGAGGTGATCTTCGTCGACGAGTCGCTCGTGCCGCTGCTCTCCCAGCTCGCTGAGACATTCGAGGGCGTCCGCAATTACGTGGTGATGAGCGACCCCTCCAACCCGGGAGACTGCGATCTCTCGGCCCTGCCGGGCGCTCTTGACTACGAGCAACTGCTTGACGGCGTGGAGGACGGGCCGTTCGACTACCCGCACGTCGACGAGCGCCAGGCCGCTGCGCTCTGTTACACGAGCGGAACGACCGGCAACCCCAAGGGCGTGCTCTATTCGCACCGCTCGATCTCGCTTCATTCCACCGCGTCGCTGATGACCGACGCGCTCGGTCTCTCGCGCACGGACAAGTCGCTGGTCGTCGTGCCGATGTTCCACGTCAACGCGTGGGGCATCCCGCACGCCTCGGCGCTCGCGGGCGCCGATCTGCTGCTGCCCGACCGTTTCTTGCAGGCCGAGCCGCTGGCGAAGCTGATCGAGGCCGAGCGCCCCTCGATCATGGCCTGTGTGCCGACGATCTATGCGGACCTGCTGCGCTACGCCGACGAGCACGGCTCCGATCTCTCCTCGATCAAGAACGCCGCCTGCGGCGGCTCGGCGGTGCCGCGCGAGCTGATGCGCGCCTATGAGGAGCGCCACGGCGTGAACGTCTACCAGGCGTGGGGCATGACCGAGACCAGCCCGGTCGCCACCTACTCGCGCCCCAACGAGACAGGCGTGCACGACGACGCCTACTGGGACACGCGCGCCAAGCAGGGCAAGCCGATCCCGTGGGTGGAGGCGCGCCTGATCGACGACAGTGGGGAGGAGATCGCCTGGGACGGCCAGTCCACCGGCGAGCTCGAGGTGCGCGGTCCGTGGATACTTGCCCACTACTACTCGGATGAGACCGGCGAGGATCGCTTCGACGACGGTTGGCTTCGCACCGGCGACATCGCCGCGATCGACGAGCAGGCGTTCGTGCAGATCACCGACCGCTCCAAGGACGTGATCAAGTCAGGGGGAGAGTGGATCAGCTCGGTCGAGCTCGAGAACGAGGTGATGGCCCACCCTGACGTGATCGAGGCGGCCGTGATCGCAAAGCCAGATGAGAAGTGGGCCGAGCGTCCGCTCTGCTGTGTTGTCACGCGGGAGGGCTGCAGCCTCAGCGCCGAGGATCTGGTCGAGCACCTGCGCCCGCGCGTCGCGCGCTGGTGGCTGCCCGACGAGTTCGCCTTCGTCTCTGAGGTGCCGAAGACGAGCGTCGGCAAGTTCGACAAGAAGGTCTTGCGCGCGCACCTGCGGGAGGGCACGCTGGAGGGTCGCGTGCGGATCGGCGCTTGAGCGCGGCGCGTGCTCTGCCGGTAGCGCTGCTCGGCGGCCTGCTGGCGCTCGCTCTCGGGGGAGTTACGCTCGCCGCCGAATCCAATCGTGCGAGCGCGCGTGTGATGCCTGTCCGCTACCGGCCCGTCGGTTGTGTGGCAGCCGGGCCGAGCGTCGATCGCACACACGGCGCGCAGCGCAGGGAGGTAGCGCTCACGTTCGATGACGGGCCGTCGATCTACACGCAGCGCTTCGTTCAAATGCTGCGTGCGCAGAAAGCCGTCGCGACGTTCTTCATGATCGGCGAGCAGGTCACGTCGGGTTACCGCTCGATTTTGCGCGAAGCGTTGCGAAACGGCGACGCGCTGGGCGACCACACCTGGACGCATGCCAATCTGGTGACGCTCAGCTCGGGCGCGGTCCGCGGCCAGCTGTCGAGCACGAAGGCGGCGATCGCCTCACTCAGCGGCTACACGCCGTGTGTCTTCAGACCGCCGTACGGCACCTATGACGCCTCCGTTGTCGACGTCGCCCGCTCGCTTGGCTTGGACACCGTCACCTGGAATGTCGATCCGGCCGACTACACGCTCCCCGGCAGCGGGGCCATCGAACAGCGCGTGCTTGCCCAAACCCAGCCAGGCTCGATCGTCCTCTCCCACGACGGGGGCGGACCGCGGCTGCAGACGCTGGACGCCTACCCGCACATCATCGCCGCGCTGCGGACGCGTGGCTACCGCTTTGTCACCGTGCCGCAGCTGCTGGGGTTGCGCACGATCTATATGCGCTGCCGACGCCAGTGCGGCGAAGCGGCGATCGAAGGCACGCCGCCGCCCGGCTCGATCGTGCGCGGTTGACGCCGGCGGCTGAGGGCAGCGACTCTGGCCGCCTGGCGCGCGGCTAACTGACGATCACGAGATCGCCGATCGAGAGCATCCCGAACACGCGCTGGGCCGTTTCGATCGGAAGCTCCACGCAACCGTTTGACTGCGGCGTCCCGTATGAGGGTCGCGGGAATCCGTGGACGGCGTCGCCGCCGTTGAAGTAGTTGACCCACGGAACGCCAGGATCTGAGTATTTGCTGCCGTCCGGGTTGGTGCCGCTCATCGTGGTCGAGGTGTAGCGGGCATAGATCGGGAAGGTCCCCTGTTCGGTAGTGGCGCCGGCGACACCGGTGTTGGCGGGGGTGCTCAGGACGACGTGATTGCCCTCGTGCACCTGCAGCGTCTCGGGGATCGACTCGCTGACGGTCACGAACGTGTAGGGCCGCGGATCGCGGCTGCCGTGCGTCTCGGTGGCAAGCAGCGAGGCCCATGTGCGGCTGTCGCCGACGCCGGTCAGCGGCAGGTGGCGGGTCTCTTGGAAGACGGTCAACGCTCCGCGCGTGGTCGGGTCGAAGTGGTCGTACCAGAGCCCGGGTGCGTGGGCGACATCCGGCTCGAGCGGTCCGCGTGGGGGCACGAACGCGTAGTGGGCGGCCTTCGCGCGTGGCTCGGGATTATGGCCGCTATTGATGCCAAAGCTAGCGTGCACCGTGTATGGCAGATAGCCGAGCCGGCCGAGCGCCTGCTGTAGCGCCAGCACTCCCGGGCAGGCGACCCGCAGGTGGAGCGTGCGAGCTTTGCCGAGCGGCCGCTGCCCGGTTGCGTCAGTGCCCGCGCCGACCGTCAGGGTGTAGGACGAGCATGGTTGCAGCGTCGATGCCGGGGTGAAGACGAGGTAGGTACCGCTGGCCTTCCATTTGCCGGCGACGCTTGGTCGAAGCACCGGCATGGGGGAGTTGTAGGCGGGCGCGGCCGAGAGCCGCAGGCGCAGGGGCACGGTGCCGTCATTGACGAGAGCGTGCGGCAGTTGCGTGACCCGCGTGCGCGGGGAGGGCTTCGGCGGCGTGCTCGTCGGAGTCGTGCTGGTGGGTCCTGTGGTTCCGGTTGCGCCGGTCGGCCCAGTGGGGCCGATGGGACCGGTGGTGGCCGATGCCGTCGTCACGGCCGTGACGACGAGGGCGAGTGCCGTGCCGAGGACGGCCATAGACGCTAGATAGCTGCGTGCGTGCGTACTCACGGTCGTGAAGGGTAGCCGCGGCCTCGGCGCGGGGCGCCGATCGGTTGTTGCTGCAACCGGCCGATCTACCGGTGGACTTGGAAGCGGGGTTGGATCAATCGCGATAGGCACGGCCGCGTGGCAGCACACGCGTGACCACGATCAAGCGTGCAGACGGATCGGGCAGCACGAGCGCCCGCCAATCGCCGATACGAAGCCTCCACTCCGGCGCGCCAGTGAGCTTGCGCAGGGCACCGGCACGCAGCGGATCCTCGGCGAGCGCCCGCAGTGCGCCCTCCACCCGCTTGCGGACCGGGGGGTCAAGACGACGAAGGTCGCGCTGGGCTGTGCGGGTCAGCTCGACGCGCCAAGGCGCGTCGCTCACGCCAACTCTCGCAACGCCTCATCCAATGAGACGGTGTGACCGTCCTTGAGATCGGCTCTGCCCTGCGCCGCGGCGGCCTCGTCCTCCGCCGTCCAGGGCTCATCGTCGGCCGGGGCGTCGCGGAACGCAGCGAGCACAGGGTCTGCGCGCATGTCGAGCAGACGCAGGGCTTCGCCAGCCTCCTCTTCCGAGAACGCCTCGATCCGATCGCGCAGCTTCTCCTTTGCCGACATCTCCCGCTAAACGGTAGCGCGTCGACGCGTCGCTCAGTGGCAGCCGGGCTTCGTGCTTACCGCAGGCTCCATCTATGGCGGTCCAGCCCTCGGCGACTATCAACCATCCGAATCGAGGCCGCGCGAACCGTGGTGCGGCACATCGAATCCGGCATGTTCGTTGAGTACGGCGGGCCCGGCCCGCCGTACGGGAGCCTTAATCCTGTCGGTTATCAGGAGTGGATCAGCCTGCCGCCACACGAGCACGAGACCTCAGAGCAGTGGAGAGCACGCGCGGGGGAGCACATCGAGCGCCTTGGACGGTTCATCACAGCCATTCATGCGAGCTCGCTGATGGGGCCGGTGGCTCGGCTAGCTCGGCGGCGTGCTCTGACAGGTATGGGTCAAGCATCGTAGGGGCACACAGCAGGATGCGCGGGGTGGTGTTAGCGGAGCCATCCGCAGTTCGCCGTACCGTCCTTCGCTGTGTCTTTCGAGCATCCACGGACAAGTGACCCCGACGGGCGAGAGGTGGTGTTCGACGTTGGCTCCAGACTGCATCTGGGGGAGCGGCGTCCCTGGCTCCTCGACCACGTCGACGTCATCATGGGTGCCGTTGCTCGTCCCGACCACCGGGCCTTGGACCCCATCCCTGACCGCGAGCGGTTCTATCGCCAACACATAGAGCCCGGTCGCTGGTTGCGGGTGGTCGTAGACTATGGTCAAGATCCCGCATGGGTCGTGACCGCCGTCGAGCAGGACAACGATCCACGGACAATGCCATGACCATCACTATCGCCGGAATCGACTTCGACTACCAGGACTACGACGAGCGCGGTGACGTGCTGTTCCTGCACATAGGAAAGCCGACGGAACCTCCCGCCAAAGCGTTCGAGACGCCGGAGGGACACACCGTCGAATACGACGAGCACGGCGCCGTGGTCGGATTGGAGCTGATGGGCGTCCGGCGCGCCGTCGAGAGCGGAGGCGAGCTGCAGCTCACCTGGCCACCTGCCCAGGTCGCGGCAAGCGCTCTTTCAGCCGCTATCGCAGCATAGACAATCAGTCAGACCCGACGGCGCAGCCGTGAGGTCTTGGTTCCAACGTCGATCGGGAGTGCGGATGAGAGGACTCGAACCTCCACGTCCTTACGGACACGGCGACCTGAACGCCGCGCGTCTACCAATTCCGCCACATCCGCGTGTCGGGAGACGCGACGATATCGCAAGCGCGCGAGGTCAGACGCGGAGGCCGAGCACGAGGGCGAGGGCGTCATCGAGCGTCTGAAGCTCCTCGCTGGTGAGGCGACCAAGACTCCCGGTGATCGACTGGGCATCGCAGGTGCGCACTTGGTCGACTAGCACCCGCGTAGCCGTACCTGAAAGGTCGATCACGGGTCGAAAGGTCGCCGGCGCCGCCGAGCGAGATGTGGGCGCGACTAGAACGGTGCTGAGGGCGAGCAGATCGTCGCTCTGGACGATCACCGCTGGGCGCGCTCCTTGCTGCTCATGTCCGCGTGTTCGCCGTGGTGGCGCAACGCGTACAACTTCTCCGCGGACCATCAATCCTCGGGCCACGTGGGCGCGAATGCGTCCATCTCGGCTGCGATCGCCGCGAGCTCACGACGGTCATCCGGATCGGCCGCCAGGCGCAGCGCCTCCTCGCGTAGCGCCGATCGCCGGTGGCGACGTGCGCGTGCCTCCACGAGAGCCACGCGGACAGCCTGCGAATCGGTCAGGCCCTCGGCACGTAGTGTGCCCAGCGCCGCCTCAGAGTCGCTGTCCAGTCGCACGTGCAGGGCTCGCGCCATACAAGCAATGTAGCATCAGTCGTGCTACAAGTATGATCGATGGCCCACTCGCCGAGAGCGAGATCACACTCATCCGCCAGCCTCTTTGCTAGCCTCGACACCGTCTCTCCCAGGCCGCCATCGTCTAGGGGACTAGGACGCCGCCCTCTCACGGCGGTAACACGGGTTCGAATCCCGTTGGCGGTACTAGCAGCTAGTCGCGCCTCAGTCATGTGGTTTGGGTGCGTGTCTTTGTGCTCGCCTGTCCGGTAGCGCGATCCAGCCGATTTTCTCCTCCTCGGCGGTAGCCAGTAGGTCGGGATCGGCAGTCGCCAACTGATCACCTTCGCCGGTCATCGCCAATAGGAGGCAGTCACCCAAGGACAGCGGGCGTCGTGTGCGGTGGTAGTGCTTGACGCGTAGTTCCGCGGCCCACCAAGCGTGCGCTGCTTGGATTGGGCTAACCCGCAGGTTGGTGGACTGTTCCAGTGACTCAACTGCCACATGAGTGCGGCTCACGGAGATCTTGTGGATGCGGGCAAGGCGGTCGGCTGCCTCGGCGAGGTTTGCGGCGGCAACGCCGGTGTCACCGCCGGCTAGCAGTAGGCCAACCTCGTCGGCTGCAGGCTCATCCGCCAACAGCGCGGTCAGTGCGTACGCGTCGAGCAGGATCACCGGCGACGGGAGCTGCGTTGCTCGAGGTCGGCTTCCTCGGCTCTCGCTCCCGCGCGCAACTCGTCCGTTGAGGGTCCGCCTTTCATCTCCGCGGCGAAGATTCCGCGGACCGCCGCGATCGGATCGTCCGGGGCGGGGCGGAGGACGAGCTGGTCGCCTTGGTCTTCGGCCAACACAGTGCGGGTGCCCCAGCGCTTCCGAACGGACGCGGGGACGGATACCTGGCCTCCGGCCGAGATTGCAAGTCGTCTTATCATGACCATGACACTATATCATGATACGCCGGGATTCAGCCTGATTTTCGGCTTGATCCAAGCTCAGCTCACAACAACGACGTCCCCGAGCGCCAGCATCCCGTACACGCGCTGCGCGGTTTCGATCGGCAGCTCCACACAGCCGTTGGATTGCGGCGTGCCGTAGGAGCCGCGGGGAAAGCCGTGCACGGCGTCGCCGCCGTTGAAGTAGTTCACCCACGGCACGCCCGGGTCTGAGTATTTGCTGCCGTCCGGGTTGGTGCCGGTCATCGTCGTTGAGGTAAAGCGGGAGAAGATCGGGAACGTGCCCTGGGCGGTTTCCGCTCCCGCCACGCCTGTGTTGGCCGGCGTGCTCAGCGCCATGTGGCTGCCCTGGTGCACCTCGAGCGTCTCGGGGATCGTCTCGCTGACGGTCACCCACGTGTAGGGCGTGTGCTTGCGCTGGTCGTGCTCGACCGCGTGAAACAGAGCCCGCCAGGTCGCTTCGTCGACTTCGCCCGTCGCTTCCAGTTCGTGTTCTGACTGGAAGACCATCAACGCGCCCTTGGTGGTCTCGTCCAGTTCGCCGTACTGGAGCGCCGGGACGTTGCCGTAGCGGGCGTGCATGTGCTCGGCGGGCGGATGAAAGGCCGCCATCGCCGTCAGTCGCGCCCGCGAGGCGCCGGGGTCGTTAGGCAGCGAAGCTCTGCTGGCGCGGTAGGGGAGGTAGTCAAGGCGCGCGAGCGCCAACTGCAAGCCCTTCACCGACGGACACGCCACGTGCAGGTAGATGTCGCGGTGCACGCCGATCGGCGAGTGCGAGACGGTGCTTGTCGCCGCGGAGATGCCGAGCCTGTAGGTGGAGCAGGGCTCGAGCGTCGTGCTCGGCCGGAAGATCTCCGAGTCTCCGTGGATCGCCCAGTGCCCGGCGACGGCCGGGCTGAGGTGGGGAAGGGGAGAGAAGGAGGCCGGGTGACCGGAGAGGCGCACGCGCAGGTCGGCCGTCCCGTCGCTGATCGTGCGGGAGGGAAGCGCGGTCAGCCGGGTGGCCGGCAGCGAACCTCCGTCGACCGCTCCGTTTGAGGTCGTGCGCAGTCCACCGATACGAGCGGCGACACCGCTGCACAGAACGATCGCGGCTACAGCCGCGATCAGCGCAAGCCTCACGAGCACCGTGCGTATCCGCATCCGCCTACCCCGTCACTCCTGACGATCGTCCGCCGTATCTGTGCTCCAGTGTGGCCGATTCTAACGGGTGGACGAGCGTACTTACCAATCGCGGACGAGTGTCCGATCTTCACGAGGGGTTCACGCTCCCGGGTCGAACAATCAAAGATGGATCTCTCGCTGCCGCTGCGCCTGCCGCGCTCTCGCGCAGGCAGCGGCGTGGGCGTCGGCGAGCTGTTGCGCGACGCGGTGCGAGCCCGCGGCTTGCCGATTCGCGTCCTGCTGTGCGCGGCGCTTGCGCTGCCGTTGCTCGGCGGCGGCTGGGTGTGGCTGCGCAACTCATCGCTCCTCGGAGTTCGCCACGTGCATATCGCCGGCGTGCAGGGCGCGCAGGCGCTTGAGATCCGCCATGCGCTCGATGCGGCCGCGCTTCAGATGAGCACCATGAACGTCAACACGGCCGTGCTGCGCTCCGCCGTGGCGTCCTACCCCGAGGTCGGCGCTATCAGCGCGAGCGCCAGCTTTCCGCACACGCTGAGCATCGAGGTCAGCGAGCGCCTGCCAGTCGCCATCCTCGTCGGTCCCGGTGAGCGCACCGCGATTGCTGCGAATGGCACCGTACTCGGCCCGGCGCTTGCCTCCAGCACGCTGCCCACCCTCGCGGCCAAGACCGCGCCGGCTCCCGGAACGCATGTACGCGAAGCCTCGGCGCTGGCCGGTGCCGCCGTGCTCGGCGCCGCGCCCGCCCCGCTGCTTCGCTACGTCACACGCGTCTATGAAGGCCCCGAAGGCCTGACCCTGCAGATGCACAACGGCCTGCTCGTCTATTTCGGCGACGGTACCTATCCGCACGCCAAGTGGCTGTCGCTGGCACGCGTGCTCAGCTCGCCCGGTGCCGCCGGCGCCACCTACGTCGACGTGCGTCTGCCGGCGCGCCCGGCGGCGGGCTTTACGCAACCTGGCTCGTCCACTTCCACCGCGAGCAAGCTGACGGCGGCGCAGGTCGGCACCAGCGACCCGGCGGCGGCGAAGTTGGCCGAACAGCTCTCCCGGGAGGTTGGAGGGGAAACCTCGTCGAGCGCGAGCGAATCGGCGAGCGAAAGCGAAAGCTCACCTTCGTCCGGGTCGCGCGAAAGCGAAGAAAGCTCGGGCTCGCACAGCGAAACCACGAGCGAATCGACCTCTTCGGGGAGCCCTGAAAGCGGAGCCTCCGAAGCCACCCCAACAGGCTAAAGCTGGACTTGAGGGTTACGGCCGAGCAGGCCCAGCCTTCAAGCGATGGTCGAGAGTTCCGGGTTATGCAACGAATGTTGCGAGACTCGCGGTTGTCGTTGACAGGGCGAAGTTCCCTGCATAAGTTGCGTATTCTTGCGACTCGTCCCGCACTGCGGGGCAAACCCTTAACAACTAATCGAGGCTTCGGACGAGATCATTATGGAGAGCGGCGGCGGTAGCTATCTAGCGGTCATCAAGGTCGTAGGCGTAGGCGGCGGCGGCACCAACGCCGTCAGTCGCATGGTCGACGCGGGCCTGCGCGGCGTGGAGTTCATCGCCGCCAACACCGATGCGCAGGCGCTCGCCATGTGCGACGCCGACGTCAAGCTGAACATCGGCCATGTCTCGACGCACGGCCTCGGCGCCGGCGCCAACCCCGACGTCGGCTTCTCCGCGGCGGCCGAGTCGCGCGATGAAATCAAGGAGGCGCTGAAGGGCGCTGACATGGTGTTCGTCACGGCGGGAGAGGGGGGAGGCACCGGCACCGGCGCGGCCCCCGTGATCGCCGAGATCGCCAAGAACGAGATCGGCGCTCTGACCGTCGGCGTTGTCACGCGCCCGTTCGAGTTCGAGGGCACCCAGCGCGCGCGCCAGGCCGCCGAGGGCATCGAACGCCTGCGCGAGGTCGTGGACACCCTGATCGTGATCCCCAACGAGAAGCTCTTGGCGGTCGTCGAGCGCCGTACCTCGATGCTCGACGCCTTCAAGGAGGCCGACAACGTCCTGCGCCAGGGAGTACAGGGCATCACCGATCTGATCACGATCCCGGGCCTGATCAACCTCGACTTCGCCGACGTGCGCACGATCATGCACGACGCCGGCTCGGCCCTGATGGGCATCGGCACGGCCGGCGGCGAGGCCCGTTGCGCCGACGCCGCCCGCGCGGCGATCTCCTCGCCGTTGCTCGAAGAGTCCGTCGACGGCGCCACCGGCATCCTGTTGAACATCACCGGCGGCAAAGACCTCGGCCTGTTCGAGGTAAACGACGCCGCCGAGATCATCCAGAACGCCGCCGATCCCAACGCCAACATCATCTTCGGCGCCGTGATCGACGAGGCGATGGGCGACGAGGTGCGAGTGACCGTGATCGGCACGGGCTTCGACCACCGTCCCGGCCGGGCGGTGCGCGGTGATCGCAAGCGCAGCGAAGGCCGCCCCGACCGCAACCCGCGTATCGACGATCGTCAGCGCTCCTCGCTTGAGATCTCAGACGAGGACATCGACGTTCCGCCCTTCTTGCGTTGACGTAGTTCGACCTGTCACATGTGCCAGGTCGCCGAGGGGCGCATGCG
>JBOGXY010000069.1:0-69369 GCA_050696495.1 Solirubrobacteraceae bacterium
AGCGCTCTGATTATGCCGACCCCGAACCGACGAAAACCGCCCTGAGCAGCCCCTTCTCAACAACATCGGCATAACGCCAACATCGGCATATTCGTGCTTGTGCCGATGTCGGCACAAGCACGACCTCAGACACACTTTCGGCACCCGCATGGCCGCCGTCGGCGCCCCACTGCGCTTCATCCAAGAGTGGATGGGCCACTCAAGCGCCCAGACCACCGAGATCTACGCCGACTACGCCCCTGACCCGACCCAAGGCGCCAAGTTCGCCGAAGCGGCGTTCGGTGCGAGCATCACGACATCCAACGCGATGCAAGCCGGCGGGGAAGCTGATGGACATCTTCCGACGCACGAACGCAATCGTTGACGAGGCTCGCCAAGGTCTCATTCGTGATCCCAATTCGAGCGAACCTCAGCTGACCTCGGCGCACCAAAGCACAATGTAGACGGGCGATCTTGCCCCAGAGAAGCAGTCTGGCACGGCTCAAATCCGGACTCGATAGTGGCTTCGCTGCAGCACCCTTCGGGGGACTTGACTCTGCTAGGTTCTGGCATGTGGAAGTCGGGCTGACTGGCAACTGCATGATCGGGCGTGTGCTTGCGCTGGCCGTCTCCGCCGTGGCGATGAGCGTGGCGCCGGCAAGCGCGGGCGCGGATGGCTGGACGGCGTTGCCGACGATGGGCGAACCGCGCGCGCATCAGACCGCAACGTTGCTGGGAGACGGGGATGTGCTGGTGGCTGGCGGCTACCAATTGCACGAATCAACCGGCCGGGCCGAGCTTGCGAGCGTGGAACTGTTTCATCCGGGGTCTCGGTCCTGGACGCAAGCGGCACCGATGAAGATCGGAAGGGATGGTGCGAGTACCGCGCTGTTGTCGGACGGGCGGGTGCTCGTCGTCGGCGGCTGGGAAGGGCGCTGCTGCGAAGGGCCAGAGACCGCCGAAATCTATGATCCGGTGAGCAATACCTGGAGCGAAGCCGCAGTACCCGCCGAACTTCGCGGCGTGGAGACGCTGACCTCGCTCTCCTCCGGACGAGTGCTGCTCGTTGGAACGTTCGGCCCGCACTCCTACGGAGCGCTCTCAGTCGGTGCTCGTGTGTATGACCCAGCCAGCGGTGCATGGTCTACCGCCGCGGCGCCACACACCGAAAGACAGCGGAATGCAACCGCCACGTTGCTCGTCAACGGTGACGTACTGCTGATCGGCGGAGTGAAGCTCGAAGCTACCCAGCCACCAGTTCGCACACTCACCACCGTATATGCAACCGTCGAAGAATATGATCCAGCCACCGATACATGGACTAGTCGTACGCCGCTAACTGTTCCGCGTGCAAGTCACACCGCATCGCTGTTGGCAAATGGGCAGGTGCTCGTCACGGGTGGGTTGAGTGGCCCCAGCACCCCATCTGAAGGCCCATTCGACCCCCTCGCCAGCAGCGAAATCTACGATCCCGCCGCAAACACTTGGAGACCAGTCGCATCCATGCACTTCGCTCGCCACGGCCACACTGCGACGGTACTGGGTGATGGGAATGTGCTCGTCGCCGGTGGCCCAGCCTGTAGCCCCGAAACCGGCATGGCTTGCCTGGGTTCCGGTGAACCCCCAGCATCCGGCGACTGCTGCGCCGCCAGTAGTGCCGAAATCTACGAACCCGCTGCAGACCGCTGGACACCTACGGAACCGGTTGTGAGTGGCATCGAACATACCGCCACGGTGCTAACCGATGGTGAAGTCCTACTCGCTGGCGGCGGCCAGATTCAGGGCTCGGTGCGGGAGTTCTCCAGCGCCTACCTTTATGGACCGCTGCCGGAGCCCAAGTCGTCCCCGTCGCAGCCGCAAGTCGTGCCACCGCCGTTGCCGGTGATCAGCGGGTTGAGTGAGACTCACCGCCGTTGGCGCGAGCGCTACCCTCACGATTGGCGTATACGGCGCGTGCCAGTGGGGACGATCTTCTCCTTCCGGCTCAACACGTCTGCAAGCGCCGAGCTCTCGATGACACCGGCGGGCCGTTGTGCTCACCCCCGTCAGCGCAAACGGGCATGCAAGCATGAGAAGCCTGCAGATTTCGCTGTATTTCGACTGAGTGGACAGCCTGGTAAGCACCAATTCAAGTTCCGCGGCCTGTGGCACCATCGCTGGCTCCCCCCAGGCACGTACACGCTAACCGCCACCGCCACAAACCAGACGGGTAGCGCTGCGCCCCAGCGAATCTCTTTCGTGATCACCGGTTAGAGTCACAGCATGACTCGGATAGCGCTCACCCTTCCGCGTGGCTTCTGTTCGGCCCTAGCGCTGACGGCGCAGTGCGCACGGCGCCCCGATCTACGCACGGCGCGCCCTGGCCGCGCGACTGGGCGAGGCCGGCTTGAACCTCACATGACCAGGCTTACGCGTCGCCTTGTGCCGCGGTGAGCAGCGAGGTCGCCCAATCGCACGCGCTCTCGGCTGCGGCGAGTGCCGCCGTGCGATCGAGCGGCGTGGGCTCGTCGTAGCGCAGTTCGGCGGCCCAGGGCGTTAGCCAGTCAATACCGGCAAGCTCGTCGGGGATCGTGGTCCCCGATGCCTGGACTTGCTCTACGAGTAGCTCCAAGTCGTGCGTATGTGGCAGTTCCACTTCGGCGAGGACGAGGGCGACCTTCAAGGCCTTCTCGACGGTCTGCTGGGCGTGAAATCCAATGATGCTGTCATCGATGTCCACGTCATCGGCGAGCACCCGGCAGGCTTGGAGGTCGCCCTGGGCTCGGCGGAGCAGCATTTCGGCATACTCGAAGTGCTCAGGACTGGGCGACAACGCGTCCCTCGCGAAGCGCGCGATCGACCATCGTTCCGCGGACCTTGGCACGTCGCTGTACGAGCGCCTCGTCCATGACGATCACGTCCACCGGCGCGCCGAAGCCACGCAGCGCGCGACGTAGCCTCACGCTCTCCGCGAGGCGGTCCTCGACGTCGTGCTCGATGACGAGAAAGTCGAAGTCGCTGTCCTTGTCGGCTTCGCCTCTTGCGTGGGAGCCGAACAAGATCACCTTCGCGGGTGCGGACGCGGCATCGATCAACGCGCGGCCGGCACGCTCGATCATCTCATCGATGGTGGCGCTGCTCACCTTCGAGAGCGTACAAGGTAGGTCGCACCCATCAAGTCGGCGGTCCGGTGGCGGTAGCTGAGCCGCTGGAGAAGCCGGCCTGACGGCGCTCCGTCGCCGACGATCCTCAACTCCCGAGACGCTTCGAAGCGGGCATCAATTTGGGCATCAATTTGAGCAAAACTGGGGGCAACTCGACCCCCCAGAAACCCAATAAACACGGGGAATCTCGGATAGGCCGAACCCCCCGATCCGAACTCATAACCCGAAGGTCGCAGGTTCGAATCCTGCCCCCGCTACTTGGAGATTGCCCGACCGCCTGTTGGCGATCGGTGTGCGTTAAGGAGTGTTGGCAGCTCGGGTCGGAGTGTGGCCGAGTTCCAGGGTGCGTTTGGTCTTGTCGTAGGTGGCGGTGAGGTCGAGAGCTTCGATCGTCTTGGTGAAGGCGTCGTCGGCCGGGGTTTGCCGTGTCTCGCGGAGATCGGGCATGGCGGCGAGCATGGATTCGATCGCCTCAGCCCGCTGTGCTCCCTCGCGTTCGCGCTCGAGCGCGAGCATCGCGTCCCGGAGCTACGGCGGGCGGGATGGCCCCCTCGAAGTCGGGGGCCTTATACGGTCTTGTCGAGTCGCTCGGCGTGGATCCTGTCGATCAGCGCCTGCACGCGCACGGCGGCCTCGTCGAGGTCCTTGGTTGGGAAGTCGAGCTCGGTGGCCAACTCGCGGTACGTCTCGGGCCAAGCCGCCTCAACTGTCAGGGTTGGTGGCCAGGAGTGCGTCCGTCGCAGCTCGAAGATTTCGACAGCGGCTGCCTTGACGCGGCTGTAGTCCTCGATCAGTTCTTCCATGAGCTGCAAGTCGATCAGGTCGTGGACGCGCTCGTTTTCCCGGTCGGGGAAGCGCTCGGTGCAGGCGTGGATCTTCTGCGCGATCTGATACCGCAGCGACAAGCAGGTGACCTCGGCTGGTCCCGTGAGGCCGAACTCGCTCACGCTCAGCGCCGGCACTGACTCCGGCTCGTGGGCCTGTCCTTCCGGTGGTGAGACCTCGACGCGCAGCGTTGCCCAGCCGCGGCCCTGGTAGGTCAGCTTGACGTCGAAGCGGTGCGCGCCGGTCTCGCGGACGGCCTCCGGCGGCGTGTAGCTGAACGAGAAGCCCGAATAGGGCGTGGCGAAGGCCATGTCGAGGTCGGCGAGCAGCTCTTCGAGGGAGCCGTGGAAGAGCGCGTCGAGGTCGCGCGTGGCTCGCGCCTGGTTTTGGAAGCGCAGTTCGCAAGCGATGCCGCCCTTGATCAGGAAGCGTGCGGGCGAGTCCTCCTCATGTACACGCTCCAGCGCGCCGAGGAACGCCATCGCCGATACGCGCTGGCGCACTCGCCGTACGCCCAGGCCGCTCGCCTCGGCATAGTTGGAGACCAGTCGACCGAGCTGCTTCTCAGTCTTCGGCCGACTCCTCGATGGCGGTCTGGCGCTCATCGTGTCGGCATCGTCGCGGGGTCGAACCCGGCCTCATGCATGAGTTCGACGTAGCCGCTGCGACCCAGCAGACCGCGTTCCTTCGCTTGCTCCAGGGCCTGGCGCAGCAGGTCACGGCGCATGTGCGCCTCGTGGCATTGACGGATGGCCTTCGTTGGTGTCACGCTCGGCAGACCTTCGTGTCGTGTGATGTCGTGCGTGTCGAGGTCTTCGTGGTGGAAGCGATAGGCGGGTGGTGCCTCGCGGCGGCGCAGGCGGTAGCGCTTGGGTATCGTGATGTGGATCTTTGCCGGGTTGACGTCGCTGAGCTCATAGAGGTCGAGTGCTGTCTCGTGGCTGAGGACGCCCTCGACGCCATACGGCCAGAGGGTTGCCTTGCGGTAGCTGTCCAGCGCATGGACGGGGAACGGGTCCAGGCGGTAGAGCCCGAGTCCCTCCCGCTGTAGCGATCCCCTGCGCGCCATCTCCGCGAGTCGCTGTGGGCGGATGCCCGCTCGCCGTGCGTCATCGACGGTCAGAAAGCCGTAGTTGTCCTCGGCGATCTCGTACAGCGTCTTGAAGTTGCGACCAGGCATGGAGGACAGTCTAACGCATTTCGCGTTACTTTGTCCCTCACGAGAGTTCCCACAGCCCCACGATCCTCTAAACTCGGGTGCGTGCGGTGGTAGGGGATATAAGTACATAACCTGCCCCCGCTACTCGCCGGAAACCGCTTGTTTAGGCGGGTTTCGTGCTTTGTGGGTCCTCTCGTCGCAGTCGCAAATGTGGGGGGGGCGAACAGAAGTGCAAACACGCCGCTCAATCGGTCTGCTCGCGCTGACCAGCGCCTCGCGAGTGGAGCTGAGCTGAATCAGTCGCCGACGCTGAGCGTGGTTCCAGGTAGTGAATCAACCGCTGAGACGGGATCGGCCAATAAGCTTCCGCTCGGTGTCCCAGCAATCCCGCTCGTTCGTGAGCACGCACCATCGCAAGCGCGCCTTGATCCTGCTCGGGCTCGCCACCGTCGCGTTCACGGTGATCCTCGAAGTGATCGACCCTTCGCACGCCTCGCACGGGCCAACGATCCTCGACTTCGAGTTCGCCGGCAGCTACGCTCGCGCTGCGCAGATCATCGCTGAATGGGGACCGAAAGGTAGCAGCGTCGCACACCTTTCGCTGCTGCTCGACTACGGCTACATGCTCTCCTACGGTCTGTTCTTCGCCCTCGCCGGCTTCGCGGTCCGTGACACAGCGCGATCACGCGACTGGCCTCGCCTCGCAGCTATCGGCGCCGTCGTCCCGTTCTTCGCGCTCGCCGCCGCAGGCTTCGACGCGAGCGAAAACGTTGCCTTGCTGCTCACGCTCGCCGGCCACGGTGGCAGCTTCGCTCCGCCGTTTGCGGCCGTCTGCTCGGCGATCAAGTGGACGCTCATCACAATCGCCATCCTCTACGCGCTGTGTGGCCTCACACTCTGGCTGCGAGCTCGCCGTCTACAGCCGAGCCGGGCCGCATAGACCGTGATCGGGACCGCTTTGCAGCTTGTAGGTCGATTTCGAAGGAGGAGCAGAGACTTGCTAGACTCGTGGTGTATCTCCTACGCAACGTTTTTGGAAAGTGAGCAAGCGGATGTCCAGCACGAACGTCGTTGATACGAGTCTTCACGAGCGTCGTCGGGCGCAACGCATGGAGGATCCTGAGTTCCGGGCTGCCTACGAGCGCTCTACTCGGGAGATCGAGCAGACCGACCAGGTGATCCGTGTGCTCGACGAGATGCGCCTCGACCTTGGGATGTCGAAGGCCGAGCTTGCTCGGCGTATCAATCGCAACGCGTCGAGTATCCGCCGGCTGTTCACCGCGAGCAGCGCGCGTCCGGAGTTGCCGCTCATCGCCGCAATTGCCGATGCGCTCGGCGCTGAGGTTCGTGTCGTGCCGAAGGCGCGGGCATCGAAGCGCTCGTCGCAACGGCGACGTGAGCCGGCCGCCGCGTAGGATCGTCGGCAAGGGCCAGTACGCTCGGCGCGATGACCAAGCGGCGCGCGCGAAGTGGCAAGACGAGTGTTGCGCGGACACCACGGGTCGATCGCAGTCCACCGTGGGCGATCGTCTACTACGAAGCGCCCGACAGGTCCGCGCCAGCGCTCGCGTTCCTTGATGGGTGCCCGGGCAAGATGATCCACCGTTAATCTGACACTCCCTCCGGAACCGCTGTCGGGTCACTGCAATTGACCTCCAGTCAGCAGGCCGCGATCTCGGCGCTGCGAATTCAAGGGCGCACGGAGTTCGCCAGAACCGACTATGAGCAGGCTGCCCACTTGGGTCGGAGTGCGGCCAACGCTGACCTTAGACAGTTGGTCCAGTATGGGGTTCTACGCAGGCGAGGCTCTGGCTCGGCCACTCGCTACTTGTTTTCAATCCCAGCGGTACGGCCAGCGACCCAGAAGCGACGTGGACGGCCGGCTCGCTGGAACGAGACAAGGATCGAGCGAGAGCTACGAGCTTTTATCGCGGAGCGAGAGAACTGGCCATCACCCAAGGAGTTTCGTGACGCCGGACGGGGCGATCTCTACGCTGCGGCGAGTCGTGCCGGCGGCATCGCGAGATGGCGGCGGACGCTCGGCGTTTAGCGGATCGAGCTGGGCGTCGCTCCTTACTAAATCCGCTCAGTTACCACCGCTGGCCGGCCAAATCCCAAACCGCCCAAGCTTGTAGCTCGGTCGCGGGTGCCGTTTCAAATCCTGCCCCCGCTATGCGAAGAACCCCGCTCAGGCGGGTTTTTTCGTTAAGCAAGCCGAGCGCCAGAACCGCCGCGACATCAACCGGGCATCAATTTGTTGGCGGACCTGCGTCGTCGCTCGACGCGATAGCGGCAACGATGACGAGCACGGTGGCGCTACGAACGTGTGTGGAGCACGAGGCATTGTGCTCAAGTGCCGCCGCTCACCCGGTCGAAAAGCGCAAGAACGACCAGCGAAGTGACGGCAAATGGCGAAGCGAAACACCTGGGACGGATTCTGCGGCGTGTGCGGCTCGCAAGTGCGGGCGCTTGAGGGCCTCCTCGAAGCGGTTGGCCCTGGGGAGGGCTATCGAATCCTCTGTCTGGAGCATGCGCCTGCCGGCGTCCTCGATCCGCCGAAGCCGCCTGAGGTTTCCAGGCTGCCCTCCATCCACTGCGGGGACGAGCGCTACGAACGGTGAGCTGGGCTTCTGGCGGAAGGGTCATGCTCACGCTCGCTGTTGTCGCTCCCCGATCTCTGCGGGCACTTGGATTGCTGGCACCGCTCAGCTCGTGAGCGCAGGCGTCGCTCCAGTGCCACATGCTCCCGCAGGCACCGATATCTGACGTGCAAGCGCGCGCCCGGCGGCCTTGCCGCGGAATCCGTTGGAGGTGATCTGCACAACCGTCGGTCCTGACGTGCCAGTGTCGATACTGAGGACCAGCGACTCGCGCTTGCCTGCGAGAAACACGTAGACGATCCCAGGAATAAAGAAGCACAGCAACAAGAGGATCGCCACCAGCACTTTCGGCTGCTTGTGGTACTTGAAGTTGGCTCCGCGCTCGCTCTGCGCCGTGATCTCCCAGCATCTCTTGGCGCTGACAATCCCGATGGCGGCCACGATGACGCGGTATGGGTCAGCAGACGTCTCAAACCGCAGGTTCTCCCCGGATCTCAACATGAAGAACGTGACCGCTGCGGCGATGAGAATGAGGACGAGTAGTACAGACATGAGTCTCCTTGGATTGTTTGCTCCTTACTTGTCCGACAAGCACCGGAGATCCGGGACACCCAGCAGCAAGGGAAGCACTCGTGCTGACGAGCTTGTACGTCGATTTCGATAGCTGCCGCTCATAGCCGTCATGCCGATGCGCTCGGCGCTGAGGTTCGTGTCATGCCGAAGAGGCGGGCGTCGAGGCGCTCGTCGCGACGGCGCATGAGCCCGCCGCCGCGTAGGATCGTCGGCAGCGGCCAGGACGCTCGCCTATGAAGGAATTAAGCCGCGCTGCTGTACGTGATCGTGTCGTGTATCCGCACGCCGAGCGCGTCGGCAATCTCCTGTAGACGATGGACCCCGACGCCGCTGTAGTCGTTGGCCTCCCAGCGTTGGACCTGCTGCTCGGCCACTCCGATGCGCTTGGCGAGTTGGCGCTGGGTGAGCCTGGCGGCGATGCGGGCTTCGATCAGGGCGCTCGGCAGGTCCCGTAGCGAGGTGATCTCGCGGCTGGTTATGTGTCCGTCGCGTAGTTGCTCGTAGTGGTCGATCTGCCGCTGCAGTGTTTCGATCTCGCTGGCGATCGCGTCGTGTACCACCTTCCTCATGCCAGGGTCTTCGCGGGGTCGAAGCTCCCGTGTCTCGTTGGTAAGTAGCTCCTTTTCGAAGCGGGCGATCCAGCTCTTGGTGATGCGGTATTCGCGCTGGTTGGCGATCACGGGAGGCCCGCCAGGTCGATCGCAATGATGCCCTTCGGGCGTTCGGTGAAGTTGTCGTATTGGAAGTAGTCAAGGAACGTCGTCTTGGCCGTGACGAAGCTGCCGTCGAGATAGGCGGTGCGACAGCCGGCGATCTTCAACGATCGCAGCGCATCGAGGAGCCCATCGAGAAGCTCTCGACGGTGAACGGTGGTTGCGTAGCGAGTCACGATCTCGGTCCAGGTCGCATGGTGGATGCCGGACGGGAGGTTTCCGCGCTCATCGAACTCCGGTATCATAACACAACGATACCGTTGGGTTGGGACGGGATCCGAGCTAGCCGAGCGGCCGGGGAAAGATCCGTTTGACCAGCACCGAGAGGTCGCCGATCAGGGCGAACCGCTACCCCTGTATGACAGGATAGGCGCGCCATGCCTACCTTGTGGGCACGTAGTCCGCGCGCGTGGCGCAAGTGGAGCAGAGCGTCTTGTACCAAGGTGTGGATGCGGGCGTGCGGTGCAGCAGGCCGGTCGCACCGCAGAGCTCGCAGGTGATGCCGGCGCGAGCCTCGGCGGTGTCGACAAGCCGCTCCGCGAGTTCGACGCGCTGCTGCAGGTCGGCGATGCGCTCCCGGCCCTCGTTGGTCTCTTGATAGGCGCTCGTGCGCTCCCACCATGCGTCGTGCGCATTTCTCCATCTCTCCCATTCAGTCTCGTCACCATTCCGTCCCGGTGTAGCGGGTTCGGTGTCGTCGGGGTCGTGGATCTCCTCACCGGACTCCCAGTAGTACCGGAGGCCGCCAAACTTCTCCTTCACCTGGTGAATCACATAGTCGGGCAACAGGGCGCGTAGCTGCTCGTCAAGCTCGACCAGGAGCGGGTACCAGCCTCGGTCGCAGGAAATCCAGCGTCCCCAGCCGTCTGGGATCCGCAGGAGCATCGCTTGCAGCGCGTCCGCGTGCTCGCCGGCGTCCGCCGGTACGTGTAGGGCATTGAGGATCTTTTGGTGGTCGATGCCGATGCTTGCCTGTCTCATCGCCTCCGCCGCGGCTCGGAAGCCCTCCTCGTCGTCCACGGCAGCTGCCATCTGCGTCACCGTGTCCGCATACGCATCCCAGCGCGCCTGTAGGTCGCTCGGCAGAGCGGCCGGTCTCACCGGCGCATCTTTTGCGCATTCGCTCCCTTTCACTTCAGTCTTCTTGTGGCCGTGCCGCTCGCTCACAACTTTCTCTGCTCTCGATCGCCTGTTCTGGCTCGTCGACCGGCCGTCAAGCCGGTTTCTCCATGCGCAGTCCCCTCACCCACCCTCGCCGGCAAGTCAACGTCTGGTTGTGCTCGGTTCCCGGTGGCTGGTGCGCGTTGTACGTTGCTGGGCTGACGGTGTTGCGGGAATTGGGGCCACCCGTTGCGCCTGCCCTGACGCTCCTGCCAAGGATTTGGATGCACGCGACCTTTGGCCGGTCGCTGGCCTTGACGCTCGCCCTTGTTCGGCTACCGACTGTCTGTTCTCGTCCTCTCCTCTGTCCTCTCGTCATCTGGTCCGTGAATCCTCACTCCGTCAGCGAGGTCTGCCAGTTGCGCTCCTGCACGCGGTTGTCGAGCTCGCGACGCTCTCTGGACAGCGCATCGAGGCGGTCCTGCAGCTCACTCACGCGTACGTGGCGCACTGTGCGGATCTCCGAGCGGCTGTACCGCGAGAACCACCCGCCCAGCGTCCTGTCTTGGCCGGTGGCCGCCTTGATGGCGGTGCGCAGGGCGCTTTGGCGGAGCGCGATCACGTCGCGACGCGCAAGCGCCTCGGTCACGGTTGCGCCGTCGGGAAGCCTTGCCGAGGCGTTCGCGTGGTTGATCTTCGCGATCAGCTCCTCCAGCTCGGCGCACAGTTGATCGATCTCTCGCATCATCTCGTTCGGGTCCTCGGGCGGCTCCTCGCCCTCCTGCGCCACCACGCACGCGCGCAGGCGGTCCTGCAGTCGGGCGATCCGCTTCTGCAGATCGGCCCGGCGGTTGAGCGCTTCTCCTATCAGGATTGCCACGACTCGATTATTGCACACTATAAGTAGCGTGACAACCAGGTCTCCATGGGCGGCTGGCATATCGATGGATCGCGCTTGGACCTTGGCGTGAACAGGCAACAAGGTCAGTGGCTTGGGCGGACGCCAACATTTCTGCTACGCATTGTCTGTAGACTGATCGGCTGTAGCCTGGCAGGATCGGCACAGGTGGCGGCGAAATCCAAAGAGCACGCCGCGCTCGGCCAGGCGATCAGGGAGTTGCGTCTGACGACCGGTCTCTCCCAGGAGGCGTTCGCCGATCGTTGCGGTCTGCACCGCACCTACGTCGGCGGCATCGAGCGCGGCGAGCGCAACCTCAGCTTCTCAAACCTGCTGCGAGTCGCCCACGCCCTCGGCGTGCGCCCCTCGGAGCTGCTCGTACGTTACGAGCGCTGCCTGCGGACGATGTGACGAGGCCGGCAGCGTAGGTCGATCCGGGGCAGCGACGCTCGTTAGGCGCGATACTCGTGCCCGCCCGGTGTAGTGCAGCGCTTGTCGACTGACCTGCGAGCGGCATTTCCAGACGCGCGCGGGTACTCGGTGCCTAACCTCTACCGGATGCGATCATTCGCGGCCGCGTGGCCGGAAGGTCTCTCAGACCGTATGAGAGACCTCCCCTGGGGGCATGTGGCGACGCTGATAGCCAAGTTGGATCGTCCGGCACAGGAATGGTATGCGGAGCGCGCGGCGGCCTGGTCACAAGCGCAGTTGCAAGCGGCCATCGCCAACCGGCTGCACGAACGCGAGGGATCGGCGATCACCAACTTCGATCGCGCACTACCGACCGCTGACGCTGAGGTCGTGCAGCGGATCACCCGCGATCCCGTGGTCCTGGACTTCGTGCGACTGGCCGAGGGCGCCAGAGAGCGCGACCTCGAAGCTGCGCTGCTGACCGACATCGAACGTTTCATGCTGGCTCTCGGCGAGGGCTTCTACTTCGCCGGGCGCCAGAAGTCGCTCCAAATCGGTGAAGAGGAGTTCATCCTCGACCTGCTCTTCTACCACCATCCGACCCGCCGCTTCGTGGTCATCGATCTCAAGATCGGGCCCTTTCGAGCTGAGTTCGCCGGCAAGATGAACCTCTACGTCAACGCTGTCAACAAGCTCGTCGCCCACGACGAGGATCGTGCCACCGTTGGCTTCATCCTCTGTACTGACCGCGGCGAGGCGGTCGCCCACCTGACGCTGCAAGGCATCGTCACCCCGATCGCGGTCACGCGCTACACCGTCGGCGAGCGCGGTGTGCTGATGACTGGTGAGGAGACCCAAGTCACAGAGGGTATAAAGGAGGAGATGGAGGGTATGCGCCGCGTGGAGCAGCAGGTCGCAGAGTTCACGGCTCGTCGAGCCAGAGAACTTGCGGCGGGTGGGGAGGAGACCGAGCCGTAGAAGCGTTGCGAGCGCATTCTCGATAAGTTTCGCCTATGGCAACTGCTGTAGACGGTGGACAGCCCGACTCGGGCGCTGACAGTTGGCTGCATGCCAGACTCATCCCAACGTACGGTATACGTAGTCAGGAGGAGCAGGAGAAGCGAGCGACCTCATGCCTTCTCGCCGTCATGCACGGCGTGCCGGAGTTCGGTCACGCACTTCTTCGGGAGTTGGGTGCACCGAAGTCCCCAGGGATCGACACGTTCGCCGAGGTTCGTTTCAAGAACGTGGACGGCAAGACGGACATCCCCGACGGAGCGATCGTGTGCGAAAGGGGTGGGAAGCGCTGGGCCTGTCTGGTCGAGGTCAAGACCGGCTCGGCCGTGCTGAAGGACGAGCAGGTAGGGAGATACCTGGACATTGCGCGCGATCAGGGCTTCGACGGGGTGCTCACGATCTCGAATCAGATCACTCACAATGCGACAGAGTCCCCCGTATGTGTCGATGGTCGAAAGCTCCGCAAAGCCAACCTCTGGCACCTATCGTGGTGGCGGATTCTGACTGAGGCTGTCGTGCAGAGTCGGTATCGCGGAGTGTCCGATCCCGACCAAGCGTGGGTTCTTCGCGAGCTGATTCACTACCTCAGCGGCGATGCCTCGGGAGTCGTTGGTTTCGAGGACATGGGGAAAGAGTGGGTGCCGGTGCGCACCGCGGCCCACGACGGAACACTCCGTCACGGCGATGAGCGCGCTCGTCAAGTCGCGGAACACTGGGAGCAGTTCACCGAGTACTTGTGTCTCAGCCTGTCCCAAGAACTTGGACGTAACGTCACTTCTGCTCGTCCGCGCAAGCAGACGACAGCCGCTCGACTAGATGAGTTGGCGAAGTCGTTGACGGCCGATGGCGTTCTTGAGGCGACGGTCCGCGTGCCGAACGCAGTAGGTAACCTGAGGATACGCACCGATCTGAAGTCTCGCCAAACGTCGATTAGCGTCGATCTCGATGCGCCCGGAGAAGGTCGGACCAAGCCTCGTATCAACTGGTTGCTGCGCCAGCTCGGAGACGCATGGCCGGACCTGAGAGTTGAGGTCTGGTACCCACATGCCCGTGAGAGCGTTGCCGCAACGCTCGAGCAGGCGCGCGTCCAGCCCGAGAGCCTGGCCTTCCCCGCCGACGTGAAGCGCGAGCCGCGATCGTTCGTACTTACGCTCAGCCGCCCTATGGGTCAGAAGCGAGGTCGAACTGAGGGGTCGTTCGTTCGCGAGACGCGCGAACAGACGGTGACGTTCTACCGCGAGCTTGTTCAGAACCTCAAGGCATGGCAGGCTCCGGCGCCGCAAATCCGCTCCGAGCCTGCAACCACTGACGGTGATCCCCCATCTCCACCCGATTTGTTGCCGCTTACACCAGCTGATCGCATGCTGCCGCAGGTGGCGAATGGGGTTGCGCCAAAAGATGACGCGTACGAGCCGGCGTCAATCGGTGAGCCGCTGGCGGCCGACAGCCAGGGTTCCGTTCAAGGTTCCGTTTTGAGCAAATCCGACCCTCCCGGGTCCGACCCAAACGCAGCAACCACGGGCAATCCGACCCTGCCCGACCCCCCTCGGGCGAACTCATAATCCGAAGGTCGCCGAGAGCGACCCGCAGCGAGCGGGTCACGGAAGCGAGGCGACGTGGGATCAGCTGTGCGGTCCGTTTATCTCGCCCACAGCCCGCGTTGCATGCATCCGCGTAGCAGGTCATCGACGAGCCCAAACGCGTCGGCCGCCGCAGCATCGAGATCATCACGAGCGAGGCCGTCGAACTCCGCGGCGCGGCGAGGCCCGATGCTTCCTGGGGAAGCGAAGTCGTTACTCAGAGCGCTCAGTGCACGAGTAGTGAGTTCGCGATGCGCAGCGTCTCGCTCCGCGAGACGGGCTGCGATGTCCTCCACGCCGTCTGACCAGCGCCTGAGAATGTACAAGAGGTCGTAGGCATCCTTCGGCTCGGCGCGATCAGCGAACGCAAGGGCCTTGAGCACGACAAAGGCCGCAGGACCACAGACTGGGATCGCGCGCGATACCCGCTCGCCCTTGAGTGTGTCGCCGGTGAGCGTCACGTTCTCGCGTTCATCGAACGCCATCTCTAGACCAGGGGCAATTAGAGCGCCGAAGTCACCCTCAAGTGGGTGGACCCTGCCGCCCTGCTCAGCTCCTGGAAGCGTAGGCAGCAGGAAGTCAACAGTGACTTTGAGATCGCCCAGCTTCCAGCTCTGTGGTGTCGGGTTGCCCCTGTCGTTGACGTCTGGCTTGAATCCCTCTTGACGCAAGCGATGGCTGATCTCGGTGTACTGAGAATCGTCGAGCAACGCGATCGAGAGACCTACGTCGAGATCGTTGGTGCCGACGTGCAACTCGGCGTCGGTGTGCTCTGCGTCGAGTCGATGATCGACGATGAGTGTAGGGGCCAGTCCGCCGACGATGCACAAGCGGTCCATGAACGCGCCAAGTGTTACTGCCACGGTGAGGCATGTGGCCTCGACCTGCTTGGTCTCCTCACGACGGTAACCGCCGCGATGGCGCGGCTTACCCCGCGCGGGCATTTTCGTCCAGCCGTTCGGCGCGGAGATGGCGCGCAGCCTCATTCGCGCGCTCCGGCAGGTGAAGCAGATCGAGATATGCCTGTACCCACGCAACGCAGTTGAGGCCGTCCTTCAACTCCTCGCCGAAGAAGACGCCTTGATCATTCGGAGCGATCAGCTGCACGTTCGCTCCCTTCTGGATCGGGCGCATGGTCAGACCCTCCGCGAACTCATGTGGATCGCCGTCGACGTATACCGAGACAAGGCGAAACTGGGCGAAGCGATCGATCGCCCATGCCGCAGGCAGCCCGGTGAACGCGTGATGCAACCCAAGCGCAGCGAAGCCGTCGCCTACCGTATGTGCCAACTCCGCACCGTTCCCGCTGATGTGCCCAAACACGATGTGATGGCGGTCTAGCCGGTAGTCCTGCGCCCAGGCGTCAAGCAGCAGGCTAGCATCGCGCGAGCGCAACTCGTCGTCGCGACGCTCGAGCAGGAACTCCTCGTCCAGGCGCCGCACGATCCGCGAGACATTGCCATCATCGAGTCCCGTCGCGTCGACTAGCTGCTTCTGCCGCCACCAGCGGAGCGGATCCTGGAGGAGGGCACGTGCGATCCGCGCGCTCTTGGGCGCGAACGGTGAGGACGGTCGACCGGGCGATCGGAATTGGTTCGGCCGGCCCTGCACGTTCACGTACAGGTCGCCAGACCGGATGTTGGCGTTGCCTGACAGGTCGAGCCAGTTGACGCCAGCGTCCTCCGCGGCGCGGGCGCCTGCGGGAGACATGTAAGGCACCACCAGCAGCGGGATCGCATCATGGTCGGCATAGCGACGGAGCTGTTGTGCTGCATCCGCCATTCGGCCGGGTCTGCTCGAGGCCTTGACCTCAACGATCCAGCAACGGCCCTTCTCGTCCGAGAAGAACATGTCGACGCCCTCGCTGGGTCTAGCGCGTTCGGGGCTAGCGGGGGTTATGGGTTCGTCAAGCAGCTCGCGGAGCAAGCCGGGGAGGCGACGATTCGCCTCTTGCTCGATAGCAAAACCAGATGCCTGCATAAATTGCATCTCCTGTCGGATGCTACAGGCAGTGTATTTTACGCAGGAAGCCGGATTCCTGCGTAAACTCAAGCACCTGCGTGGTTCGGCAGGCCGGCTAGTTCTCGCAGGCTAGAGGCAGCTGCCGCCACAGAGCGATACCCGGAGGCGGCACCGCTCCTCATGCGTCATGTCCGGTCTGCGATGTTCAACCTGCCCACCAGCCCCGCTGGCCCTCCACATCGTCCCGTGGGTTCTCGCCGAGGTGGGGTGCGCCGAAGACGAGCATCTCAAGCCCCTCCGGCCCGGCCTCGTACCCTCGCCATGTTCCGGGCGCAACACGCACGGCGTCCCACTTCTTGATCTCGAGGATCTCCTCGTCGAGCTTCATCCGCCCGCTCCCGCCCACAACCACGAACACCTCCTCCTGCTCTTTATGCGTATGGCCGTAGGGGAACCGGTAGTCGGGCGGGATGCGCTGGTAGCTGAGGCCTGACTGCTCGAGTTCGAGTGCCTTACCGGCGAGACGGAACTCCAGGTCCGGCGCACCGTCGAAATTGGATCCGACGTCCGCCGCGTCCTTCCTGAGGTTCTTGAGCGTGAACGGCATGGCGGCGATTCTACGTTCCAGCCCGTCGCACTCAGTCAAGCGCTTCGGCCAGCTCGACGATGATCCCCTCAGGACCCCGGACGTAGCAGAGACGACAGATGTCCTGGTAGCGCTCCACCTCGCCGACGAGCTCCCCGCCGTGAGCTTGCAGACCGGCCACGACAGCGTCGAGGTCATCGACGGCGAATGTGATGTGACGGATGCCGGGCGTATTCGCCGGCAGCTCCCGCTCGCCACCTGGGCTCGCAGGCGCATGAAACTTCGCCAGCTCGATCCGCCCGTGGCCGTCCGGGGTCTCGAGCATCGCGATTTCCGCCCGCACTCCCTCAAGCCCAACCACACGGTCCACCCAGTCGCCCTCGACCGGCCCCTCGCCTTGCAGCGTGAGCCCAAGCTCGATGAAGAACGCCGTCGCGGCGGCGAGGTCCTCGACCACGATCCCCACATGGTCCATTCGCTTGATTGCCATGCGTTCGACGGTAGCGGGCGGGCGACGGGCCCCGAGCTTGCATTGCCTCCAGGATCGGGGGAGATGACGCCGGCGCCCCGTACAATCGCCGCACGGTGAGATCGGCACGCGCTTGCAGGCGATGAGATCGCCACGTAGTCGCTGCTCCGGACTGTTGGCGCCGGCAGCCGTCTTCCTGCTGCTCCTGGCCGGCTGTGGTTCCTCCGCGAAAAGCTCGTCCACAGCCAAAACCTCGGCCACCACGACCACACAACAGGGCACCCGGACCTCCACTCCGGCGAGCGCGCCGTCGCAGTCCACCCAATCGAGCACCACGCCCGGTGGCGTCGTGACGGGTTCGGTAGGCAGCGTGACCGCCACCCTGCACGCCGGCACCCACCACCCCAAGGTCGGACAAGCCTGGCCGATTCGCTTCACGGCCTCGAGCGCCGGCCATCCAGCCAAGGCAACCGTCAGCTACGAGTATCTGTTCGGCGGCCAGGTCGTGGCGCACCGCTCGCACTACACGTTCACAGGTCGCTTCTCTGACGTGTTCCGCTGGCCATCCTCGGCCGTCGGCTATCCGCTGACCTTCCGCGCCGTCATCGTGAGCGCCGGGAAGACGATCAACCTCGACTATCCCGTTCAGGTCACGGCATGAGCAGAAGATGACCGCAGGCGCCGGGGCGGCCGTGAGCGTGGAGGGGGTCAGCAAGAGCTTTGGTCGGATCGCCGCGTTGCACGATGCCTCGCTGCAGGTCGATCCCGGCGAGGCGGTCGCGATCACCGGTCGTTCGGGTTCTGGCAAGAGCACGCTGCTGGCGTTGATCGGCGGCCTTGGCCAGCCCGACAGTGGCACGGTGAGAATTGACGGCCGCGCTCTGTGGCGCGAGCCGCACCCGGCGCAGGCCCGCCGTGAGGTCGTCGGCTTCGTCTTTCAAAGCCACCTGCTGCTGGAGGCGCTCTCAGCGCGGGCAAACGTGGAAGTCCCGTTGATCGGCTCGGGTCTCCGCCGCGCGGAGCGTCACCGCCGCGCAGTCGACTTGCTGGATGAGGTCGGCCTGGCCGAGCGCGCCGAGCATCTCCCCTCAGAGCTCTCCGGCGGTGAGCGCCAGCGGATCGCGGTCGCTCGCGCGCTGGCAAACGAGCCCCGCCTGCTCTTGGCCGACGAGCCAACCGGAGCGCTTGACTCCAGCACCTCCGAGCGCGTGCTGGACATGCTCTTCGGCTTGCGCGACCGGCTCGGCATGACGCTGCTCGTCGTCAGCTATGACCCGACAGTGGGAAGCCGCGCCGACCGCACGGTTACGCTCACCGACGGACGCCTGCTCGAGCCTGCGCGCACGCAAACCTCGCGGCCGACGGTCGCAGCGGCGCCTCCGATCGATCCGCCGGCGCGCTGAACGATGCTGGCGATCATCGCTTCAAACCTCTCAAGACGGCTGGCCCGGACGCTGCTTACAGCTTCCGGCATCGCGGTTGGCGTGGCCACGATCGTCGCGCTGCTGTCCTTCACGCAGGGTTTGAAGGACACCGCCGCCGGCTTCGTTGACCTCGGCGGTTCCGGCCTCGGCGTCTTCCAGGCGAACGTCTCAGACCCGACGGCGTCGATCCTGCCCGAATCGCTGATCGCTCGCCTGGAGCGCCTGCCGGAGGTCTCGGCGGCCACGCCCCTGTTGTTGATGGTCGAATCGGTCAAGCGCGCTCCCACGGCGATCGTCTTCGGCGCCGACCCTGCCGGCTTCTTCAGCCGGCAGCTGGTGATCACCGAAGGCGCCCGTCCACCCCAGGGAACCGAGGCGATCCTCGTCGGGGACCGCTTGGCCGCGGAACTGCACCTACACGTGGGCTCGAGCCTCCAGCTGCACGGACGTTCCTTCCCGCTCGCCGGCGTCTATCACTCGGGCATCCTGTTCGAGGACTCCGGCGCCGTGCTGGCGCTGCGCACCGCCCAAAGTCTGCTCGGACGCCCCGCCGAGGCCACCGACATCGTCGTCACCCTCGCCCCCGGACAGCGCTCCGGGCCGGCGGCCAAGAGCATCGAACGGGCCCTTCCCGGCGTCCAGGTGATCACCGACCCGCAGCAGGCGCTGCGTGCCGGAGCCAACGGCACGCTCATCTCCAAGGCGATCCTGGTGATCGTCGCGATGGCCCTGATCGTCGGCACGATCGGCGTGATGAACACGATGGCGATGGCGATCCTCGAACGCCAACGCGAGCTCGGTCTGCTCAGCACCGTCGGCTGGTCGCCGATGCGCGTCGCGTCGTTGATCCTCGGCGAAGGGATCGCGGTGAGCCTGATAGGCGCCGCCGCGGGCCTGCTGTTGGGAGTGCTAGGCGCGGGCCTGCTGGTGGACGCGCTCGGTGTGAGCAGCTACGTGTCCCCGTCTGTCACCGCCTGGGGTCTCGGACGCGGACTGCTGGTCGGGGTGGCGATCGGCGTGCTGGGCGGCATCTACCCCGCCTGGCGGGTCACGCGCATGACGCCGCTGAAGGCGCTCTCGGGGACGTAGCAAGGCGACCTGCAGCGGCTACGACGCAATCTCCACCGAGCGGTCAATCCGCGGCCGCGTCGACTCTCCCAGCCACCCCTGCAGCGCCTCGTGCATCGCCTCGACGCCGACGATCGGGGCGGCCGGCTCGGCCCACTCGCTCGGCACGAGCGCAAACGGCTTGGTCTGCGGCCCGCCCAGCCCGCCGTGAGAGCCCATGAACTCCTCGAAGGGAGCGACCTCGTCGGCCACCGGGTCATACATGCTGTTGACGAGGATGTCGGGGCAGTGGGGAAAGCTGTCGTGGCGGCGAAGATGGTCGGCTGCGTTCGCGCCGAAGTCGGCCAAAGGATCCTCGCCGTCGACGAAGTCATCGCTCAGTCGCCGCTGTCCTTTCCCGCCGATCACCAGAGCGCCGTGCGCCTCCGAGCGCACCATCACCCAGCCGATCCCTGGATGGGCCGCGAGGGCCTCGATCAATCGCGGGTGGGCATCCTCGATCCGCTCGACACTCAGCCGCTCGCTACTGAGCGGCAGGTAGATCAGCCCAAGGCCTCCGGAGGCCATCACGATCGCCTCGTCCTCCTCGTCCGGTCCACCGCCACCGCCGCTGCGCTGCGCCAGCGCCTCGCGGTTGGGCCCAAGCGCAACGGTCCCCTCCACTGACCTGCCCTGCGTGGCGCGTGCCAGCATGCGGCCGCCCACGCTCGGCTCCTGGCGGGCGTCGGCGAGCACCGCGCCCACATCGCCCCACGCCTCGTCCACCGCGGCCGGCGCGTACACGCCGCCCTTGGCCAGCGCCCCGTGCACGACCTGCTCGAGTGTCTCGCCGTAGCGCTGGCGAAACGGCGCGCCCTGTGTCTGCCCATGATCGGAGAGCACCACCAGGTGGTAGGGCCGAGGCGCCTGCGCGGTCGCTCGCTCCAGGCGGGCGAGCTGGCTGTCGTGGCGCCCCAGCACCGCCAGCGCGTCGGGCTCGCGAATGCCCGAATGGTGGGCGACCTCGTCATAGCCGACGAAGGTCGCATAGCTCACCGACACCCCCTCCACGATGTCGGCCATCAGCAGCGCCGTGACGAGGTCGCGCATCACCACGGCGATCGCGGCCCTTATCAGCGGATACAGCCCTTTTCGATCGACATGTTGCGCGCCGCTTCGGCGCTGGCGGGAGGCCGCTCGGCGCTCGGCGGCGATGTCGGCGAGCGAGAGCGCCAGCGTTCGCATGAACCCGTACGGATCGGAGAAGTAAGCGAACAGGTCGCCCGCTTTCGAGCGCGAGCGGTCGCGGATCGTGCTCATCGTGGCGGTGCAGCGCGGGGCGTCGCCGGAGAACATGTTCCCGCGGCTGGTCCCGCCCCGCGCGAGCAGTCCTCCGCCGTCCGATCGGCGCCGCTCGATCTCGGCGGCGTCGGAGGGATGGTTGGAGACGATCGTGCGGCCCGACTCCTTCTCATACCAACGAAAGGCCGGCATGTCCCAATTGCTGCCGAGCAGCAGCCCTGCCTGGCTGGCCCCGGTCTGTGAGGAGATGTCGCACTCCCAACCGATCAGCCGGTGCGAGCCGTCGGCCAGCCAGCGCGCGATCGTAGGCGCGTGACCGTCGCGAATGGCCTCTTCGAGCACTCCCTCACCGAGCCCGTCGATCTCGAACATGATCACGCCGGGCACCTCTGTCTGGTTGTCTTTGCGCGAGCGCCTCACCCGTCTGCGCACCACGCGCAGGTGGCGCGCGTCGCCGTCGACGTCGAGCAGCGGCGCGGCCAGCATCGAGACGAGCGCCAGTCCGAAGGCGATCGCCACGTCGCTGCCGAACGGCGGTGTCTTGCCGTCAACCGCGTAGAAGGCCAGCGCCACCACGCCGGCGCTGAGCAGCAGCGAGCCGAGCCCGAAGGTGACGATCGTCAGTGGCAGCGCCACACGAATGAGCAGCGGCCACAGCAGCGCATTGATCAGCGCCATGACAGTCGCCACCAGCACCGCCGCCTGCAAGGAGAGCGATTCCAGACCCGGCAGCAGCCAGGTCATCAGCACCAGCGCCAGGCCGTCGATCGCGAGCATCGCAAGCGCGCGGATCACAAAGCCCACTACGCGACGCACTCGGCTCAGGCGTCGCTGGGTGCTGCGCTCGTCATCTGCCAAGTCCATCTCCGTTGCTAGGTTCCCACCCATGGTCGATGGCGCGCTTGGAGCCCGCGGGGCGGGCTCCTCGGCAGACCGTATCGCCTTCCTTGGTCACGCGAGCGTTTTGATCGAACTGGAGGGCGTGCGCCTGCTCACCGACCCGCTGCTGCGCTCCCGCGTCGCACATCTGCGCCGGCAGGCGCCGCCGATCCCAGCCGGATCCTTCGCGGATGTGGATGTGGTGCTGATCTCACACCTTCACCACGATCATCTCGACCTCCCCTCCCTGCGCCTGCTCGGGCGCGACACGGAGCTGGTCGTGCCGCTCGGTGCCGGTCGGTGGCTGCGCGGACGAGGGTTCACGAGGGTCAGCGAGCTGAGCGTGGGGGACGGGCTGAGCATGGCCGGCACGCAGATCGTCGCGGTGCCGGCCCACCATGACGGCCGACGCGCCGGTGGCCCCGCCGGCGAGACGATTGGCTATCTGGTGGGCGAGCGGCGCGTCGTCTACTTCGCCGGCGACACCGAGCTGTTCCCCGCCATGTCCAAGCTGGCTCCCTCGCTGGACGTAGCCTTGCTCCCAGTGGCCGGCTGGGGGCCGAACCTCGGTCCCGGTCACATGGGCCCGCTTGACGCCGCGCGGGCGCTCGCCGCCATCCAGCCACGGATCGCCATCCCTGTGCACTGGGGGACGCTGCTGCCCGTCGGCCTGGCGCGCCGCCATCGCGCGCGCCTTGGCGATCCACCGCGCCTGTTCGCCGAGTACGCCGCGCGCTTGGCCCCCGCCGTAGAGGTGAGAATCCTCGCGCCGGGGCAAGCGACAAAGTTGTAATCGCTTCGGTTTTCCCCCGATGCCGCTCGCCCAGCCGGAGTTAGACTCAGGTGAAGTCGCACTCAAACGCGAGGAGGAGCCCGTGAGCAACGAAGAGCTGGAGCTCGGTCCTGTCGACGTCGTCGTGATCGGCTACCCGCCGGACGCTCCCCGCACGGGCGATGCGATCCCACTGTTCGTAGACCTGGTCGACCGCGGGATCATCCGTGTGCTCGACGTGCTGATGGTGCAAAAGGACTCCGAGGGCGTTATATCGGGCATTGAGATCACAGATCTCGACGGCGACGGCGTCAACGACTTGGTGGTGTTCGCCGGCGCGCGTACGGGCATGTTGGGCGAGGAGGACGCCAATACGGCTGCGCAAGCGCTTGAGCCCGGCGAGGCCGCGCTGCTGATTTGTTTTGAGAACGCCTGGGCAGCTCCCTTCGCAAGCGCGGTGCGTCGTAACGGGGGCCGACTGCTCGCGTTCGAGCGGATCGCCTCGCAAGATGTGCTCGACACGCTCGAGGCGCTTGAGGCACTCGAGACGGCCTCCTAACCCGAAAGAGGAATCGTTATGCCACTACTTCGTACCGTTGGCCGTACCGCCGTTGTAGCCGGCACGGCCACGACAGTCGCCAAACGCGTCAACCGCCGTCAGCAAGGCCGCTGGGCGGCTCAGGAACAACAGCAGGCCCAGCCCGAACCGGCGCCCGCCGCTGCTCCCGCGCCCGAACAGGTCGACCCGATGGAGCGCCTGAAGGAACTTGGGCAGCTACACGAGTCGGGCGTACTCACCGACCAGGAGTTCACCGACGCCAAGGCCAAGATCCTGGCCTAGTCCGCTTTTCGGCGCCGGCGTCGCTTCAGTCGGCTCTCAATACCCGGTGTTGGTCTTGACGCGCTTGCGGTCTGACTCGTGCAGGCGGCCCTTCTTCTCCAGGGTCTCGCACGCTTCGACGATGTCGGCGCCAAGCGTCGTAACGAGCGAGTGCCCGAGCGTTTGCTTGACCAGTGCACGCATGATCTTCACCTGCTCCGCGTTCGGCGGCAGCGTGTAGGCGGGCACCATCCAGCCGCGCTCGGCGGCCAGTTGAGCGGCGACGTCGAACTCGTCATAGTCGTGCCCCTCGCCGAGCTGGAACGCGACCAGCGGAAGCTGCTCGTCTTGCTCGTCGCCGACCAGGGTGAAATGGCCGCAGCCGGCTATCTCCTTGGCCAGCAGTCGCGCGTTGTACTGCATCGTCTCCATGATGTAGCGATAGCCGTCCTGGCCGTAGCGGACGAAGTTGTAGTACTGGGCGAGCACCATCGCCGAGCCGGTGGAGAAGTTCAGCGTGAATGTCGCATCGCGCTTGCCGAGGTAATTCTCGTAGAAGACCAGGTCCTCGGGAAGGTCACTGGTTTCCCTGAAGACGAGCCAACCGATACCCGGATAGACAAGGCCGAACTTATGGCCGGAGACGTTGATCGAGCGGACCTGCTCGAGGCGGAAGTCCCACTCGGTGTGCGGGTAGAGAAACGGCCACACAAAGCCGCCGCTTGCCGCGTCTACGTGCAGCGGGATATCGAGCCCCTTTTCACCCTTGAGGGTGACGAGGTAGTCGTTGATGCCGGTGATGTCATCGGCGTGCCCGGTGAACGTGGTGCCGAGCACCGCCGCCACTCCGATCGTGTTCTCGTCGATGTGCGGCTCCACGTCCTCGGGTCCGATCGTGTACTTGTCCCTGGCCAGCGGCACGATTCGCGGCTCGACGTCGAAGTAGCGGCAGAACTTCTCCCAGACAACATGCACGTCGCCGCCGAAGACGAGATTGGGCCGCTCAGTTGACTTGCCCTGCTTTTCGCGACGATCGCGCCACTTCCACTTCAGCGACAGCGCACCGAGCATGATCGCCTCCGAGGAGCCCTGTGTACGCGCTCCGGTCGTCTCGCCAGGCGCATGAAAGAGATCGGCGAGCATGCGGATGCAGCGCTGCTCGATCTCTGCTGTCTTTGGGTACTCGGCGTGATCGATGAAATTGGTGTGAAGCGAATCGGCGATCAGCGTGTTGGCCTCGGGCTCCATCCAGGTCGTCACGAACGTGGCGAGATTGCGCTCGGGGATGCCGTCGAGCAGCACCTCTTCCTCGAGCAGGCGCAAAGCGTCCGCCGCGGGCATTCCCTGCTTTGGCAGGGCGTTATCGGGCGCGGGCTCAAGCAGGAAGCGATTGCCGTAGGCGCTCTCGAGCTTCGCGATGCGCCTGCCGCTGAGATCGGGTGGGACGGGCTCGTCGTGCTGGCCGGCGGTTGGATGCTTGGGCGGCACAGTCATCCTCCTCCTCGAAGTCGGTGATGCGGGCGCGAATCGCGGATATCTCAGGATAGGTCTTGCGTCTGGTATTCGTCGAGCAGCTTTCGCTCCTCGTCCTTGCGCGGGAACATGAAGAAGATCAGAACGGCGCCGAAGGCGATCGCGATGATGCCCGCCGCGTAGGCCCAGTCAGAGCCCGAGACGAACGACGAGCGTGCCGCCGAGGTGATCGCGCTCGCGTAATGGGGGTATTGAGCGGCGACCGCTTCGGCGCTCGAGAAGGACTTGGTCAGAGCGTTTTCGACGCTGCTGGTGATCAGTGCTTTGTTCGGCGCCGAGGCGATCGCGCTCGATACGGCAGCCGCGAAACCGGCGGTCAGCAGCGCCCCCATGATCGACTGGATGATCGCGCCGCCCAGGTCGCGCTGTAGGTCGGCCGTGCCGGAGGCCATACCGGCGCGCTTAACCGGCACCGAGCCGGTCAACGAATGCGAGGCGGGCGTGCCGGCGAAGCCGACGCCGATGCCGATGAAGCCGTAGGCGAGCGCCACCTTCCAGTAGGGGATGCCAACCTTCCACAGTGCCAGCATCGTGACGAAGCCGAGCAGGCAGAAGACGTAGCCGACAAGCAATGTGACCCTCGACCCGCGCGTCTCGATCAGCTTGGCTGAATGAGGAGCGACGATCACCATCAGAATCGCCGCCGGCAGGATCGAGGCGCCCGCGTCGAGCGTGGAGTAGCCAAGCACGTTCTGCAGGAACTGCTGGCCGACGAAGATCGCTCCCATCAGGCTGCCGAACACGACAATCCCACCCACGGCCGCGACCCAGAAGATGCGGCGGGCCGCGACCTTCAGGTCAAACAGGGGGAATCTGGTGCGCTTCTGGCGAGCGAAGAACAGTGCCAGCGCCACGAGTGCGATCGCCGTTAGCGCGAGTGCAAGGGTGCCCTTGTTCGGGACGGGCGCGAAGTTGATCGCCAGCACGATCGCCGCGATCGCGACGATCGACAACACCCCTCCCGGATTGTCGACCGGATCGGTGGTCTCGTTGACGTGGCTTGGCACGAGCAGGTAGGCCATCACGGCCGCCACCGCCGCAAAGGGCACGGTGATCAGAAAGACAGAGCCCCACGCGTGATGCTCGAGCAGCGCGCCGGAGGCCAGTGGGCCGAGCGCCGACATCGAGGCGCCAAGGCCCGACCACAGAGCGATCGACTTGGTGCGTGCCGGCCCTGACCACAGAGCGGTGATCAATGCCAGCGTCGTCGGGTAGGCCATGCCGGCCGCCAGTCCGCCGAGCACGCGCGCGCCGATCAGGACCCCGATGCTCGAGGCGCTCGCGGCCAGGATCGATGCTGGTATCGCGATCACCGTCCCCAGCACCAGCATCAGCTTGCGCCCATAGCGGTCGCCCAGCGCGCCGAGGTAGAGCACCGAGGCGGCCAGACCGAGCGAATAGCCCACCGCGACCAGGTCAAGCGCCGTCTGGGAGGCGTTGAACGCCTTGCCGATGTCCGGAAGCGCCGTGTTGGCCACCGCGAGGTTCAGGTTGGCCACCGAGGCCACCAGGATCAGCGCGGTGAGCACCAGTCCCTGACGATCGGGCGCGCTTGAGTGCTCGTCGGGCAGACCCATAAGATCAGGCGCTATGGCGAGTCGACAGGTGATTGCTCCTGCGCACGGGCGTGTTCACCTTAGACCGATTGCGATCGGCGCGCTGATAATCGTCGTGATCGGCGCGGCGGCGACGCTGCTCGGTTGGGACATCGCCGCCTGGTTCAGGCATATCTGGGACACGATTACCGCCATCTCGCTCGGCTACCTGCTGGCGGGGATTGTGCTGCTCACCGTGCAGACGATCGCCACGGCATTCGCGTGGTACTCGATCCTGCGCTTCGGATATCCGGGCGAAGTCCGCTGGATACAAGTTCTCGCGTGCTATGCGGCGGCGGTGGCGCTGAACTCCGTGTTGCCGGCGAACATCGGAACGCTGGTGATGCTGTTGATGTTCACGACGATCATCGCCGGCGCCACATTCGCCGGTGTGCTGGCAGGGATGGCGGTGCAGAAGATCTTCTACACTCTGATCGGCGCGTTCTGTTACCTGTATCTGTTCCTAACGGTCGGCGGCTCGTTCTCACTCCAGTTGGGCTTCATCGCCGAACACCCGGTGGCGACGGCGATCCTGCTGGTTGGGGGCGCGATGTTGCTGTACCTGGTCGGCCGGGTGCTGCGCCGGCGCGTCGAGCAATGGTGGGAGCAAGCCAAGGTGGGCGCGCAGATCCTCGTGCATCCTCGCGCGTTCTTTGGGCGAGTGGTGCTCCCCGAGTCGATCAGCTGGGCGGCGATGCTCGGCGTGATCGCCGTGTTCCTCTCCGCCTACGACATCCCGGTCAGTTTTCACATCCTGATGCGAGTGGTGGCCGGCAACTCGATCGCCAACGTCACCTCCGTGACGCCTGGCGGCGCCGGTGTGGTGCAGGGCTTCAACGTGCTCTCCCTGAAGGGCATCACGAGCTCGGCCAACGCGACGGCCTATTCGGTCTCCCAGCAGCTGGTCACCACCGCCTGGAACATCCTGCTCGCGATTGTGTTGCTGATTCGCGCGTTCGGCTGGTCTGACGGGAAGACGCTGCTAACGCAGTCATACAGCCAGGCGCGCGAGAAGAACGCCGAGCAGTCGGCCGCGCGTAAGGCCAAGCGGCAAGCCAAGCATCGGGTGCAGCCGGGTGGGGAGCCCGGGTGACCTTCGAGCCGGCCTCGACCGTTCGCCGGCTGGGGCGCTTCTCGTGGCCTTCTCGTGTCGGGCTTACGCTACCCAGCGTGCGTCGGCGAGTTCGTCCCTGTACTTGCCGGTCGCCAGATACGCATGCAGGCGCCGTCCGGAAACGAGCGGTCGGACCTTCGCGGCGGCCTGGTTTGGCGTCTTGGCTTCCGTCGCGTAAACCTCGCGATAGCGGGGATCTTCTGGGGAGGCCTTCGGGTCGGTTGCGAACACCAAGTATCCGCGGCGCTGTGCGCGCTGCTCGTTGACCTTGGCGATCCGCGCATTCTCACGCTCCAGATCGCGCGCCCAGGCGAAGAGGTCGATCTGAGCCTCGACGGTGCCTATCATAGCTAGATTGAGCATGGACGGCATCTTTACGGCCGCTCCGGTCGTAACGCTCATTGGGCGTTCACGCGGAGGTTTGCGGGCTGGCGGTTGGCTGCAGATTGGCGCCTGGTAACACTGCAGGGCTCGAATGGTCGCTACCGGTCGAATCCCGCGCCCCCGGCGAGGCACCGATCGTCTCAAACCCCTCGCGTATGACCTGCGCCATCAGTTCGCGGCGCTCCTTCAGGAACTGCTCGTAGCCCATCTGCTCCCAGCCGTCGGGGAGCGCGTGATGGAAGCGATCTTCCGCTGAGAACTGGTCAGCGTAGAGCGGCCAGTAGACCGAGGGGGCCGTGTCGGAGATCTCGATGTTCTCAGGCCACTCGACGTAGGCCATGTTGGCGATCTGGTTGATGTCACGCTGCTCGGAGATTCCCTGGCGCTGCAGGTACCTGCGTGGGAACAGGTGGTGGCGATCGACTGGAGCCTTCTTGGGCTTGACAACGGGATCGAAAAGGTCGCGTATCGAGAGCGCGGCCTTCTGCTCATGGCCGGAATCGCGCTTGACGAACGGAGGGACTCGAGCATCCAGCAGACAGAGCGAAGCGGCGTAGCCGAACAAGCCCGGGCCGCGCGCCGCCGCAGAGGCAAGCGCTCGCGGCAGCGTGATCGCCCAGTAGTCCGGAGTGAGCGTCGTTGCGATCGTCTCGCGCAGGCGCGCTAGGTACGCCACGCCGTCCGCCGCCTGAGTGAACGCCTGTACGTCTTGAGTGATCTGCGTCTCGAAGGACCCCGTGTATCGGGCTGTGAGCGAAGACATGAAGAAGAAACGAGCGATCGTCGTGCGCAGAGCGCTGTGGGATAGCCCGTAGCTGCGACCGATCAGGTAGAGCGCATACACAAGCAGTACGTTGTTCTCCGAGGAGATCTCGTTCGAGCGACGGAAACCGGCTGACATCAGCGCCTTGATGTACTCGTGCCAGCTCGTAAGGTCTAGCGTGACCTCAATCGCCGCTGTGAGCTTGTCGAGTTGCTTCTCGCGCTCCTCCGCCGCGAGCGTGCTGTCGCCGTCCATGCTGCTGCCTCGCAACAATGGGAGCACGGACTGGAGCCGTCCCCGCTGGAAGGCCACGAGCACCGCCACGCGCAGCAGCTGATCTGCGGCCGGCACGATCAAGTGGTTGTGGGGGCTTGCGAGGCTGTTGCTTGGCACCTGGCCGGCAGCTCGCGAGAAGCTTTCGAGTCGCTGACGATCGGCCTCGCGGAACACTGAGAGCATCGTCAGAATGAAGTCGGCCTGAGTCAGCGATGTGCCGCCACTGTTCACGCGCAGGAAGATCTCGGCTACCTGCTCCTCGTTGATCTCGTGGCCGATTTGCACCGCTTGGAAGGGAAAGTCCTCAAGGGCCTTCAGACGCCCGAGAGCGTCGCGCAGTTGCCTCTCTCGGCCGTCCTCGAGCATCTCCGGCTTCGCTTCTCGCAGACGCTCGATGAAAGCGTTGATGACCTCCCAGTCAGCGCCGGCCCACAGCGAAGTGATGCTCGGCAGATATTCTGGATCCTTCTCGATCGCGGCGTCTGTGACCTCGAAGCGCTCGTCACGAGGCCGGAACCCAATGCTGATCGGACCTCTACTGAAGTCCTTAAAGGTGATATCGACGCCCTTCGTCACCGCATAGAGGCTTGTGAGTCGTTGCTGACCGTCGACGATCAGTTCTCGAGCCGTGTGCTGCTTGCCACCTGCGCCGATCGACTTGGAGTCGGCTTCGGCGGCGCTCCACAGCATCAGGTAGCCGATGGGGAACCCGCGGTACATCGAGTCGAGCAGGTCGCGCACCTTGGTCTTTGGCCACACGAACGGTCGTTGGAGCTCGGGCAGGGCAAGCTTGCCGAGCTCGATGTCGCCCACCAACTGGCTCAGCGCGTAGTCGACTGGTTTGAAGATCGTCTTGGCCACCGAGCGAATCCTAATTGGCGGTACTCACTGAGGCCTTCACCCTCGCGGGGTGTGTCCCGAATGCTGTTGCAGGTCGGATACTCCAGTAGGAGCCCGGCAAGACACGAACGGAGTCAATAACATGCGTGAGGGTCAGCACGATCTGAACAGGACCTACCTCGATGTTCCGTTTCAGGACAAGGATCAGGCCAAGGCCTTTGGGGCTCGCTGGGATCCAGAGGCGCGAAGCTGGTACGCCCCGGCGGGCATCGCAACTGAGCCCTTTGTCCGTTGGCTGGCGGTGCAACCAGCCGAGGACGCGCCAGTCTTGACGATCATAGGTCTCCCGCAACCCTGCTGGAAGTGCGGAGAGGACACGATGGCGGTGGTCGCTTGTGAGGACGAAGGGCAACTCGTCTTCGCTGGCCCGGATGTACTCCAGATTGTGGCCAGTCAATTCTCGCCGGAGCAGCTGGCTGAGATCGGTGTAGGCCCCCTACGACCAAGGTTCTCTCGCACCTTGGAGCGCAGTGCGTGGTCGAACGGTTGCGTGGCCTGCGGCGCCCTGCTCGGCGGTTTTCCCCTTTTCGAGGACTTTGCCCAGTGTCAAGCGGATCAAGTCGAGCTACCGGTAATTGCGTCCGCGCGGGTTCCTCTCGACATCCTCTACGGGGAGCCCGATCCCGAGCCGTGAGGTCATGTTTGCGGCCCCGTGACTATCCCCAGCGCAAAACCGTCGTGCCCCTTATCGCCGACGGTCTGCACCGCGGTGGCGTCCACTCGCGGCTCCTCGGCCAGCAGCTCGTAGAACCGCCGCACCCCTTCGACAACGCCATCCTCGTTCTCGGGGGCGACGATCCCACCCGAGCGCACCACGTTGTCGCCGATCAACACCGTGCCCGGGCGTGAGAGCTTCAGTGACCACTCCAAATAGCCGGGATAGTTCTGCTTGTCCGCGTCGATGAAGATCAGATCAAACGGCTCCTCGCCTGTCGCGTGCATCGCCGCCAGCGTCTCGAGCGCCGGCCCAACGCGTAGCTCGACGGTGTCGCTCAGGCCGGCGCGGGCGATGTTGGCGGCGGCCACCTCCGCATAGTCCGGATTCAGCTCGAGCGTGACCACACGGCCGCCCTCCGCAAGCCCACGCGCCAGCCAGATCGTGCTGTACCCACCCAGCGTCCCCAGCTCGAGCACGCGCCGCGCTCCGTGGATGCGCACCAACAGTTCCAGCAGCTTCCCCTGATTTGCCGTCACCGCAATCGGCGGCATACCGGCCGCCTCGCTCGCCGCCACAGTCGCGTTCAAGATCGGATCGGGCGCGAGCAGGTGCTCGCAGATGTAGCTGTCGACGGATGACCAAAGCTCTTGCGACATAGCGGCACCAGAATACGCACCTTCATCTTCCCTACACTCGCAACTATGAGCGAGCAGCCGCAGTTCTCCAGTGACCAGGCTCGATCGGCGGGAGAGCGGATAGGCATCGACTGGGCTACGTCCCTGTTCGACGTCGAGCAGTTCCGGATGGGGATGGATGTCGAGCTCGAGCACGGCACCCAGGATCCGGAGACGAACGTCACCGACGACGATGTCACGGTGACGGCGAAGATCGCCCGTGCGCACCTCAACGAGTTTCCCGACTACTACACGCGCCTTGCCGCGATGGAGGCCGAAGCCGAGGCTTACTGGGACGCGCGGAAGTGATCCTATCCCGCCGAGAGGCTTGGGAGCTTGCCTCAAGGTGGCTTCGGGAAGCCGGCAAGGGCAAGACAGCGGCGCTGGTCGCGGGAGCGCTTTCGGCGGTGACGCTCGCTTTGCTCTGCGCTCCAGCCCTCGCCACCACGGTTGGCGGCCTGTCCACCTCCGGCTCAGGGCCACTCGCACTTGCCGGCGGACGCCTGTTCACCCCGATCTTCCTGACCAACAACGCCGGCGAAGGCTCGCCCGGTCCGCCGGTGACCGAAATGCAGACTGGCCTGCAGAGCTTGGCGGCGGGTAAGCGTGGGGCGCACACGTTGACGCTCGATTCCTCGACATCCGGCTCGGCGCCGCCGGCCCTGGCCACAAGCGAAGGGCGGACCACGACGGCATGGGTGGGATCGCATGGCTTTCAAAGCGCGCTCGTCACCACCAACGGCGCCGCGCTTCGCACGCCCGTGACGGTGCCCGCCTCGGGCGCCCTCGGCGGCTATGTGGTCGCGATCGACAGCACGGGCGCCCGCGCGGTCCTCTGGCAGGACTCGCTTGGCATTCGCTTGCAGGCGGTCTCTCTCGCCGGCGTAGCCGCCACTGCCCTTAGGCTGGCTCCCGGCAAGACCAGCTTCTTCTCGCTGAGCACCGATGAACGCGGCGGTTGGTGGGCTCTCTGGATTGCCGCCGGGCGCGTCGTCGCGGCCGATGTCGAAGCGGCTGGGACGGTTGCGCCGGCGATCGATCTGGCCGCGGCGCCCGCTCATCCGGTCGCCGCGCGGATGCTCCACACACGCCTCTGGACAGTTCTCGCGGATGGAGAAGGCGGGATCTGGGTCGGTCTTCCGGGCGGCCTGCTTCATGTCGAGCGCACAGGGGCCGTCCAACGGCGCTCGGCTCACAAGCTGGTTCTCGCCGAAGGCGAGAGGCGCAGCGCGCTGGCCGAAGACTTTGGCCCATCCGGGATCCTCGTGCGGCCCGTCGGCCGCTCTGGACGCTCGGTGCGCTTGCGCCACATTGGCTCGCTGCTGGCGATCGCCTACGACGCTTCCGCTCAGAGCACCTATCTGCTCTCCGCTCTCGCGCGCGGACGCGTGCTGTTGACGAGCCTGAGCAAGCGTGGACACGTCTCCTCCGCGCTCGTGCGCGGTTGCCCACGCGCGGGCACCGGTGAACTGGTCGCCGCCGGCGGTCTGGTCGGGATCGCCTGTGCCGGCCGAACGTTTGAAGCCAGCAGTGTTGAAACAGGCGGAGACTTCAAGGGCGGGAGCAACGTCCACTATCACCTTCTGCGTGGCGCTCGCTTGCTCAGAGGAGAAACGTTCTTCGAAGGCATCTACTCCTACTGATCGCTCGCCCCGTCGGGTCCTGGACAGACTGGACGTCTGTTCGATCTTTCGGCCGACTACCGAGGATCGCTGAGCAATAAGCCGAATCGCATTCCATACGCGCGCGTGGGGACGAAGCGCGAAACCGCGAGCAACGAGGAATACCGATGCTCAAACGAAGCGATACATCCGCGTCCCAGGGCCCTGTGGCCCCGTTCGCGATCTATAAGCGTGACTTGGACGAGCGCACCGCGGTGATCTCGGTCGAGGGCGAGCTCGACCTCTCCACGGCTCCACGGCTGAAGTGGATGTTGCTGGACTGTCTGGAGGGCGAGGACTGTCAGGTCGTGGCCGATCTCTCGCTGGTCACCTTCATGGACTCCACGGCACTCGGCGTGCTCGTCGGGGTGCAGCGCAAGCTCGCAGCAGACGCGCGGCTGGCGATCGTCTGCACGAGCGAAAAAGTGCTGCAGATCTTCGAGTTCTCCGGCATCGAGAGCGCGTTTGCGATCTTCCCGACGCTTGACGAAGCGCTCGTACACGTGCGCTCGCAAGTCGCACAGGCGGGCTAGCGAGGGTCCGCGATGCCGCGCCGCTCCCAACAACGCTCGCGCTCCAGGTGCCTACGCTTGACGGCGGTTGCCGTCTGTGGCGCGCTCGCGCTGATCTGCGCGTCGATTGCGCTTGCCAAGCCCGATCACGGCGGTCAAGGTCACTGGGGGGGCGGCTCAGAACAGGGCGGTGGCGCCGCACACGAAAGCCACGGCGGCGGTGGGAGTGCCGGCCACGGCGAAACCCCCGCCGCCAACACAACCCATGGCCATGGCAAAGAAGCCGGAGGCGCCGGTGAATCTGGCCACGGTCAGGGCCACGACGGCAAAGGCGGCGAAAGCGGCGCCGGCAGCGGGCCGGCAACCGGAGCAGGTGGCTCAGAACACGGTCACGGGCACGGTGATCACGGGCAGGGCAACGGCAATGACAACGGCTCGCATGGCTCTGGCGAACAGAAGACCGGCGAAGCGAGCGGCCAGTCGAGCGCGGGGAGCGGGAACGGCGCCGGGCACGCGCGAGCCAAGCAGTCGGCCTCACGGTCCGGCACGGCGGCAGCCTCTCATGGTGCAGCGGCGAACTCTCCAAACACGGCCGCCGTGTCCACCACCCCAGTGTCCTCGCCGGCGCCCGCCGCCGCTACCGCCGCCGCGCCAACGGCAGCTCTGGCCGCGCCGGCCCCGCTGGTGACAAGCGCTCCATCCAACCAAGCTCCGGCCGTCAGCGCCTCCCGTTCCCAACCGTCCTCGCGCACCCACGGCAGGCGCTCGACTGCACGCCGAGGTGGGGGCGCCGCCGGCTCGGCAACTACCGCGGCATTGACAGCCGCGTTGACGGCGGCACCCCTGACCGCGCCCGCGACAAGCGCATCCACCAGTGGCGGGCCATCCAGGGCGCGCGGCGCTGATCACAAAGCTTCGGCCGCCGCGCAGCCCCCGATCGTGCAGACGATCACCAAGATCGTCGGCGTCATTCCGCTGGCCGTTTGGATCGCGGGCGGGGCGCTGCTCGCGATCGCGCTTGCGCTTGGCGCCGGCTCACGGCTGCTGGCAAAGCGCGCGCGACGCTTGGAGCGCCAGCGCGGCGAGCTGCTCGCCGACGTCGGCCTGCTGCAGACGGCGCTTTTGCCGGTGCCGCCGGCCGGCGCCGGACCGGTGAGCACCTCAGCCGCCTATCGTCCCGCCGACGGGCCGGCCGCCGGCGGGGACTTCTATGACGTCTTCGGACTGGAGGACGGCAGGCTGGCGATCGTGGTCGGCGACGTGTCCGGCCACGGCCGCCAGGCGCTTCCCCATACCGCGCTTGCGCGCTTCACGCTGCGCGCCTATCTGGAGGCCGGGCTCTCGCCGCGCGAAGCGCTGCGTACAGCGGGCGGAGTGCTCGAGCATCAGCTCGGCGGCGCTCTGGCCTCGGCGCTGCTTGCCACCTATCAGCCGCGCGAGCGCACACTCGTCTACGCCTGTGCCGGCCATCCGCCTCCGATCGTGCTCGGCGCCCATGCGCTCGAGCCGCTCGTCGTCTGCGCGGCTCCGCCGATCGGCGCCGGCATGACAACCGGAACGCGCCAGACCGTGGTCTCGCTGCCGGGCGCCACGCAGGTCTGTTTTCACACCGACGGCGTCACCGACGCTCGCGTCGGACCCGAGCTATATGGGACGCAGCGGCTTGGGTTCGCGCTCGCTTCGCTGGGGACCGAGGCAACGGCGCCGGCGCTGCTCGCTCGCGTGGCGGAGCAGACCGACGCTCGGCCCGACGACATGGCCGCCTGCCTGCTCTCGCTACAGGGAGACCGGCTCGAGCCGGTGACGCTCGTACAGGAGCTTGAGCTCTATGACGCGGGGACGGCCCGCGAGCGCGCCGAGCGCTTCCTGCTCGCCTGCGGTCTGAGCTTGCGCGAGAGCTCGAGGATCGCCGCCGAGGTTCGCGAGCACGCGCGGCGCGCCGGCAGCGTCCTGATCGAGGCGCGGCCGGCCGGCCCCGGCGCTGGGGCGCCGAGCGCGCGCATCCGCCGCGACGATCTGCCCGACATCCACGCGTCCGATACGAGGCGTCTGGCGACAGTAGGAGGAGCACGATGATCGATTCACCGACAGTGGCGCCCGACGCGGCGATCGTTCTCGGCATCGCCTCGACCGCGATGCCGTTTGCCCGCACAGCACAGGACGAGGTCGAGCGCTGGCTGCGGATCCTGCGTGTGCAGGGCGAAGCCGGCTCCGCCCTGCAGGCGCTCGGTGTCAGCGAGGGACGCCTGCCCGAGTCGGGCAGCGATGCCGACGTCGAGCGTTGGGCGCAGAGCGCGGGGGGCGCTGAGTCGCGCGTGAGCCTTTCCTTGCCGGCCGGCGAGCGCCCGGACCCGGTCGAGCGGGTGGTCGACGCGGCGGTCGAGATCGCTTCGCGTCGCGGGCGCTCCGATGTGGCCACGACCGATCTGTTGCTTGCGGTGATGTGCGCCTACGGCGGGGACTTCGATCGCGTGCTCCATGCGCACGGCGCCGAGCGCGAGGAGTTGGTCGAGTGCCTGGGCCTCGAGCTCTCCGCCGCTGAGATCTGCGGCGAAAACTGACCTGATCTGAGTCACCCCTCAAGCGACTCGGCCGCCGCGAGCCAGGAGGATTCAAGCTCCTCGCGCGTGGCGGCCAGCCGCTCGACCTCCGCCTGCATCTCGGCCAGCTGAGCGTGATCGGTGGGATTTGCCGCCATCTGCTCCTGCAGCGCCTGTTCGCGCTCGGTCAGCCGATCGATCTCCTGCTCCAGGCGCTTGGCCTCGCGTGTGGCGCGTTGGGAGTCCTTGCGGGCAGCACGGGCGGCAGCCCCCGGTTTGAGCGGTGTCAGCTCCGCTTCAGAGAACGCCTCAGCCGGCACCTCATCGGGCGCCTCGGCGGCCTTGCGCTCGGCCAGGTACTGCTCGATCCCGCCCGGCAGGTGTCGCACCGAACGGTCCTCGATCGCATAGACGTCGTCGCACACGCGCTCGACGAAGTAGCGGTCGTGGCTTACGAGGACAAGCGTCCCGGGCCAGCCGTCGAGCAGATCCTCGAGCGCCGCCAAGGTCTCCACGTCGAGATCGTTGGTGGGCTCGTCGAGCAGCAACACGTTCGGGCCGCCCATCAGCAGGCGCATCAACGCCAATCGCCTTCGCTCCCCTCCCGAGAGCTCAGCCACTAACGTGCGGGCGCGCTCGCCGCGAAAGCCGAACATTTCGCACAGCAGCCCGGCCGTGATTTCCCGCCCATCGCTGAGCGTGGCTCGGCGACGAACCTCTTCGAGCGATTCGAGCACCCGCAGTTGCTCGGGCAGCTCGACCGCATCCTGGGAGAGGCGCCCGAGCCTGACGGTGGCGCCCCGTTCGATCGTGCCCGAGCTCGGCTCGATCTCGCCCGCCAACAGCCGCAGCAACGTCGTCTTGCCCGACCCGTTGACGCCCACCAGCGCGACGCGGTCGCCGCCGGCCAGCAACCACGTCAGATCGCTGAGCAGCGGCTCGTCCCCGATGCTCAGCGAGACGTCGATCGCCTCCAGCGCCTTCTTGCCAAGACGCTGCGAGGCGAATCGCAACAGCTCCGCCCGGTCGCGCACCGGTGGCTCGTCGGCGATCAGCGCGTTGGCCGCCTCGACGCGGAACTTCGACTTGGTTGTGCGGGCCGGCGGGCCTCGGCGCAGCCACGCGAGCTCCTTGCGTACCACCTGGCGACGGCGGCTCTCGCGCGCCTGTTCTTGGCGGTCGCGCTCGGCCTTGGCGAGCACATAAGCCGCATAGCCGCCTTCATACCGGTGTGCCTTACCGTCGGCGATCTCCCAGGTCGCCGTGCAGACGGCATCGAGAAACCAGCGATCGTGGGTCACGACGAGCATCGACCCGCGGCGGGCGGCGAGGTTACGCGCGAGCCAGTCCACCGCCTCGACGTCGAGATGGTTGGTGGGCTCGTCGAGCAGCAGCAGCTCCGCCGGCTCGAGCAGCAGATGCGCGAGCGCCACGCGCTTGCGCTCGCCGCCGGAGAGCCCGGCGATCGGTGTGTCCAGGCCCGCCGGGAAACGTTCCAACCCAACGCCGCCGAGCAGCCCATCGAGCACGTCACGGAACGCGCGATCGGCCGCCCACTCGTGCTCAGCGCGAGCGCCGACGAGAGCCTCGCGTACGCTGGCCTGCTCGTCGAGCCGATCGCGTTGGGAGAGCAGCGCGACGGCAACATCACCTGCCCTCGTTACAGCCCCCGCATCCGGCTGCTCGACCCCCGCGATCAGCCGCAGCAGCGTCGACTTGCCGCCGCCGTTCTCACCGACGACACCGATCCGCTCGCCGGCGGCGACCCCGAGCGTGATCCCCTGCAGCACCGAGCGGCTGCCATAGCCCTTCTCGACGTCCTTGAGGTTGATCAGGTTGCGCGGCTCGGGCATTACGGCAATGATCCCCTCTGGCGAGGACTCGCGGCGTGCAACCTAGAAGAGAAAGAAGGAACGCTGATGTCAGAGATGCAGCTGGGGATGTCTGGAGCGTCCAAAGAAGGCAGAATCGCCCGCTCGTGGCGTCTGACCAAGGCCGCTTGGGTGGTCGTCCGAGCAGATCGCTCGCTGCGGATCCTTGCGCTTGCGGCAGCCCTGGTGGGGGTGCTCGGCGTGGTGGCGATCTTTGCTATCGGTGGTATTTCCAGCCAACGGCGTGCATCTGGTGAGCACTTCGTCGTGGTTGCGCTCGTGTTCGTCTATCCGCTTACGTTCCTGGGCGCCTTCGTCAATACGGCCATCGCCGCCGCTGCGGCCGCCGCCCTGGACGGACGTCACCTTTCAGTCGGTGAGGCGCTCGCGGTCCCATGGCGACGGATCGGGCAGATAGCGGTGTGGGCGCTGATCGCGGCAATCGTGGGGTATGTGCTCGAGCAGCTGACGAGTCGACTGCCGTTTGGCGGCAGCATCGCCGCCAGGCTCGTCGGCCTGATCTGGTCGCTGGCCAGCTTCTTCGTGATACCGGTGCTCGCTCTGGAGGATCGCTCGGCGACCGACAGCTTGCGCAGGTCGGCGCACGTGATCAAGGAGCGCTGGGGGGAGGGCGTGAGCGGCAGCATCATGATCTCCGCCTGGACAGTCCTTGTGACGATCTCGCTGTTGATCGTGTTTGCGGTTTGTTTGGCTGTGACGTTCGAAACCCCGGTGGCACGCGATTTGGTGATCGTGCTCGGTGCTCTTGCGCTGCTTTCGATCGTCGCGATCCAGCTGGTCGTGCGTCAAACGTTCGCCGTCGCGCTGTACCGCTACGCCACGACCGGCGAGGCTCCGGGACCGTTCGAGGAGGACGATCTACGCTCACCGTTTTCCCGCAAACGCGGTCTGTTCGGCTGAGCCTCGGACTGCGGAAAACCTCTTGAACGCACGGCTCTGGGGCTCGGCATTGGTTTAGCCGGGCGCCGAGCGGTTATCCCTTCTCTACGCAATCCGAGGAGGAGACATGAGTACCGGAGCTGTGATCGCGATCGTCGTTGGCGGGCTGATTGTGCTTGCGCTGATCGCGCTGGCGATGACGGCGGCGCGCCGACGCAGGCTTGACTCCAGGCGCCGCGAGGCGGGCGAGCTGCGCCAACAGGCGCGTAGCCGCAGCGTCGAGGCCGAGAGCGCTCGCTCCGCGGCCGAGCGCGACAGCGCCAAGGCTCAGCGCGCTCAGGCCGAAGCCCAGGAACGCGCCGCCCAGGCCAAGCACGACCAGGCGCGGGCCGAGCGTCGGCGAATCGAGGCCGAGCAGGAGAGCGAGCAGGCTCGCACGCACCATGACCAGGCGCGCGAAGTCGACCCCGATGTGGACGAGCTTGGCCAGGATGAGGCCGTGGCCCTCAATCGGGGCGGCCGCGAGAGCTGAGAGCGGAACGCCTGGCCGAGCGCAAACACTCGGCCAGGCAGTCCCTCGGTCCCTACTTTCGGGCCAGATCCTCAGTGATCGTGCCCGTCACCGCCGCCATGGCAGCGGCCGCTACCCATGTCGCTGTAGCCGGCAGGCGTTCCTTCAGGGGCTTCCGCTCCGCGCATCGCTGACTGGTAGTTCCACTGGTAGCCGTTGCCGTCGAGCGTGAACTTCATCGTGCCGTAGTACCAGTCGGCCGATGCTTCTAGGTTCGGCGTGCTCGGGATGATCGTGTCCAGCGACTCCCCGCCGGTGCCGATCACGAACTCGCGAATGCCGTGCCGCGGGTCGGCTTTGCCGCTGGGGTCCATCGGCGCGAAACGCGCGTAGACGTGATCGTGGCCGTTTAGGACCAGGTCGGCATGGTGGGCGTAGAGCAGCTTCCACCAACTGTCGGCGGCCGCGCCCTCTTCACTGTCGTTGGTGAATCCGGCCGCCGTCGGGCTGAACGTCGGCTGGTGCCAGTAGGCCATCGTGCACTGGGCGTGATCTGACTGCAGATCTTCGGCCAGCCACTTTGTCTCGCTGGAGAACCATTCTCCTTCTGGGTTACAACCGCCGGGCTGCACGGCGCACTCGACGTTCAGCGAGATGATGTGCCAGTCGCCGAGGTCATATGAGTACCAGCCGTCGCCGTGTGCTCCGTATTCGCCTGCTTGGCCGTTTTGGCGCGGGCGCGGTTCTGTGATCGTACCGGTGAACGGCGGTTCGGCGGCGAACGTGTCATTGACGAAGCTGCCGGTCGGCGTCAGCTGCGCGCCGTTGTAGTAGTCGAAGTAACCGTCGCCGTGCACGCCTGTCTGGCCGTGCGAGGTGTAGAACTCGTGGTTGCCTGGGGAGGGGCGCTGTAGGAACTTGAAGGCGCCGTAGGTGTGGTCGAAGGAGCCCAGGAAGTCCGAATAGCGGCCCACCTCGTACTGCTCGTCGCCGAGCAGCGCCACCAGGTTCGGTTTGATCGCCTCGATCTGGTTGGCCGTCGCCGTCTGTGCTTCGGAGCGTTCGGTGTTGCCTTTGCCGGTCTTGTCGCACACGTCCTTCTGCTTCTCGCCTTCCACCGGGTTGGTCGGCTGGCAGGAGATGTCACCGACGGCCGCCAGGACCGGGGCGTCCCCGCTCTGCGCGTAAGGCCACGGATTGTCGTTGTGCCACCACAGATCGCCCGACGCTCCGAGCGCGCCGAACGTCAGCGCGACCAGCGCCAATGTGCCGGCTGTCAACCACAAGCGCAGGCGCCCACGGCGCCTGCCTACATGCTCTCCCATCGCAACCTCCTTGGTAATGGCTTGAAGGCGCGACGCTAAGGCGGGGTGACGCGCGAGGGTGTTGCCAACCGGCCATCAAGGCGTGAACAGACGGTGAATTCCGAAGCTCACCTGTAGCAGCGCCCCGCCGCCGGGAGCGTTTTCGGCCTTCACCCAGCCGCCGTGAGCCTCGGCGGTCTGGCGCACGATCGCCAAGCCAAGGCCGGAGCCGGGCATGCCGCGGGCGTCATCGGCGCGGTAGAAGCGCTCGAACACGCGGGGCAGGTCCCGCTCGCCAAAGCCGGGGCCGTGGTCGCGGATGCAAAGCACCGCGCCCTGAAGCGTTACCTGCACCTCGGCGTCGGCCGGGCTCCACTTGGCGGCGTTCTCGAGCAGGTTGGAGATCGCGCGCTCCACGCGCGGGGCGTCGGCTGAGATGAGCGTCGGCTCGAGCCGCTCGGCGAACTGGACGCTTGCGCGGCGGCCCGCGCGCTCGATCGCCGCGCGCACCAGCTCGTCCAAGCGCACCTGCACGTGCGGGCCCTCGCCGTCGCGGCCGCGCGCCAGTTCGACCACGTCGCTGACCAGCCGCGTCAGCTCGTCGAGCTCACCGACGATGTCCGCTCGCAGCGCCTGCTGGTCGGCAGGCGGCAGGCGGTCGACGTCGGCCAGCACCTGGATGTTGGCGCGCAGGCTGGCGATCGGCGTGCGCAGCTCGTGGCTCGCGTCAGCGACCAGGTTGCGTTGCGCCCGCACAGATTGCTCGAGCGCGTCGAGTGTCGCGTTGAAGCTCGCCGCCAGGCGTGCCAACTCGTCGCGGCCCTGCTCGGGCAGGCGCTGTGAGGTGTCAAGCTCGCCCGCCAAGGTCTCGGTGCGGCGCGTGAAGCGCGCGATCGGCGCCAGCGCCGCGCGCGCTACCAGAGCGCCCAGCAGCGCGGCGAGCGCGATTCCCACGACGCCGACGATCGCGAGGATCGCCAGGACGCGGCTCATCTCTTTGTTGACCTCGCTGAGAGGCCTCGCGACCATCACCGCGCCGCGCGTGCCGGTCCCGAGCGTGAGCACGCGCAGCGGCGTGCCGCCGACCGTCCGGTCGCTGAGCGTGCGGCCGCTGCCCGAGCGTGCTATCTGTCGATCGCCGGCGGTCACGGGCACCGAGGCCGAGACACCCTGCCCGGCGGGGACATGCAACGTGCCGTCGGGAGAGAGAAACTGCACGTAGCCGGACGCTCCCCCGAACGGCAGCGGTTGCACCTGGCCGGGAAAGCCGCTCGGACCGTCGCCGTCACCGGCGCCCCGACCGTTGCGTGTCGCGCCGTCAGCCGCGCCGCCGTCGGGCACCCGTGTGGCGCCCCTGCCCGCGCCGAAGCTCGACGGCGGCGGCGCCGTGAAGGCCTGTGCGCGCTGTGTCAGGGCGTGGTCGACTTCACCGCGCAGCTCCGAGCGCACCGCCACGTACACAGCCACGGCTGCCACGAGCACGACGATCGCCACAGCCAGCCCCGCCACGGCCGCGATGCGCGCGCGTAGGGTCATTTCGCCTCGACGACGTTGCGGTACGCCGTGCGCGCCGTGCGCCTCATGGCTCGCGCAGCACGTAGCCAACGCCCCGCACCGTGTGAATCAGCGGGCGTGCTCCGGCCTGTTCGAGCTTGCGTCGCAAGTAGCCGACGTATACGCGCGCGGCGTTTGAGGCCGGGCCGAAGTCATAGCCCCACACGCGGTCATAGATCAGGCTGTGGGGAAGCACCCGGCGCGGGTTGGCAAGGAAAAGCTCGAGCAACTGGTACTCGGTGCGCGTCAGCTCGCTGAACGTGCCATCCACCTCCGCGCCGTGACGGGCGCTGTCCAGGCGCACCTCCTCAAAGCTCAAAGAGTCGGGGTCGCCCTCGCTGCCGGCTCGTCGCAGCAACGCTCGCAGGCGCGCCTTGAGCTCGCCGACGTCAAATGGCTTGACCAGATAATCGTCGGCGCCGGCATCCAGGCCGTCGATACGGTCGTGCACGGCGTCGCGCGCCGTCAGGATCAGGATCGCCACGCGGTTGCCGAGCATCCGCAGACGGCTGCACACCTCCAGACCGTCGATGCCCGGCAGGCCGATGTCCAGCACCACCGCGTCGGGGACGCCCTGCACCACCATCTCGATCGCGCTCTCGCCGTCCTCGGCCACCTGCACCTCATAACCGGCCAGCGTCAGGGCGCGGCGCACGGCGTCGCGCACGGCCCGGTCGTCCTCGACGACAAGAATCCTCATGGCAGCGATTGTGACGGCTGGATGGGCCGGCGCCGGCCATTCCTACATTCGCCTTACACGGCTCACAGCTTGCGCTTGTGCTGGGCAGAGAGGCTGCCCGTCATGAACTCAGATCCCGCACTTGCCACTAACCCCGCCTCGAACATCGCGGCGCACGATCGGGCCTGGCGCTCGCTCGCCGTTCGCGATCGCACCGTCCGTCTACTGCCGATCTCCCTGATCGCCCTCGCCTCGGCGCTCCTCACTTTCTGGGGGCTCACGCGCAGCGGCTTTGCCAATACCTATTACGCCGAGGCCGCGCAGGCCGCTTCGCGCAGCTGGAGCGCGTGGCTGACGAACGCCACCGACGCCAGCCTGTCGGTCAGTCTCGACAAGGGACCACTGCCGAACATGATGCTCGGACTGTCCGGGCGGCTGCTGGGCTTCTCGAGCTTCAGCCTGCTGGCGCCCGAGGCGCTGTGCGGGGTTGGCGCCGTCCTGCTGCTCTACGACGCGGTCAGGCGCACGCTCGGCCGACGCGTCGCGCTACTCGCGGCCGCGATGCTGGCGCTGACGCCGATCTTCGTCGCGATGAGCCGCTTCGATAACCCCGATGCCCTGCTTGTCCTGTTGGAGGTCGCCGCCGCCTGGGCACTCGTGCGCGCGCTGCAATCGGGACGCACAGCACACATGTTGCTGTGCGGCGTGTTCGTCGGGCTGGCCTTCAACGTAAAGATGCTGCAGGCCTACTTGATCGTGCCTGCCCTTGCGGCGGCGCTGATGCTGGCCGGACAGGGCAGCGTGCGCCGGCGTGTGGTCCAGTTGGCGGCCGGCGGCGCGGCGATGTTCGCGGTCAGCTTCGCTTGGTACGGCGCGATGATGCTCGTGCCGGCCGGCTCGCGGCCCTGGGTCGGCGACACGACCGACAACTCTTGGTTCTCTTTGATCTTCGGCGCCAACGGCTTCGGGCGCGTCTCCGGCGAAGGAGTCGGCGCGGGACCCGGCGGCGGACCGGCGGGCGGCGGCGGCTTCGGCGGCTCGGCTGGGTTTCTGCGCTTGTTCAATCCGATCGTCGGCGGTCAGATCGCCTGGCTGTTGCCGCTGGCGGCGGTCGGTCTCGGGCTGGGATTGTGGACTGCCCGGCGCGCACCGCGCACCGATCTTGGTCGGGCCGCCTATGTGCTGTGGGGCGGCTGGGCGCTGATCTCTTGGCTGGTCTTCAGCCTCGCCGAAGGCATCTTTCACCCCTATTACACGACCGCGCTCGCGCCGGCGGTGGCTGTGCTCGCGGCGGGTGGACTCGTGCTGATGTGGGACCGAGCGCGCCAATCCGAGGCATGGTCGCTGGCACTTGGCGCCGCGCTCGTCGGCACCGCCACACTGGCATGGATCCTCCTGGATCGCACGAGCGGCTTCGCTTCGTTGCTCGGCCCGCTGGCATTGGTCGCGGCCGTTATGGCGGCGGGAGCGCTGCTGCTCAAACGTGCCGCGCCGGTGGTGGTGGCCGGTCTGATCGCTGTTCTTGCGGGGCCTGCCGCGTACTCGATCGCCACCACCGGTCGAGCGCTCTCCGGCGGCAATCCACTAGCGGGGCCTGCCGCGGTGCAGCGTCTCGGCTCCGGCGGACCCGGTGCTCGGCGATTGATCGCGGGCGGGCCGCCAGGCGCTCCTGCGGGCGCCCCGCCACCCGGCGCGTTTCCGTCGCTGGGTCTGGGCGGCCCGCCGCCGGGAGGGCCGCGAGGCACGGGAGGGCTGGGCGGCGGTCGGCAACCGGCGTCGGTGAGCAAAGCCCTGATCGCCTACCTCAAGGCCAATCAGGGCGACGCCAAGTACATAGTCGCCGCGTCAGGGTCAAGCACAGCCGGCGAGATCGCGCTGCAAAGCGGACGCGAAGCGATCGACATGGGCGGCTTCATGGGCTCCGATCCAGCGCCGTCGCTCTCGAAGTTGCAGTCGCTGATCGACTCAGGCCAGCTCCACAACGTTCTTTTGGGAAGCTCCTTCTCCGGCGGTCAGACCGCAGGTGGAGCCGGCCCGGCGGGCGTCGGCTCTCCGCGCAACGGAGCAGGCAGCGCGGCCACGACCGCCCGCGACGAATGGGTGCGTACTCAAGGCACGGTCGTGCATGCCGCCGGACTCGGCAGCGGGGCGACGCTCTATTACTTCGCTTGATTGCGACGATGGCGCTCGCCGCCAGGGCGCCAATCGAGAATCGCAGAGGAGGGCTCGGTGCCGGGCGCCAAGCGCTCGTCTCCCAGCGGGGTGCCGGCTACTGTCGCGATCGGGATGACTCCCGTCCAGCCCTCGCGCGAGTAGTCCTCCTCATCGTCCTTCGGGCCACCGCTCCGCAGCTTCGCCGAGGCCTCGTCAAGCGGCAAGGAGAGCACGCTTATCGCCTTCAGCTCGTTGTCGGTGGGCGCTCTCACCTCCGGCCAGCGACCCGGGATCAACCGTTCGCTGAACGCCTCGATCGCGGCGCGCTTGCGCTCCATATCGGTGATCGCCTCCGCTTGGCCGAATACCATCACGGCGCGGTAGTTGACCGACTGGTGCACCGCCGAGCGTGCCAGCACGACGCCGTCGAGCAGTGTCGCTGTCAGGCACATCTCAGTTCCGTCGGCGAGCGCTCGCAACGTGCGACTGGCTGCCGAGCCGTGGAAGTAGACGCGATCGTCGATGCGGGCGTGAAGCGTTGGGATCACATACGGGCGTCCGTCCACCGAGAAGCCCAAATGCGAGACGAGCGCCTCGTCGAGGATCGCCTCGATCGTCGCGCGGTCGTGCGCGCCGCGCTCGGGCATGCGAAGCAGGCGCGTGCGGGCGCCACGGGATGGGCTGGAGTGGTGAGAGCTTGTGCTCGTCGTCACGGCAACTACCGTATGGGCTTTATGGTCTTAAGAAAAGTGCCAAACAAGACCTAAAAAATAGAACCAATGGATCTTCATCTTGATCTTGCCGCTGCGCCCGGCGGTTCACGGCGGGGGCGCCTGGAGCACTGTCTACGCGAGCTTGTTCGTCACGGTCGGCTAGCTCCCGGCACACGGCTACCGGCCACACGAGTCCTGTGCGCCCAGCTCGGCGTATCGAGAGGCACCGTCGTGGACGCATATTCGCAGCTCGTGGCCGAGGGGTACCTGCAGGCGCGACGCGGCGCCGGCACGCGTGTAGCGCTTGATCGGCGAAGCGTCTCTGCGCCCGAAGCTTTCGCGCGCGATCGAGGCAAAATCCGTCATGACCTCAACCCTTTCCAGCCTGCCCTGGACAGCTTCCCCAGAAGGGCGTGGCATTCCGCGATGAGTCAGGCGCTGCGCTCGGCATCGAATGAGCGCATGGGCTATCCGGACCCGGCGGGGGTCCCTGAGCTGCGTGGTTCGTTGGCTGCATACCTGGCAAGGGCTCGCGGTTTGCATCTGAGCGCCGACCAGGTCATCGTCACCGGTGGCACTCGTCAAGGTCTGTTGCTCACATGGCGTGCGCTTCTTGGTGGGGACGGGCGCAGTGTTGCGATCGAGCGGCCCGGTTGGGGCGGTGTGGCTGAGACGGCGATGGATGCAGGCCTTACCACGATCCCCATTCCCGTGGACGAAGAGGGCATCCTCGTCGAGGGCCTGGATTGCACACGCGCCGACGTCGTGGCGGTCGCCCCGGCTCACCAATATCCCACCGGATCGGTGCTCTCGGCACATCGCCGCGCGGAGCTCGTCGGCTGGGTACGTCACGGCGATCGCCTAATCGTCGAGGATGATTATGACGCCGAGTATCGCTACGACCGGCAGCCGGTCGGCTCGCTGCAGGGGTTGGAACCTGAGCGTGTGTTGTATCTGGGTTCCACGAGCAAGACCTTGGTGCCCGCGATCGGTGTCGGTTGGCTGGTTTCGCCGCCGCGTCTGACTGGACCACTGGTTGAGGCTCAGCGAAGGTCCGGTGGCAGTCCGTCCCCTCTGCATCAACTCGCGCTGGCGTACATGATCGAACGTGGCGATCTGGACCGACATCTGCGCGCTCAGCGCCGCCGCTATGCGCGCCGGCGTGACCTATTGCTACAGTCGCTTGCTCGCGAGCTTCCGGCGGCTGAAGTGTCGGGTGCCGCCGCCGGACTGTATGTCACCGTCAAGCTTGCCGAAGGGAGCGACGTGCGCTCGGTGCTGGCGACTGCACGTACCCGAGGACTCGCCGTGGAGGGTTTCATCGACCGAAGTCCAGCTCTCGTGCTCGGCTATGCCAACCTGCACGAGGCGGTGGTTGAGGAGGTCGTCAAAGCTTTGGCCACGTGTATCCGATCCGTCTCGTAAGATCCACAAGAGAGGGCCGGTCGAGTGCCAGTAGCGCCTAAACCTGGACCGCGTCCAAGCCGGCGATCGGCTCGAAGTGGCGCATGTTTCCGGTGGCCACACGCCATCCCGCGGCCATCGCGGTGGCGGCGACGATGCGGTCGTGAGCGCCGACGTCGGCTCCGGCTGCCGCCAAAGTCGCCCACAGCCGCGCGTGAACGCGCGCGACCAGCAGGTCGAAGGGCAGGATGGGGAAGGTCGCCAGCACCGCCTCAACGAAGGCTTCGCGGCGGGTACGACGCTCAGCGTTGGCGCGATGGACTCCGTGCAGCAACTCGGATGCAGTGATTGCCGCGATACCGACGTCTTCGTCCTCGCCGAGTATGGACGTCAAACGATCGGAAAACGCGTCGATGACCGGCGACGCGGGGGCGCTGCGTGTCGAGCGCTCGAGCTCGACGAACACTGTGGTATCTAGGACCGCGCCCACGGATCGTCTGGCACGGGCCCCACGGACTTGCGTACCGCCTTCATGTCGGTGGCGAAGTCTGGGTCGGGAAGCGCCGACTGCGCCAGCATCGAGAACGCCTCCCGCAGTGACCGGCGAGGCAGGTGCGCAGGGCGCGCCGACGGGCGGTCGTCGGGATGGACGATCGCGAATGCCGGACGCTCGCGATTGACGACGAGCACCTCCTCGTGCTGTGCCACGGCTTCGCGCACGCTGCGCGGTATTCGCAGATCCTCCGCTTTGACGGTGGTGGCCATGATCCAAGCTTAGCAACCCGTACGTAACCGTACGGAATAGGTTTCAGGCAGTTCGGCACTCATCGGTTCTCGGGTTGGGCCCGTCTCTCTCGACCCGCGAAGCTGCCGACCAGCACCCCGATCACCGTCACCAGATACAGCTGGCCGAGCAGCATCTCGACCACGGTCAGGGCGCGGCCGACTTTGGTTGCCGCCGTCAGGTCGCCGAATCCGGTGGTCGTCATCGCCGTGAAGCTGTAATAGACGACCTGGCTGGTGGAAGCCTTGGCCACCTCGTTGAAGTAAGGCGTGCTCTCCACCTGTGCCACGAAGCCGATCACCCAGGCGAACACGAGCCCGACCAGCAAATAGAGCGTCAGCGCTCCCGCCACCACCTGTGCGGTGACGCCGCGGGTGCGCAGCAGGCGCATCAGGCCGCCGATCAACGCCAGTGGGATGGCGGCCGAGAGCAAGCCGCTGATCGCGAACACCACCCAATTGGTGAGACCCCCCGCGGCCTCGCCGACGACCGTGAACGTCATCAGCGCCATGATCGCGACCGCCACCGATCGGCGCACATCCGCTGTCGCGCGTGAGGTCGCCACGACCGTCAGCAGCGCCAGCCACTGCAGCGCCACCGCGACCGCTCGAGACCAATTGGCGCTCGGCGCCACGATCACGAACACCAGCAGGGTCAGTGTGAGCAGGAAGACGAGCCCGAACCTGAAGCCCGCTTCGCGGCTCTGCTCAGATGCCATAGCTGAGATTGTGGACTACCGGGGGGTCATCAAAGCGACGGGCGCGGCCAACGCTCAGACGTGTAGGCGAACGGGCAGCGTCTTTAGCTGGTTGATAAACGCCGACTCGACCGTCAGCGGGCGGCCGTCGATGTTGATGTCCGGGAAACGCGCGAGCGTCTCCTCGAAGAGCACCTTCAGCTCCAGGCGCGCCAGTGCGGTGCCCAGGCAGAAGTGCCGGCCGCCGGCGCCGAATGCCTGGTGCTCGGTCGTACGGCGCAGGTCGAAGCGGTCAGGATCCTCGAAGCGCGTCTCGTCGCGGTTGGAGGAGACGTACCACATCACGACGCGCTCGCCCTCTTTGATCTGACGCCCGCCCAGTTCGGTGTCTTTGGTGGCGGTGCGGCGGAAGTGCGCGAAGGCGGGGAACATTCGCAGCGACTCCTCGACCGCCTGCGGCACTAGCGCGGGGTCCTCCAGCAGCAGTTGCCTTTGCTCAGGGTCTTCCATGAGTGCGCGCATGCCGCTGCAGTAGGTCGCCTTGGTCGAGTCGTTGCCGGCGGCGACCAGTAGAAAGAAGCCCATCACGATCTCGTGTTCCTCGAGCTTCTGTCCGTCGACTTCGGCGTGCACGAGCACACTGGTCAGATCGTCTGTGGGGTTCTCGCGCCGCGCGGCGATCATCTTCCCGCAGCGCTCGAAGATCTCGGGAATCTCTTTTTCGGCGACGGCATCGACACCGGCCGGGTTGAGATCGGGGTCGCCTGCTCCCAGCGTCGAGTTCATCAGCCGCGCCCAGGTCGCGTCGTCCTCCTCAGGGATGCCCATGAAGCTTCCGATCACGCGCGAGACCACCGGCTGGGCGACATCGTTTACGAGATCGCAGCTCTCGCGGGCGGGCGGGCCCTCCAGCCCGTCGAGGGTCTTGGCGACGATCTCGCGAATCGCCGGCTCGTGCGCGGCGATCCGCTTGGGCGTGAAACCCGACTGGAAGAGGGCCTTGACGCGGTCGTGCTTGGGCGGATCCATGCCGATGAACATCGCCCGCGAGAGCTCGATCGGGAAGATCGTCGAGATCACCGTCACGCCGCCGGCCTCAGAGGAGTAGGTCTGCCAGTCGCGGCTGACGGTGTGCACGTCATCGGCCGTCGTTATCGACCAGAAGCCGCCTTCCTCGGGGAATTCGCTGATCTCGCGCGTCCAGTGCACGGGGCATCCCTGGCGCAGCTCTTTGAACAGAGCGTGGGGAGGGCCGCCGGCCCACTCCTCGCGCTCCAGCAGTAGCCGATCCTCGAGGTTGGTGTCGGTGGCGGTCATCGTCTCTCCAATCGGGCGTGAGGGAGCATCGGGCGTGATACAGGCAATGAGAGGGCTCGCAACGGGCGCCGAGCGGCGCGCTGGGTCGATCTTAGCCAGAAATTGGCTGCGCAGCCAGTCCTGGGGTGGGACTTGAAAGAAACTTTGGCATGCCTTATCTTTGGATGCATGGCCACCAAGGAAAACGTGCGCTCTGCCGCCATTGAGGACTACTGCAAGGCGATCTACACGCTGGAGTCCCGCGCCGGCGAGCCGGTCTCGACCAACGCGCTGGCCGAGCGCCTGGAGCTGACCAGCGGCTCGGTATCGGGCATGCTCAAGAAGCTCGGTGAGCTTGGCCTGATCAGCCACGTCCCCTATCGCGGCGTGCGCCTGACCGCCGAGGGGCGCCGGCTCGCGCTCGAGGTGATCCGTCACCACCGACTGCTCGAGCTGTATCTGGCCGAGGCGCTGCAGATGCCGTGGGACCAGGTACACGCCGAGGCCGAGGTGCTCGAGCACGTTCTCTCCGACGAGCTCGAGGAGCTGATCGCCGCAAAGCTCGGCCACCCGACGATCGACCCGCACGGCGACCCCATCCCGAGCGCAGATTTGAAGATCGACGAGCATCCGACCAGGAGCCTCGAGAGTCTGCGGCCGGGCGAGCAGGGCGCGTTCGTACGAGTCTCCGACGCCGACCCGGAGATGCTGCGCTACCTGGCAAGTCGCGGGATAATGCCGGGTGGGCACATCGAGGTGATCGAGCGCCAGCCGTTCGGCGGCCCGCTGCTCGTTCGCGTCGACGGCGCGGAGCACACGCTCGGAGGCGAGTTGCCACGCGCCATGCGCGTCGATCTCGGCCCGGCGGTCCCGCCGCGTCCGCTGCGTAGCTCGGAGGCCGCGCTATGAGCGAGGCCACCGCTCAGGCGTTGCGACCGGTGGGCGCGCTGGAGGGCGCAGGGGTTGCGCTTCCTGACCCGGTCGCCGTGCCCAGCGCGCTCGAGCAGCTGTTGGCGCGCGGGCGCTTGCGCGGCACGCTGGCGATGCTTGGCCCGGCCTTCGTCGCCGCCGTCGCCTACGTCGATCCCGGCAACTTCGCCACCAACCTGCAGGGCGGCGCCAGGTACGGCTACCTGCTGCTGTGGGTGGTACTTGCCGCCAACTTGATGGCGATGCTGATCCAGTACCTGTCGGCCAAGCTCGGGGTCGTCACCGACCGCGACCTGCCCGAACTGTGTCGCGAGCGCTTCCCTCGGGCCGTCAGCTGGAGTCTGTGGGCTCAGGCGGAGATCATGGCGATGTCCACCGACATCGCCGAGGTGCTCGGCGCCGCGCTCGGCCTGAACCTGCTGTTCGGCGTGCCGCTGCTGCCGGCCGGGCTGATGGCGGGCGCGATCGCCTTCGCGATCCTCGAGCTACAGACGCGCGGCTACCGCCGCTTCGAGTTGGCGATCACCGCGCTGCTTGGGATCATCTTCCTCGGCTTCCTCTACGAGGCGCTGCGCATCGGCCCGTCCGTCAGCGCGACGGCCGGCGGCCTGCTGCCGGGTTTGCATGGCGCCGACTCCCTCTATCTGGCGGTGGGCATCATCGGCGCGACGGTGATGCCACACGTCATCTATCTGCACTCGGCTCTGACAAACGGTCGCATCCGCTGTCGCAACGATGCCGAGCGTCGGCGCGTGCTGCGCTTCGAGCGGCTGGACGTCCTGATCGCTCTGGGGCTTGCCGGCGTCATCAACATGGCGATGCTGGCCGTCGCCGCCAAGCTGTTCCACACCCCGGCCCTGGCCGGCTTGCAGACGATCGGCGAAGGGCACGCTCAGCTCGAACACCTGGTCGGAGGCGGCGCCGCGCTTGCCTTCGCTGTGGCGCTGCTTGCCTCCGGAGCGTCCTCTTCGAGCGTCGGCACCTATGCCGGGCAGGTCGTCATGGCCGGCTTCATCAACGTGCGGGTACCGCTGCTTGCCAGGCGCGCGGTGACCCTGCTGCCCGCGATAGCCGTCCTTGCCGTCGGTATGAACCCAACCGACGCGCTCGTGCTCAGCCAGGTCGTGCTTGCCTTCGGCATTCCCTTCGCGCTGATCCCGCTGGTGATGCTCACGAGCAGCGGCAAGGTGATGGGCGTACACGTCAACCGCCGTCTGACAACGCTCGCGGCCGTGGCGATCGCCGCCACGATCACACTTCTGAACGTGTTTTTGGTGGCGCAGCAGCTAACCGGCTGAGCGCCGGCCGCGGCGGATGCCCAGCCACAGCCACAGCGGATAGGTGGCGAAGATCGCCGCCGAGAGCTTGTGCGTGCGCGAGTCGGCGCTGCGCCAGTCGAATGCAAAGACACCGGAGTTGAGCATCCAGTCGCGCCCGGAGGCGGCGCGGCACGCCTTCCAAACGGGGCGCGTCCATCCCTGGTCGAGATACAGGCCGACGCTCACGCCCCAGAAGACGAGCATGTAGGCGGCGCCGACCGCCGCGTCGCGTTTGGCGCTCGGCTGCGCGTCGCGCGTCAGGCGGGCATATGTGCGACCGCCGCTGTAGAGCAGTGGGGGGTCGATCAGGAAGGACACGGGATCTCCTCTCCCAGAAGTTTGAAGGCAAGCCTGGTGGCCAGCGCCATTATCGTCATCTGCGGGTTGACGCCGAGTGAGCTCGGCACCGCTGAGCCGTCGGCGACGTACACGCCCTCGGCGCCGTGCACCTGCAGGTCTCCGTCGATCACCCCGTGGGAGGCGCGCGCGTCCGCGCGGGCCGTTCCGAGCGGATGAAAGGCCATCAGCTTCAGGTCGCGCAGGCGCGCTCGCTCGGGCTGCACACCGTCCGGCAGCGGCAGGTATATCTCGCGTGCGCCGGCCGCCTCCAGCAGTTCGCGCATGCGCGCAAGGCCGCTACGGAAACGCTTCAGGTCGGCGTCGTCCACGTCGTAGCGGATCACCGTCTGTCCCGCTGGCGAGTGAACGCTTCCGCGCGAGCTGTCAGAAACCATCAGCCCAAACTGGGCCAGGTGGCGGTAGTTGGCCATCGCCCGCGTGTGGCGCTCGCCCGTCAGCGGCAGTGACATGGCGGCGTAGGCGGGCGGCCCGGCGACGCCCTCGAAGATGATGCCCTCGCCGGCGAACTCGTCCACGTAGAAGCTCTGCGGGACCCCCTTGGCCATGTCCACGACCTCGTCCATCAGCGCGAAGGCGGCGGTGGCGGGGTGTAGGGAGAGGTTGCGCCCGAGTTGGCGTGACTCGTCGCCAAGCCCGCTGCGGGCGAGCAGCAAGGGAGTGTGGATCGTGCCGGCGGCGACGATCACGATCGGCGCGAGCACTTCGAGCCCGACGCCGCTGGCCAGCCTCGCGCTTACCCCGCGCGCTCGGTCGCGGTATACGCCCTGTCCTTGCTTTGCGCTTGTGCTCGCCGCACGTCGGCGCTCGACCAGCACATGCTCGACGCTCGCCCCCGTGACGATCCGGGCGCCCGCCTGCTCGGCGCGAGGGATATAGGTGATGCCGGTGTGCTGCTTGGCAGAGGTGGGGCAGCCAAACGCGCACACCCCCGAGCCCACGCAGCCACGCGCATTGCGGCGCAGGTAACCGTGTGACCATCCAAGCCGCTGCGCTCCACGGCGAGCGACGGCGGCGTTGGCGCCCGCCAACTCGGGTGTGACCTCGCTTACCGACAGCGCCTGCTCGACGCGCTCGAAGCAGGGGCGCAGGGACTGCTCGTCCACGTCGAGCCCGAACTCGTCTCGCCAACGCTCGAGCACGCGCGGCGGCGTGCGAAAGCACGTCCCCGAGTTCACGAGCGTCGTGCCGCCCAAGCCGCTGCCGAGCGGAAGCATGATCGGCGGCGTGCCGACCGTGAGCGTCTGCCCGCCGTCGCGGTAGAGCCGCGCGAGCATCTGCGGCGGCCGCGCCGTGAAGCGATCCGGATCGTGACGGTGTCCCTGCTCGAGCACGATGACGTCAAGCCCGCCCTCGGCCAGCTCCGCGGCGGCGACCGCTCCGCCGGCACCGGCGCCGATCACGCAAACGTCGGCATACAGTGTTTGGCCGGCGCTCACGGTCGTCCCTCGGCCCGGCGCAGCGCGCGCCCGCGCGCGACCACCGCCTCAGCGTCCCAGCCGAGCGCGCGTGACACATCCGGGATGTCGTAATGGGCGAGCGCGGTGAGCATCTGCGCGAGCTGGTCGGCGGCGCCTGCCCGGGCGAGTAGAGCACGACCGCGTGGACGCCGGGCCAGCGCGATCAGGGCGCGCATGCCGGCACGTTGCGGCGCCGGCGCGGAGCGGATGAACTGGTCGAGCGAGTCCATCTCAGCCGTCGCCAAACGGCGCCAGCGGCACGTCGTGATCACGCTCACGCATCCCCAGCTCGTAGGCCGCTCCGTGCGCGGTGTGCAACGTGGTGGCGGCGAGCCCGCGCGGTCGAACGTTCAGCGAGAGGGCCGCGACCGAGCAGTTGACGACGTCGTGCTCGCCGACCCTGCCCTGCGGGCCGTGTGCCCCGGGGTCGGCGTAGCGCCAGCCCGCGGCGGCGCCCGGCGGATCGTCGATGTAGGCCTGCACCAGCAGGCCGTCCTCGCCGGGAATGCTCAGCGAGCAGCGCGTCGGGCTCTCGGCCACGCGCGTGCCGCGCGCCGCCAGGCCGCCCAGGCGCAGCCGGCGACCGTGCAGCGAGATCGCGCCGCTTGCCAGCCACGGCGTCATGCGGCCGGCAACGAGCACACGACCGAGTGCCACGTCAAGCCACGCCGCGCGGTCCTCGGCGAAGTCGATCCCATGCAGCCAGATCCAGCGCTCGGCGTGCTCAGCCCCCCAGTTGTGCCCGACCATGCCGCGCCAGCCGCGCAGATCGAGCGTCCGGTCGGGCAGCTCGATCGTGCCGTCAAAGCTCGCCGCCGGAGCGGGGCTCGTCAGCTTCGTGCGCGGAAGCGGCGCGCGGTACAGCCAGGGTTGCTTTAGGTGGCGCAGTTCGGAGTCTTCGCCGGAGATGCGCAGCGACCAGCTCGCGGGCCCGCAGACGCCCTCGGCCGCGCTTGGGCTCAGGCGCCCGCCATCGCCGCTTGCACCGCTGCCGCCGGTTGCGATCGCCGCTGGGTCGCTACCAATCGCGATCCAACCGTCCGCGGGCGCCGACAGCTCATCCGTCGTGTACTTGTGCATGAACGGCGCGCCACGCTCGGCGTCGAAGACCGTGCACCACAGCGACCCCTTCGGCGTCTGGCCGGGGCGCTTGTGCACCGTGTAGCGAATCCAAGCGCCGATCGGCCGATCCGGGGCCACGGCGCGCAGGTAGAAGGACTCGTACATGCCCTTGCCGACGGCGGCCTGCGGGAAGACTGGATCGCTTGCCATGAACGCGATCGTAACCGCCGCCGCCCGCGGGAGGTGCGAGGATCACCGCCGTGAGACGCGAACCGCTGCTGAGATTGCCCTCCGCGCTACTCGCCGACGCGGCCGGCGGGAAGGGCCGCTATGTGATGGGGGTCGACGGCGGCGCCACCAAGACGCTTGCCGCCGTGCTCGACCTGAAGGAGCGCGCGCTGCACCTCGGCCACGGCGCCTCCAGCAACGCCGACGCCGTCGGAGCGCGCGTGGCGACCGAGTCGCTGCTGCGCGCCACCGACGAGGCGATCGATCGCGCCGGGCTCGAACCGGCCCAGCTCGACGCCGGCGTGCTGGCGATCGCGGGGACCGACACCGACGCCGTCGCCCAGCATGTGAGCGCGGCCAGGCCCGGCAACTGGGTTGTCGTCAACGACGTCGTCGGCGCCTGGGCCGCCGCGACCGGTGCGCAGCCGGGCGTGGGGGCGATCTCGGGAACGGGCAGCAACGTGTTCGGGGTCGGGCCGGACGGTCGCAGCTGGCGCGCGGGCGGTTGGGGACACATCCTCGGCGACGAGGGCAGCGGCTACTGGCTGGCCGCTCGCTCTCTGCGCGCCGCGCTGGCCGACCGCGACGGCTCCGGGCCGCCCACCGCGCTCAGTACCGCCGCCGTCGAGTTCTACGGCGTGCGCAGGGTCGAGGATCTGGCGAGGCTCGTCTACTCCAAGCCGCTGAGCAAGTCAGAAATAGCCGCGTTCGCAATCGAGACCGCCCGCGCCGCCCACGCCGGCGATCAGGTCGCCCGCGCCCTGTTCGAGCGAGCCGCCGCCGAGTTGGGAGCGCAGGTGGTGGCGGTGATCGAGCGTACGGGCCTGAGCGGCAACTTCCCGGTGGGCCTGATCGGCAGCGCCTTCAAGGCCGGAGAGATGTTCGTCGACCCGCTCAGCGCGCTCGTGCACAAGGTCGCGCCGCAGGCGTCGGTGGCGGTCGTGCACATGGCGCCCGTCGGCGGTTGCCTGCAGCTGGCGGCACGCGCGGCGGGCTGCGAGAACGCCATATCGAGCGAGGATCTACGTTCGCTGCTCGACGACACGCTTGCGCGCGAGGGCGCCTTCAGGGAGTGAGCGCTTCGATCCGCGCGCGCGTTCCGATCGCACCCGGCCCCTGACCGGCAATCCGCACGGCTGAGGCCGCGTGTGCGAAGGTCGCCGCTGCAACAGGCTCCCGGCCTTCGGCCAGGGCGACGAACAGCGCCGCCGCGAACACGTCGCCGGCGCCGAGCTCGTCGCGCACGTCGGGGACATGCGCGGCCGGGACCTTCAGAGTCCCGCCGTTGGTGTGAAGGGTGGTTGCGGCGGAGCCGGCTGTCACCGCTACGCACGCGCCGCAGGCGTGCGCCGTCGCGAACAGGGCGTCGCATGCGTGCAGCTCGTGCTCGGATATCACGGCCACATCGAACCTATCCGGAAGAACGGCCCCATCGAGCGCCACCATCTGGATCTCACCGTCCGGCCAGTCGCGAACGAGTCCTTGCGCCGTCACGCCCACGAATCCAGCCTCGCCGGCCCAGCTGACGGGCGTCTCTTTGGCGATCGGCGCCCAATGGAGTATGCGCGCGTCGATCGCCGGCAGGTCGGCCATCGGGCCGGCCCAGGAGAGCATCCGCTGGCTGCGCCCGGCGCCCACGCCGGCGGTCGAGAGCGTTGTTGTCTTCGCAGCGGCGATCGCATGCAGGTCGAGCTCGTCGCGATAGGGAGCCAGCAGCTCCTCAACCTCGGCCGGCACGCCCTGCGTGAGGATCAGGGTGCGCAGGCCCAGGCGAGCCGCCTGCAGTGCGCTATAGAACGCGGTGCCGCCCGGCTGGCGGGTTCCCTTGCCGCCGTCGACGAGCAGGTCGCAGGTGACGTGGCCGACCGCTACGTAGTCGTAGTCGCGGTCGCTCACGCCACGCTGGGCGATTGTCGATCCCGCCGCGTGCCCCGAATGGGGTATCGATCGACAATCGGCGGGATGCGCAGAGGCAGCTCGGCGCCGGCGATCGCCGCGGCGGCCAGGCGGCCCGTGAACACGCAGCCGCCGAGGAACGTGCCCTCCAGCGAGCGCTTGCCGTGCACGCCGCCGCCGCCGAAACCGGCCGCCTCGCCGACGGCGTAAAGGCCGGGAATCGGCTCGCCGGCATGCTTGTCGCCGTCCTCGCTTGTGCCCTTCAGGGTGCGCAGCACGCGACAGGCCAGATCGGTCTGGATGCCGCCGAGGCTCTTGCGCGCCAGGACCTGCAGGCGGATCGCCACCAGCGGCCCCGCCTTGGGGTCGACGATGCGCCCGAAGCGCGAGGTGCGCAGACGATCGCCGCGCCAGCCCCGCAGCTGGGCGATGCGGCGCAGCTGATCGTCGTTGAACAGCCCCTTGCCGCGCGCGATCGTCTCGTCGTAGCGCCCGACTTCGTGCTCGAGCACCGCGGCGTCGATCGCGCGCTCGCCGCTCAGATCGGCGGTCACGTCGTTCATCTTCTCGGCCAGCTCGCCAAGCGTCTCGGCGGCGACGAAGTCCGGCGAGCCCTCGATGAAATGGTTGACCAGGCCCGGCTTGCCCACAAGCACGCTGAGCAGGAATCCCAGCAGGCGGCGCTCGCGCAGGTGCGGGTTGTGTTGAGAGCCTGAGATGTCGAGCTCGCGCTTGGCGATCTTGAAGTTGCAGATCAGCCACGAGTACTTGCGCTCGTCCTCGCACATACGCTGCAGCGCCGCGTAGGCGTCGAACGTCGGTATCACCGGCACCGGGCCGTAGCGGACGCCGTCGGGGTTCAGCATCAGCCCCGAGCGCGGCGGGATCAGCTTCAGGCCGTGGTGCTCGCGCTGCGGTTTGGGGTGGCGGACAGCGTCGGCGTAGTTCCACATTCGCGAGAGGTGTGTGACGTTGCCGCCGATCCGTCGCACCTCTTCGTGCATCGCGCCGTCGGCGTAGTAGTGCGAGCCCATCAGCATCCGCTCGGGCGCCGGCCCGAGACGGTCGGTCGGCCATTCGCGACGGACGATCTCCAAGTTGCCGCCGATGCCGCCGGCGGCGATCACGACGGCCTTGTCCGCCTGCAGGCTTTCGCCGGACTCGAGCTTGACGCCGCGGGCATGGCCGTCCTCGATCAGCAGCTCAATGACCTTGGTCTGGAAGCGAACGTCCAGCGAGCCGCGACGCGGATGGGACTCGATCGCCTCCCACACCGCCTGCACCAGCCGCTTGCCGGTCCCCCAGGTCAGATGGAAGCGCGGGACGGAGTTGCCGTCGCCGAAGTTGCCGCGCTCGGCCCAGTTGACGACCGGGAAGAAGCGCACGCCGATCTCGCGCAGCCAGCCGCCGACGTCGTCGCGCGCCCGAGTCACGTACTGCTCGGCCCAGCGCCGAGGCCACAGATCCTCGGGCTCGAACTCGGCGATCCGCAGCCAGTCTTCGAGCGCGAGACGCTCGTTGTCGGGGATCCGCGAGCGGCGCTGCTCGGGCGAGTCGACCATGAACATCCCGCCGAATGCCTCGCGCGCGAGTCCGCCGACCTCCTGAGGTTGGCAGCGGTCGAGCAGGGTCACGGTGTGACCGGAGCGCAGCAGCTCGAGCGTGCTGACCAGTCCGGCCAGGCCGGCGCCGACGACGATGACCTCAGGAGGGGATTGGTTCATGCCAGTGCCATACCCGGCGCGACCTTCACTTCCACCAGCTCGGGGTGCCCCGACGCGAATGCTTGCGTCAGCGCGGCGCCCAGCTCGTCCATCCCGTCGACCACGCGAGATTTGACGCCATAGCCGCCGGCGACGGCCGCGCAGTCGAGCGCCGGCAGATCCAGTCCGGGCGCTCCGACGATGTCCTCGAGCATCCCGAACCACTTGAGGATCGCGTACTCGTCGTTGCGCAGAACGAGGAATGTGACCGGCACCTCGTAGGCGGCGGCGCTCCACAGCGCCTGGATCGCGTACTGCGCCGAGCCCTCGCCGATCACGCACACGACCGGCCGCGAGGGTTGGGCCATCTGCACGCCGATCGCCGCCGGCATGCCGAAGCCGAGACCGCCGCCGGAGGAGAAGTAGTAGCTGCCGGGCGCCGAAAGACGCAGCTGGTTGCGCAGCGCCAGTGTCGCCGAGGGGGACTCAAGGACGACGATCCCATCCTTGGGGAACGCCTCCGCCAGCGCGCGCACCGCCGTCGAGGGGCTGATCGGGTCGCTCTCGGGCGCCGCCTCGGCGGCCGGACGCGGTGTTGGCGGCTCGCGATCTGAGTCGCCGACCTGCTCGGCCAGCGCCGCCAGCGTGAGCGCCGGATCGGCGAGGATGGCATCGCCCATCGGCGCGCGCGCCGCCTCGTCGGGATCGCTTGTGATCGCCACCAGCTTTGTGCCGGGCGCAAGCAGCGGGCCGGGCACGTTCGGGTAGTAGGGGAAGACAGAGGTGCCGACGGTGAGCACGAAGTCGTGCGCGGCCAGCACTTCGCCGATCGGCTGCACGGCGGGGGGCAGGATGCCGGCGAACAGCGGATGGTCCTCGGGAAAGCCGATCCGCCCGCCGCCGGTCGCCGGCGTGGCGTACACAGTCAAGCGCTGGCGCTCGGCCAGGCGGATCGCCGCCTGGAAACCGCCGGCCGCGTCGATCTCCGGGCCGGCCACGAGCACCGGGCGCTCCGCGGTGCGCAACTGCTCGCACAGGCGCTCGATCGCTTCAGGTCCGGGCAGAGCGGCGCCGGTGACGGTGCGTGCGCTCTGATGAGCGACGGCATCCTCTTCGCACTCCACGCCCCAGTCGTCCATCGGGATCGAGAGGAACGACGGGCCGCGTGGCGGCAGCGAGGAGGTGTGGATCGCGCGCAGCAGCGCGTGTGGGACGTCCTGGGCGCGCGGCGGCTCGTAGCTCCACTTCACGAGCGGATGCGGCATTCGCGTCGCGTCGCGGTTTGTCAGATTGGCCTGCAGCGTCATCAGCGAGCGGTACTGCTGGCCGGCGGTGATCACCAGCGGCGACTTGTTGGCCTGCGCGTTGAAGATCGCCCCCATCGCGTTGCCGACCCCGGGAGCGGTGTGCAGGTTCACAAGCGTCGGGCGCCCGCTTGCCTGCGCATAGCCGTCCGCCAAGCCGACGACGGTCGCCTCCTGCAGGCCGAGCACGTAGCGGAAGTCCGGCGGGAACTCGCTCAGCATCGGCAGCTCGGTCGAGCCGGGGTTGCCGAATATCGTCGTCATCGAGCGGCTGCGCAGCAACTCGAGTACGGCTTCTCTTACGGTGCTCACGGGTTCTCCTTGCGGTCCTGGGGTGCTGGGACAATAAGGCAAGCGCACCTTTGGCGGCCCTATTTTGTTCTGTACGTCTGACTTGGCATCGATGAACGCACGGCACGCAACGCTGTTCAGATCCGCGGTCGCGCTGATAAGCGCGCTACTGCTTTGGGTGGTCCCTGCCTCCGCGCGCCCGGCGCATACGCCGGCGAGCGGCTCTCGCTATCCCGCCGGCGGCGAAGGGCCGCGGCGGATCGCCCGTGCCGGCGAATTCGCCCACGGTGCCTCGGCGCACACGGCCGTAAGCAAAGCCAAGAAAGCCAAGCCAAAGTCCGGCTTGCGCGGCAACCCGGCCCGTGCCCTGGCCTCCTTCGCGGAGATGCAGAAGGCCTTCTACATACCCGGTAGCTGGCTGTACCTGGGCGAACCGTACTCCTACCTGTGGCCGTTCTCCCAAGCGCTGGCGGCGACCGTCAGCGTCTCCAACATTCCCGGTCTGGCGGCTAAGCAGGCGGCTACCAACTCGCATGAACTGCGTGTGCGTCTGGTCGGGCTCGGCAAGTACTGGAGCACGCCGACCGGCGAAAGCGAACCGCTGCCCGGCGAGCAGCCCGAAGTCGAAGAAAACAGCTCGGGCGAAGTATCGGAAAGCCCTGGTGTGCCGCCGCCCGCCTTTCCCTCCTACAGCGGCAACGTCGCCCCGCCGGCCGGCGCCAGCTACTACGACGACAACGAGTGGGTGGGGATCGAGCTGATGCGCATCTACAAGCTCCACCACGAAGCGGCCCAACTCGAACGCGCCGAGCAGATCATGACGTTCGTGATGGCCGGCTGGCAGACCAACCCGAAACTGGCCTGTGTCGGCGGCGTGCCGTTCTCCGATGCGCCGAGCAACACCGATCGCAACACCGTCACCGACGGCCCCGGCGCCGAGCTGGCGCTGCAGCTCTACCGGAGCACCGGCAACTCCGCCTATCTGCAATTCGCTGAGATGGCCTACGAATGGGTGCGCCGCTGCCTGATGCTCCCCAACCAGCTCTACGCCGATCACATACGCCAGAAAGGGGTGATCGACCCGACGTTGTGGAGCTACAACCAGGGTTCGATGATCGGCGCCGGCGTGCTGCTCTATCAGGCCACCCACAACGGCGCCTTCCTCTACCAGGCACGGCAAACCGCCAAGGCGGCCCTGGCCTACTTCACGATGGAAAGGCTGCTGGGCGAAAACCCGTTCTTCGTTTCGGTCTACTTGCGCAACCAGATGTACCTGGACTCGGTTACCCACGATCCGCCCGGAGCGCATCTGGCGCAGGCCTACATCAACTACGTGTGGGTCAACCGTCGCCTGAGCGACGGACTGTTCGTGTGGGGCTCTCCGCCCTCCTCACAACTGCTCGTGCAGGCCGCCGACGTGCAGATCTACGCGCTGCTCTCCACCAAGCCCGCGACCTTCTTCTAGCGGTCGGGGATTCCAGTTGCGCGACTGCTCGCCGCGCAAAGCGCGCGCGGGACGGTTACGCTGGGATTCCGATGAGCGCCGTCGAGCCGAACATGATCACCGCCGAGGGCCTGGCTTCGCTTGAGGCGGAGCTTGCGCTGCTCGAGGGCGACGGGCGCCGGGAGATCGCCGAGCGGATCAAAATCGCGCGCGAATGGGGCGACCTGAAGGAGAACAGCGAGTACCACGACGCCAAGAACGACCAGGCGCACCTGGAGACGAAGATCGCGCGCCTGCGCGAACGGATCTCAACGGCCGTCGTGGTCGAGGAGTCGCAGGCAAGCGACGGCGCCGTGGCGTTCGGCTGCACCGTCGTGGTGCGCGAAGGCGAGGATGGGCCCGAGCGCAAGTGGACGATCGTCGGCTCGCACGACGCCTCTCCTTCAGAGGGTCGTCTCTCGGCGGATTCGCCGGTCGCTCGCGCGCTGCTCGGCCGTGGCGCCGGCGAGAGCGTCTCCGTCGTACTGCCCAAGGGCGAGATCGTCCTCACGCTCGTAAGCGTCGGTTGAGCGCAGGGCCGCGAGCTCGGCCTTGCGCCGGTACAGGCGCTGATCGGCCAGTTGCAGGATCGCGGCCGGATCGCTCATCTCCTCGGGGATCTGCACCACGCCGTGCGAGGCGGTGATCGAGAAGTCGCCTCCGTTCTCGGCGAGGGCCAGCACGCTGGCGCCGATCAGCGCCTCGTGGTTCTCGTGCGAGCGGTCAAACAGGACGCAGAACTCGTCGCCGCCCATGCGGTAGGCGGTGCCGGCCGGCTGCACCGTGGCGCTCAGCCGCTCGGCCACGCGCACGAGCAGGCTGTCGCCTGCCGGGTGCCCGAACGTGTCGTTGAACAGCTTGAAGCCGTCGAGGTCATAAAGCGCCAAGCTCCACGGTTCCCGCTCCCCCGCGTTCTTGCAGACCAAGCGCAGGTCGCCCATCAGCCGACGTCGATTGCCAAGGCCCGTCAGCGAGTCGGTCAGCGACAGGCGCTGCGAGTGCACCAGCAGGCTCAGGTTCTCGCGCCAGGTGACGACCAGGTGCGCCGCGGCCGCCAGCACCGTAGCGGCTGCCAGCAGCACGGCCGCAAGCGTCAGGTGATGGCCGAGGTTGCCGTACACCAGTACTGCGAGCGCGCTCACCAGCGCAAGCGTGGGCACCAGCAGCATCTGCCAGTTCTGCATGCTGCGCGCGGGCACTCGTCGCTGTGGCGTCCAAGCCGCCAGCGCCAGCAGGATCGCCGCCAGCGGCCACAGGCATTCCAGCGAGGTGCCCGCCTGGAAAGAACCGGTCGAGGTCTGGTAGAGGTAGGTGGAGTCGGCCACCGCGCTGATCAGCATCCCGCCGGCGATCAGCAGCCACACGCCGCCCGGGCGCCAGCCGGTGACGCCGATCGCACCCAGCGCAAAGGCTGTCAACAACAGGTCGCCGATCGGATAGGCCATCGAGACGATCACGGAGCTCTGCGCGCTGGTGGCCTGGTCGAGGATCGGCGGGAGTATCAGTGCCGCGGCGACACTCGCGGCGCCGAGACCGGCAATCACGCCGTCGAGCCACATTCCCGCCCCGGCGTGGCGCAGATGGCGACGGGCGAGCATCCCGACGGCGACATAGAAGCACGGGTACATCGCCAGGTAGAAGGCGTCGGCGGGGGTGACGCTGCCGCCCGCTTCGGCGCTGGTGCCTTCGATGAAAATCGAGTAATACAGTTCGCCGACGCTCCAGGACAGCAGTCCGGCTCCCATCACCAACCATGCGATGCGGTCGGCTGCGCGCACGAACAGGCCACGCGCCAGCACAGCGGCGGCCGAGCCAATCATCAGCGCGTTGTAGAGGCCGTCGTCGATCGGCCCGTCCAGCGGTTTGCCGCCGAAGTCGAGCGTTGTGTGCAGCACAAGCACACCCAGTCCGCCGATCAGGGCCGACAGGTACAGGGTCGAGAGCTTCAGATGTCGCGTACGCTCGGGCATGCGGGGTGCCCACTACATCGGCGCGGCCGCGTCAAGTCCTGAGCGAGAGTGCGGGTTTTCCCCACCGATCTAAGTTGGCTCGCTTCAGATCAGCCCGAGAGCGCCTTGCCGGCGCGTGCGGCGAAACGGCGAGGTTTGCGCGCGTACAGGCCAGAGCCCAATTTCAGTGCTCGCTTTTGCAGGCGTTTGCGACGGCGCCCAACCAAAGACAGCAGCCGCTCGCGCGTCTGCTGGTCGAGCCGCGGTTCGTCTTCGATAAAGCTCGCGAACATCCACAGGTCGTGCTCCTCTCCTAGTACGTCGCCGAGCCGGTCGGCTGCTCGCGTGAGCTTCGCCGTCGCCGACGCCTGCTTGCCGCCGAGCATGTCAAGCGCGTAGTAGAGGCTCTTGACTCGCTTGCGCCAGTCGTGCATGCGCACAGGATCTCGCGCGTGCGAGCGCTTGACGCGCTTGTAGCGCCGGCGCCCGTCGCGGTAGATCCCCTGCAGGCCGACGCTCAGGGCCTGCTCGTCGTGTTCGAGCAGGTTCCAGCGCAACAGGTCGCGGCGCATCTCGGCGATGTCGGCGAGCACGGCAAGCTCTGGGTCGGGGCCCTGCGCGCCGACGCGGTCTCCTTCCATGCGGGCCAGCAGCCGGCGCACAGGCTGCTCGCTCAGCTCATCTGGGTAGCGCGCACGCAGGTCGCGCAACGTCGCGATCCTCACCTCGGCGTCGCGGGCGCCCGCCAGGCGCTTGCCGGCCGCGCGCAGCGAGGCGTTGGCCTGCGCGAACTCGCGCTCGCCGCTCTCGCGGCGCAGCAGTCGCGCCATCGCGCGCATGCGCTTGATCGTCTTGCGCGCCTCATGCACCAAATGAGCGCGATCGTTGCCGTTTGTGCTCATCGAAGCCGGAACCCCTACTACCAGGCTATCGGCGCGAGAATGACTTCATGGCAAATCTGCCCAAGGCTCGCTGGTGGACGGTGCGCCCAGCGCACAATCGCAAGCCGGCGACCTACCGCTGCCCCTTCTGCGGCCGACACCTGCCGGCGCTCAGCGAGCACATGCTGATCTTCCCCGAAGAGGACAAACAGCGCCGCCGCCACGCCCACACCAAGTGCGTGCTGGAGGCCCGCAAGCGCGGTCAGCTGCTGCTGCGCGACGAGTGGCTGCGTACCCAGCCACGAGCGCCGTCGCTGTGGCGGCGGCTGCTCGGCGCGCTGGGTCGCGGCTGATCAGCCGCCGTAGAGGTGAACGTGTTCGGGCTCGATGCGCAGGATCACGCGCTGTTCGCCGGGCTGGCGGTAGGGGTAGCTGTCCTTGCCCAGGTACTTCATGGCCAGCGAGTCGATGTGCTCGTCGGCGCCCTCAGTCGTCTGTTCGCTGACGCGGCCGCGAATCGTGACGTATTCGTAGGGGTTCTCGAGGTTCTGGACCGTCAGGGTCACGCGCGGGTCGCGCTTGAGATTGGTCGGCCATGCTCGGCCCTCGGCGCTGTTGACGACCGGACGGCCGTCCTGGATGTCGACCCAGGCGGGCGCGGCATGAATCGTGCCGTCCTCGCGCAGCGTGGAGATGACGACGAAGTTCTTTTCTTTGAGCAGTTGCTCGGCGCGGCCTTCGATTGCCTGGCTCATCGCATCCTCTTTCTCTCGGGACAAGGGGGTCTGCGAGCAATGTACCCGCGATTGCAGGCAAGCTCTCCCGGTCTCTTCAGAGCGGGGACGCTCGGGCTACCGGCGGCCGGCGGCCGTGCTCGAGTTGGCGGGTGGGATCGGGTCGAGCGGCACCAATCGGCCGTTGTTCAGCGCGAAGCGCACCGTCGCTTCGCCGCCACGTGCGCAGCAGAGCGGATCCCCGGGACGGTAGAGCCGGTAGGCGAGCGTGGCTTCGGTGTCTCCCTGGGAGACCAATTTGATACCCGCGCTCGGGGTGCTCGTGTCGGTGCCCAGGTAGCGGCCGTCCACGAAGAAGAAGGCCTGTTGGGCGTAGCCGTCGTTTGAGCCCGTTCGCGTCGCTACCAGCACCTGCAGGGTCTGGTTGGGGTGGTAGCTGGCGGTGTCATCGGGCGTGTAGCCATGCGCCTTGACGACGGCGACCGCCCGATCGACCCCTTCGCCGCCAGAGGTTTCTTTTGTGAAGGCCGGTGCGGTGGCCGTGCGTGTGCTCTGGGCGGGCGTGCTCGGCTGGGATTCGGACTTGGTAGTCGTTTGGGTCGTCGAGGAGGTTTGGCCTGCCGTCGTGCCGCTGGGATTGGTGGCGCCGGTGCTCGCGCCACGCGTGCCCGCGACAGACACGGTCTTCGTGCCAGAGGAGCCGCAGCCGCCAAGCACTGACAGGCCGATCAGTGCGGCGATCAAGATTGGGAGCGTCGATCTCATTTGTCTTCCATATTCGCTGCGCGGCCTGCGTTGTCCTCGTCTCGCGACATCTGCAACAAATGTTATTAGTGGCGGCTAAGCTATTTGCATGGAGGAGACTCGACCAGAGGCGGTGCGTCGGCGCGTTCCCGCCGCCGAGCGCCGCGAAGAGCTGATCGCCGCCGCCGTGCATGAGTTTGCCAGTGGTGGGCTGCACGGCACGCCGGTAGAGCGGATCGCGCGACGAGTGGGAGTCGCCCAGCCCTATGTCTTCAGCTTGTTCGCGGGCAAGCGCGAGCTGTTCCTGGCAGCCGTTCAGCACTGCTTCGATCGTTTGGCGCGAACATTCGCCGCGGCCGCCGAGGACTTCGCGGCTGGGCGTATGCCCGATGAGTGCGAGGACTCGCTGATGGCGATGGGCTTTGCCTACAAGCAGTTGCTGCTGACCGACCGCGACTACCTGATGCTCCAGCACCAGGCCTATGCGGCCTGCGACGACGATCTCGTGCGCTCGCGCGTGCGACGCGGCTACGCGGAGCTGGTGGCGCTCGCACAGGAGCTCTCCGGCGCCGAGGCTGAGCGGCTGGATGACTTCTTCCGCCATGGCATGGCGCTCAACGTGGCCGCCGCTATGGGTGTCGCCGAGCTCTCCGCCGACTGCTCATGGGTGCGCGACGAGTTGGCGGCGCGCGAATACGAGTCCACGCACAGCGGGTAGGATCGAGCTGTCGATGGCTGAGGGCACCCCGACCGCGGAGCAGAAGCGCACCAGACGCGAGCAGGGCCGCGCCGCGCTGCTAGTCCTGCTCGCGGTGCTGATCACGCTATTCGCCGTCTTGAACGTAAAAGACGTCGAGGTCAACTGGATCTTCGGCAAGTCCAGCACGCCGCTGATCGTCGTGATCCTCGTCTCGCTGCTGGTGGGAATCCTGCTCGGTCATTTCGCCGGCATACGCTCGCGCCGGCGCCAGGATTAGCCGCTACGCGGCTTGCGGCGCGCGGTTCTCGGTGACGATCCGGGCCGCTTCATCGGCGCCCAGGTAGGGCGCGAGCACGACATAGGCGAGATAGTCGCAGAGCAGCGGCAGCGCGCTCGTGCCGCCTTTGGCGGTCTGGCTGTAGATCGTGTGCCAGATCGCGCCTTCGATGCCTTCTCTTGCCATTGCGCTCAGCGGCTCGCTGGGGGCGCCGGCGGTCAGCTTGGCCGCGACCTCGCTTGCCAGCTCGGCGCCCATGTCCACGGCTCGCTGGCCCATCGCGAACACACCGGTGGCGATCGTCTGCGCGTTGGCCGGACGGGCGGCGAAATAGCGCATCAGAGCATCGAGCGAGCGGTGCACGGCGTACGGCCACTCTGGGCCTGTCAAGCCCGGATCAGAAACCGTTGCGCGTATCTCCTCGCCGAGCTTTTGCACCGCCGCCAGGAAGCATGCCTCCATGTCGTCGAACAGATCGAAGAACGTGTCGATCGAGACGCCGGCCTCGTCGGCGATCCGCATCGGCGTCAGGTTGGCGTAGCCTTCCAGCGCCGCCAGCTCCAGGGCGCTGCGAAGCACGCGTGCCCGTTCGTCCTCGCCGCCGAGACCAGTGGCGGGCGGCACCGCTCGCGGCCTTCCCGCCAAGGGGCTCGGGCTCTCGGTCTTGAACACCAGTGCCCAGCTGAGCATGTGCTCGGCCATCGCCGGCATCTCCTCGGCGCGGCCCTCCAGCAGCCGCACGAACGTCACCCGCCGCAGCCCGCCGACGATCGCCCTCGCCACGGGGCCCGGCAGCGGGGCGGCATCGGGTGCGTGGGCGAAGCTCGCGGCCAGCCGGCTCTCGAAGGTCCCAAGCATCTGTGTCAGACGCGCCCAACCCGCCGGCCCGGCCGACGGTGCGTCGACCAGCATCACGCGCGAGCCCTTCGGGTTGGCGCGCACGATCTCGGCAAAGCTGCTCAGCGCGATCCCGAGGCGCTGCTCGAGCGTCCCTTCGCTTGCCTGATAGCTGCCCGCGATCCGCGCGAGCGCCCGAGCGGAGATCAAATCCAGCGTGGAGAGGAAGCATTCCTGCTTGTTCGCGAACTGCTCGTAGAAGGCGCGTCTGGAGACGCCGGCCAGCGTGACGACCTGCTTGACGCTCGTGCGCCCGTATCCGTTGGCGGCGACGGCCTCGACCATCGCTCCGTGCATGCGGCGGCGCTGGTTCTCGGCGACCACGTCGGCGCTCAGCTGATGCGGGCCGCGGGGGAGCCGTTCGTAGAGCGGCGCGAGCGTCTCGGCGGACGGGGCGTCTGCGCCAGCATCGGTGGCGCTGCTCGAAAGCGCGCTTTCCGCCTGCTCCGCCGGCCTTGACTGGCGTGCCACGGCGCCAGCACCGAGGTTGTTCCCACCAGCCTTCACCGAGTTCTATCTCCTCGAATCCGCATAGCCCCTCGACTATCAAGGAGTCTTGAAAACAATATCATTCCATGTCAGAGATTTATTGTCTACGTTCGTCCGGTCGACCTCTGGAGCGCCGGGTCCGCCGGCTGGAGCCGTGACCCTTCGGGATTCCTCGATCAATGCTACGACCAGGCTAGTGAAGCAGAGCCCGTAGCGCCAGGATCCCGATGCCAAGCGTCACGCCGGCGCCCACCTGAAGGGCCATCTCGGGGGCTTTTGCTCGGGAGCGCACACCGGCGGCCAACTCGAAGACGATCAGGCTCGCCACCGCCGCCCAAGTGCCCGCGGTGACCGCGGTGCTCTGGCGGGCGCCGAGTGCCCACGCGATCAGGAGCGCGAGCATCGGGGCGGCCGCACCTCGCACGATCCCCCAATCCTGCGAGAAGGCGTCCCACAGCTCAGCCCAGGTGATCGTCTCGTGGCGGCGTAGGCGTAGTCCCAGAACTTCGGCGTAGGAGTGTGCGAACCAGTAGAGGAGGATGGCGATCGCAAGTGAGCCGACCGTCTCGGGGTAGGTGTCGCGCAGGCCGCTCTCCGCTGCCAGCAGCGCACCCGCAGTGACCGTCCCGTAGACGGTCGCTGCTGGGTTGCGAGAGGAGATCAGCAGGCTCAACGGGTCTGCCCGTGGGGGCGCCGGCGGCGGGGGAGTCGTGGATTGCTCGGGTGAGGTCATCGTTCGTGGCAGCGAGGCGTGCGGGTTTGGGGCGGGGCGCGGGCTGGACTGGTGAACGCGATGGTAACCATGCGGTCTCCGTTCGTTCACATCGCGGCGCTCTGGCGGCGTATCGTCAGTCGCGACGAGTAGCCCCGGGCCAGCGCTTGCGGCGAGGGGTAGCGAGGCGCTCCGCGTGGACGTCCGGCTGGGGCG
>JBOGXY010000070.1:0-7991 GCA_050696495.1 Solirubrobacteraceae bacterium
AGGGCGTCCCCGCCCGCATCCTGCTCGACTTCGACGCCGACTCCGAGAAGATCCGCAACGAGGTGATCCGGATGCTCTCCGGCCCCGGCGGCCGCCGCCAGGGCGGGAGCTCTGCCGGCACCGGCGAGGGCAAGAAGTCCTCGAAGCTGCTCGATCAGTTTGGCCGCAACCTCACCAAGCTCGCCTCTGAGGGCAAGCTGGACCCGGTCGTCGGTCGCGAGACCGAGATCGAGCGGATCATGCAGATCCTCAGCCGGCGGACGAAGAACAACCCCGTGCTCGTCGGCGAGCCCGGCGTCGGCAAGACCGCCGTCGTCGAGGGCCTGGCGCAGCGGATCACTAATGCCGACGTGCCCGAGCTGCTGAAGGGCAAGCAGATCTACACGCTTGACCTCGCGGCGCTGGTCGCCGGGTCCAAGTACCGCGGCGAATTCGAGGAGCGCCTGAAGAAGGTGATGAAGGAGATCACCCAGCGTGGCGACATCATCCTGTTCATCGACGAGCTGCACAACCTCGTCGGCGCGGGCGCGGCCGAGGGCGCAATCGACGCGGCCTCGATCCTCAAGCCGGCCCTGGCGCGCGGCGAGCTGCAGACGATCGGCGCGACCACGCTCGACGAGTACCGCAAGTACCTGGAGCGCGACTCCGCGCTGGAGCGCCGCTTCCAGCAGATCCGTGTCGAGGAGCCCTCCATCGATCAGTCTGTTGAGATCCTCAAGGGCTTGCGCGACCGCTACGAGCAGCACCACAAGGTGCAGATCACCGACGAGGCGTTGCAGGCCGCGGCCGATCTCGCTTCGCGCTACATCTCCGATCGGTTCCTGCCCGACAAGGCGATCGACCTGATCGACGAGGCGGCCTCGCGCATGCGCATCAAGTCGATGACCGCTCCGCCCGCCAACCGCGAGTTCGAAGAGGAGCTCGAGTCGGTGCGGCGCGATAAGGAGACGGCGATCGAGGACCAGGAATTCGAGAAGGCCGCCGCCCTGCGCGACCAGGAGCGCAAGCTGGTCGGCCGCAAGCGCGAGCTCGAGGAAGAGTGGGAGTCCGGCGATGCGATCGAGCGCCCGGCGATCGGCGAGGAGGAGATCGCCGACATCGTCTCGATGTGGACCGGCATCCCCGTCTTCAAGCTGACAGAGGCCGAGACGCAGAAGTTGATGCGTATGGAGGACGAACTGCACAAGCGCGTGATCGGCCAGCACCCAGCGATCGAGGTGATATCCAAGGCGATCCGCCGCTCACGTGCCGGCCTGAAGGACCCCAAGCGCCCGACCGGCTCGTTCATCTTCCTGGGCCCCTCGGGCGTGGGCAAGACCGAGCTCGCGCGAACGCTCGCCGAATTCCTGTTCGGCGATGACGAAGCGATGATCCGCATCGACATGTCCGAGTACATGGAGAAGCACGCCGTCTCGCGCCTGGTGGGCTCGCCCCCCGGCTACATCGGATATGACGAGGGCGGTCAGCTGACCGAGGCCGTGCGGCGCAAGCCCTACTCGGTGCTCCTGCTCGACGAGATCGAGAAGGCCCACCCGGACGTCTTCAACATCCTGCTGCAGATCCTCGAGGACGGCCGCTTGACAGACGCTCAGGGCCGCACGGTCGATTTCCGCCACGCGATCGTGATCATGACCTCGAACATCGGCGCCGCCGAGATCGCGCGCAACACGCCGCTGGGCTTTGCGGTCTCAGACGACGAGACCGGCATCACCTACGACGACATGAAGAACCGCATCATGGGTGAGCTCAAGAAGGTCTTCCGCCCTGAGTTCCTCAACCGCATCGACGACGTGATCGTCTTCCACAAGCTGCAAAAGGAGGAGATCCGCCAGATCGTCGAGCTGCTGCTGGTGCGCATTCGCGAGTCGATGGCCGAACGTGAGCTGCAGTTGGAGCTGACCGACGAGGCCAAGGACCTGCTGGTGGAGAAGGGCTGGGACCCGGCGATGGGCGCCCGTCCGCTGCGCCGCGCGATCCAGCGCTACATCGAGGACCCGTTGGCCGACTTCGTGCTGCGCGAGCAGTTGATGCCCGGCGCCACCGTCGTCGTCAACCCCGCGCCCGACGGCGAGGAGGGCGAGGTGCGCCTGACGATCGTCAAGCCCAAGAAGCAGAAGACGCCGGTCGGCGTCGGTGCCGAAGGCGGCTCGCACGACGAGCTGCCGTCCGGCGATGACGGGCACGGCGAGAGCGACGCCGACTCGGCCGAGTAGCAGGTCGGGCGCGCACTGAGCACGTCAGCAGCAGGTCCCGGCGAGCGCCGATCGACGGCCGTGTCGGTCGTGGCGATGAGCGCCGAGGACTGGCAGGCGGTCTCGCGCATCTACCGGGCCGGCATCGCGACCGGCAACGCCACCTTCGAGTCAGACGTCCCCGGGTGGGAGTCCTGGAGCGCCGCACGGCGTGCGACGCCGCGCCTGGTGGCCCGCGATGAGCGGGGCGAGACGATCGGCTGGGCGGCGCTCTCCGCGACATCGTCGCGTCCCGTCTACGCGGGCGTGGCGGAGGTCAGCATCTATGTCGATCCCTCGTGTGGCGGACGTGGCATCGGCCGGGCGCTGCTCTTGGCGCTGATCGCGGCCTCCGAGCAGGCGGGCGTCTGGACCTTGCGTGCCGGCGTCTTCCCTGAGAACGCAGCGTCGATCGCACTGCACGAGCGTTGCGGCTTTCGCCTGATCGGCACACAGGAGCGGATGGGTCGCATGCCCGACGGTCGCTGGCGCGACGTTGTGCTGTATGAGCGCCGTAGCGGGACCGTCGGCACTGACACGTAGTCTGGAGCGCGTGAAGCGAAACGTCGCCCATGTCTGCTCGGAGTGTGGCGTGCGCTCGGCCCAGTGGCACGGTCAGTGCCCTGGCTGCGCGTCGTGGAACACGCTGGTCCAGGAGCGAGTCGCCACAGCGTCGGGTGGGGATGGCAGATCCCGCCGCGCCGCCGCTGCCGCAGCCGCCGGTAAGCCCGGCGCAACGCTTCGGGCGCTGCCCGGCGCCACTGCGCTCGTGCCGCTATCCCAGGTCGCTCCAGTCTCTGTTGAGCGGCTGCAAACCGGCATCGGCGAGCTTGACCGTGTACTTGGCGGTGGGCTCGTGCCCGGCTCGCTGGTGCTGCTGGGTGGCTCGCCGGGGATCGGCAAGTCGACGCTCACGAACATGGTGCTCGGCAATCTCGCGGGCGCCGGTCGCAAGACCCTGTATGTAAGCGGCGAGGAGTCCGCCGAGCAGGTGCGCCTGCGCGCCGAGCGCCTCTCGCCCGCTGCGCTTGAGGTGCCGGTGCTGGCAGAGACCGATCTCGACGCGGTGCTCGACGCGGTCGCCGCGCACGCTCCGGCCGTCTGTGTGATCGATTCCGTGCAGACGCTGCGCTGCGCCGAGCTCTCCGGCGCGCCTGGCTCGGTCGGGCAGGTGCGCGAGGTCGCCGCGCAGATCATGGAGCTTGCCAAGCAACGTCAGATCGCCGTCGTGCTCGTCGGTCACGTCACCAAGGAGGGCGCCCTGGCCGGTCCCCGAGTGCTCGAGCATCTGGTGGACTGCGTGCTGCAGTTCGAGGGCGAGCGCGAGCGTCCCTACCGCGAGTTGCGCGCGCTGAAGAACCGCTTTGGCTCGACCAACGAGGCGGGCCTGTTTGAGATGCGCCAGGGCGGCCTGGTCGAGGTGCTCGACGCATCCGCCCGATTCGTAGCCGAGGCGACCCGTGCTCCCGGCAGCGTCGTGCTGGCGGCGATGGAGGGCTCACGCCCGTTGCTGGTGGAGGTGCAGGCGCTTGTCGCCGACTCCGAGCTCGAGCAGCCCAGGCGGGTGGTCTCGGGCCTGGATCGCAACCGGCTGGCGCTGGTGCTGGCGATCCTCGGTCGCCACGGCGGCGTTGGTGTCGGCGGGCGCGACGTGTTCGTCAACGTCGTCGGCGGCGTTCGCGTGGACGAGCCCGGAGTCGACTTGGCGATCGCGCTGGCGGTCGCCTCGGCTGCCCGCGGGGTCGCTCTGCGCGGCTCTCCGTGTGCCTGTTTTGGCGAGCTCGGCTTGACGGGAGAGCTGCGCTGGGTGGGCCATCCGGAGCGACGTTTGGCCGAGGCGGCCAGGCATGGGCTGGAGGCTGTGGTGGCGCCCGCCGGCAGCGGCGAGGGCGCCAGCGAGGCCGCTACCTTGCGCGAGGCGCTCGCCGCAGTGTTTCCAACTAGTCGAACGCGGCCGGCGACGCTTGCCGCATAGAGGGGCCTAGCCGGGCGCGCAAGGGCACGAGCGCGATAAACAAACGCTAAATGCCCTAGAATGGGCTGTTGTGGCCTCACGATCCGGCGAAGACCTCGACCTGGACGCGCGACCCGATCCCGGACTTGTAAGAGCTCTTGAGATGGTCGCTCCCGGGACCGCGCTGCGGGAGGGCATCGAGAGCATCCTGCACGCGCGCACCGGCGGCCTGATCGTGATGGGCGAGACCGACGATCTCAGCTTCCTGTTCTCGGGCGGGATCAAGCTGGATATCGACTACACGCCCGCCTTCCTCTATCAGGTGGCCAAGATGGACGGCGCGATCGTCCTCAACGCCAACGCGACCAAGATCGGGATGGCAAACGTGCAGCTGATGCCCGATCCGACGATCCTCTCCCAGGAGACGGGCACGCGACACCGCACGGCAGAGCGCGTCTCAAAGCAGACCGACGCGCTGGTGATTGCCGTCTCTCAGCGTCGCGAGGTCGTCTCTGTGTACGTGGACGGGATCAAGTACATCCTCGAAGACATCCCGGTCGTGCTGGCCAAGGCCAATCAGGCGCTTGCGACGCTCGACAAGTACCGCCAGCGCCTGGACCAGGTCGCCACTCGTCTGACGGCGCTCGAGTTCGAGGGCGGCGTGACGCTGCACGACGTGCTCACCGTGCTGCAACGCTCGGAGCTTGTCACGCGTATGGCTGTGGAGATCGAGCGCTACATCGTCGAGCTCGGCAACGAGGGTCGCTTGATCGAGATGCAGCTGGAGGAGACGATCCTCGGCACAGCGGCTGAGAAGGCCTCGCTCGTGCAGGACTATCTGGCCGACTACTCCGACGAGGCGTTCGCCGCAGCGCTCGACCAGCTCGGGCGTCTTCCACATCAAGACTTGCTGGACTTCGGGCGGATCGCCGAGTTGCTCGGCTATGACCGCAAGCTGAACACTCTGGACTATCCGGTATCGAGTCGCGGCTATCGCATCCTCGGGCGGATACCGAGGCTGCCAAAGCTGGTCGTCTCGCAGATCGTCAGGGAGTTCGGGGGTCTCGAGGAGTTGCAGGCGTCAACCGACGCCGAGCTCGAGGCGGTCGAGGGCGTGGGGGAGATCAGGGCAAAGGACATCCGCGAGGGCCTGCGTCGCCTGCAGGAGATCAACCTCGTAGACAGCTACTTGCAGACGTAAAGACGAAGACGAAACACCGGCGCCCCAGCCGGTCTACCCAGTCGGTCCCATTGCCGGCGCGACAAAGGAGGACATCATTCCAGCCCAAGTAATCGAAGAGACATCGTTCATCGAGGAGCTCGAGGCGACCCGCGAGCTCGAGGTCATCGAGTTCGAGCTCGGAGACCACGTCGTCTATCCCCATCACGGTGCCGGCAAGGTCATGAGCAAGGAGCAGATGGAGGTGCTCGGCACGACCCGGGAGTATCTGACGATCAAGATCCTCCACAACGACATGACGGTCAAGGTCCCCACCGAGAACGCGTCGCTTGCCGGACTGCGCCGCGTGATCGACGAGGAAACCGTCAAGAAGGTTCTCGCCGTGCTCCAGGCCGAGGTCTCGGAGATGCCAAAGACCTGGAACCGGCGCTTCAAGCACACCCGCGACAAGATCAAGACCGGCGACATCTACGAGCTGGCAGAGGTCGTCCGCAACCTCGCCTTGCGCGAGTCCGAAAAGGGCCTCTCCACCGGTGAGAAGCAGATGTTCACGCGCGCCAAGAAGATCCTCGCCTCCGAGCTGATGTACGCGCTCGACAAGGACGAGGACGAGGCCGAGGGCTATCTGGACGAGCTGCTCGCGACCTCCTCGGCGAGCCAGATGGCCGTCGCCGGCAAGTAGTCGCCGGCGCGAGTCAGCGGCAGCGGTCGCACAGAAGAGCGAGTGGCGGTAGCGCTCGTACTGGCCGCCGGACTCGGCGAACGCCTCGGGCTAGGAGAACCCAAGGCGCTCGCCGAGCTCGCCGGGCGTCCTCTGTGGCGCTGGAGCTTCGATGTGCTCAGCGCCATGGAGGAGATCGACCGGGTTGTGGTGGCGCTGCCGGCGGGTATCGAGGCTCCCGCCGGCGTCGTAGGTGTGCCCGGCGGCGCCGTGCGCTCGGAGTCGGTGCTGCGCGCCCTCTCCGCGGCCGGTGAGGGGGAGGACTCCGAGGCGGTATTGGTTCACGACGCGGCGCGCCCTCTGCTGACGGCTGAGATCGCACGGACCACGCTCGACGCGCTCGGGGGCGAAGGGGTGGACGGCGCGATCGCCGCCTCGGCGGTCACCGACACGATCAAGCAGGCCGACGAGAACGGCGGTGTGCTGAGCACGCTCGAGCGCTCGGGACTGTGGGCGGTGCAGACACCGCAGGTATTTCGTCGGGGTGCGCTGCGGCGCGCGCTTGAGGTGCCGGCCGAGGTGCTGGCCGAAGCGACCGACGACGCATGGCTCATCGAGCGTATGGGTGGACGGGTGGTGCTGGTGCCCTCGCCGCGCGAGAACCTGAAGGTGACGACCCCGCTCGATCTACAGGTTGCCGAGCTGCTGTTGGCTCGTCGCCCAGCCGTAGCCGCCGACCTGCCGGCATCGGCGTGAGCTCCCTGCTTGACTTCGCGCCGTGCTGAGCGACTACCACCTGCACCTGCGCCCGGACGAGTTGGACGCGACGCCTGAACGGTACTTCACGACGGCAAACGTCGAGCGCTATCGCTCCGTGGCCGAGGAGCGAGGCATCTCGGAGCTGGGCGTCTCCGAGCACATCTATCGCTTTACGGCTGCCCTTGATGTGTGGCGTCATCCGTTCTGGCGCGAGTTCGCCCACGACGACATCGACGAGTACTGCGCGTTCGTGCGCGAAGAGACCGACCTGCGCCTCGGAATCGAGGCCGACTTCATCCCCGGCGGCGAGGATCGCCTGGCAAACCTGCTGGAAGCGCGCGATTTCGACTACGTGGTCGGCTCGGTGCACTTCCTCGGCGACCACGCGCTCGACATGGACGACTACGGCGTCTGGACCACGGGTCGCTCCGCCGAGGAGATTTGGCGCTCTTACTTCAAGGCGGTGGGCGAGGCGGCGCGCAGCGGCCTGTTCGACATCCTCGCCCACCCCGATCTGGTCAAGGTGTGGGGCCGTGAGCGACCACTGCCGGAGGGTGATCTGCGCCGCTACTACGAGCATGCGATCGACGGTATCGCCGAGTCGGGCATCGCGATCGAGGTGTCCACGGCGGGTTTGCGCAAGCGCGCGCGGGAGATCTACCCGGCACCGGCGTTTCTTGAGATGTGCCTGGAAGCGGGCGCTGCGCTGGCGCTCTCAAGCGACGCACACCGTCCAGAGGATGTGGGCGCCGATTACGAGCAGGCGATCGAGTTGCTGGAGCGGTTGGGTGTGGGCGAGCTGTGCGTCTTCGAGCATCGCCGGCGACGGCTGGAGCCGGTTGGAGCGGTGCTCGCGTGAGCACCCTCAGCGGCATCGGCTATGACTCGCATCGGCTTGCAGCGGGACGGCGACTGATCCTCGGCGGCGTTCAGATCGCAAGCGACATTGGTCTGGACGGCCACTCCGATGCGGACGTGCTCACGCACGCGATCATCGACGCCTTGCTGGGCGCTGCGGGCCTTGGTGACATTGGCCAGCACTTCCCTGACAGCGATGAGCGCTACCGCGACGCCGATTCGCTGGAGCTGTTGGCCAGCGTGCTGCCCGAGATCTACGCGCAGGGTTTGGAGCTCATCAACGTGGACAGCACTGTGGTGATGGAGCGCCCCAAGCTGGCCCCTCATCGCGAGGCGATTCGCGAGAGC
>JBOGXY010000071.1:0-3162 GCA_050696495.1 Solirubrobacteraceae bacterium
ACCGTGCACTGCGGGGTCTTTGACCCCGGCTTTCGCATGCTGCTCGTGCGCGGCGCGCACGAGGGACTCTCTGAGCTGTGGCAGATAGGTCATAGCGGTTGCTCCAATCGGTCCCTGAGTGCGCGCAGGCCGCGGCTGACCCGTTGGCGCACGACGCTTTGTGAACAGGACAGGCTCTGCGCGAGCTCGTCGTACTCGCGCTCTTCAACGACCCGGCCCCTCACGGCTGCACGCTGATCGGGCGGCAGCTCCTCGAGCACGCGCAACGCGTCCCGGGCTGAGCGCGCGCCAAGGCTCTCGATCCGCTCCAGCGCCTCGTCGCTGAGAATGAGCGGCTCCAGCGCCAAGCGCCTGCGTGCCCGATCCTCGACCCGTCCGCGCTCCCACGTGTCGGCAAGCTCGTGTCGGGCGATCCCAAACAGCCACGCCCTGGCGCCGCCAAGCTCCGCGCGAAATCCACCGACACCCGCCAGCGCGCAAGCGAATACCTCAGCCGTCAGGTCCGCTGCCAGATCGGCGCGCCTCGTAGCCCGCCAGAAGAAACCCAGCACGTCAGCCTCAAAGCGATCGAAGAACACTCCGAACGCCTCGGGCTCCTTCGCGCTCCAAACGAGTAGCTGCTCATCAGCGGCATCTGCGTAGGACTTGGGTGCCATCACGGACATATTCCGGTCACGTCGGGATTTGTGACGTACGGCTCGCCTGGATGACTCTCTCCGGGGCGGCGGCAGTTTGCCCAGAGAATCACGACGACTATCCTGAACATCGACTCCAAAGAAATTCCCAAAAGCGGTGCGCTTGCCAGAGAACATTGCAGGGGACAGCCGGGCAAAGCCCTCGAAGGAGCGGCGATTGACGCGCGAGCAGGCGGTCTCGATCGCCGAGCGCTACGTCGGCGCGTATAACGACCGCGACCTCGAGGCGATGCTCGCCGTCCAAGACGAGAATATCGTCAGCTATCCCTCCCGCCTGGCGGGCGCTCAACCGCACAGCGGTCACGCCGGTGTTCGCGCCTGGTGGCAGACGATGGTCGAGAGCGGCCAGTGGTATGAGGTCGCCATATCCGAGATCCGTCAACTCGACGAGGATCGCGTGGCGATCCTCGGAGAGGTCCAGTCTGGCGGCGAGCCGATCAGCCCGTGGTGCGTGCTCATACGAATCCAAAACGGGTTGATCGTCGAATCGCACTCCTACCTCAGCGACGCGGAGCTCCTGGACCGTCTCGGTCTTACCACCCAACCACGCTGAGCGCGTCTTGCCTGTGCCTTCACCGCGGCATCTTCGGAGGGCTGTTCCGCAAGCTAATCTGTGACCGTGGCCACCGTAAAGGGCTGGGAGAACCGCAAAGGCTCTGACTACATCGCCGACGGAGACCGGCTGGTGCCGGCGACCGACGAGGCGATCGCCGAAGTCGCTCGCGACGCGATGCTGCTCGCCCAAGGGTACGAGCGCGCCGCCGAGCTGGTCGGCTGCAGGCCGGCGGCGCGGGCGGGACCGTCGAGAACAACCGTGAGCGCCACACTGGACATGGCGGTCCTGTACAAATGGTTGGATGAGCGGACGGTCCACCATGCGAGCGAGCAGGCTCGGATGACCACGCTTCCCGCCGAGGGCTACCAGCTGACGGGCATCTCGCCCAAGGCCTATGAGCATCCGGCCGATCGTGCGGCCACCGCGGCGCTGAAGGCAATCCCCTACCTGAACACGGTCGTGCGCAAGCTGATCGAGCTTGGCTACGAGCGCGCCCTGCGCCAGGCCTATCTCGGCTCCTCCGTGCGCCTGGGCGAGGATCAACTCGCCGACGTGTGGCTCGCGCACATGCGCGCCTACGCGACGCTTGACGTCGATCCGGTCCCCGACCTGTATTTGACGCAGGTGCCGATCGCCAACGCGCTTACGATCGGCGCGGGACGCCCGATCGTTGTGGTGCAGTCGGGCCTCGTGCAGTTGCTCGATGTCGAGCAGATGCGGGCCGTCTTTGCTCACGAGGCGGGCCATGTGCTCTCCGATCACGTGCTCTACCGAACGGCCTTGGTGATCCTGCTGCGACTCGGCTCGGTGCCCGGGATACCGCTTCCCTTGTTGCCGGTGCGGGCGGCCTTGATGGAGTGGTTTCGGGCGGCGGAGCTCAGCTGCGACCGGGCGGCGGCGCTGGTCACGCGCGATCCGTTGACGGTCTGTCGTACCTTGATGATCGTCGCCGCCGGCGCCGAGGCCGAGCGTCTGGACCTCGACGTGTTCATGCGCCAAGGCATCGATTACCGCGAGAAGGGCTCGGGCCTTGAACGCCTATCGCGCCTGCTGCTCGACCTGGGCATCACCCATCCGATGCCCGTCAAGCGTGTGCACGAGCTGATGGAGTGGGTCAAGGGCGGCGACTACGACCGCATCGTCGGCGGCGAGTACCAGACCCGCGACGAGCCGGTACGTCCGCGCGAGGAGGCAAGCGAGGCCGTCGCGCACTACTCAGAGCGCTTCCGCGAGATGTTCCGCGACGCGGGCGAGTCGATTCGCGATGCGGGCGAGTCTCTTGAGGACGTCGGCCGGCAGTTGAGCGACTGGCTGCGCGGCGGCGGCGGTAGCGGCGGCGACACCGACGCTTAGCGGCGCTGAGGCTCGCCCCGGAACAGGCCGCGTAGCAGACGCAATCGCCGCGATGAGGTGAGCGTTGTGATTTCGCCGCCCGCGTAGGCGCGTGGCACGCTGGAAGGTTCCCGCAGCGGCGGCGGGTTTGGCGATGGTTGCAGGGCCGGCAGCCGGTATTCGGGCTCTTCGGGAAGCGGCTTGGTGGCTTTGAGTTTGATGCCCATCTCTCCTCCTCCAGATTGTAGTGATTAGTAGGCAGAAAGTAGTAGGGTCGGCTGAGACGATCAACCCAGTCAGAGGGCGGTGAACGCTCTGGACACTTGCGCAACACGTTGCTCCGTTGTGCACAGCAAACAACGACTTACCCCTAGGTACTTGACAACAGGGGCCTCTTGTGTATAAGCTGGCTCTGCCGGCATCGAATCGATACCGGCGTACATAAGGTCAGGTAGGGGTCGGTCCTCGTGGTCGACACCCAACACAGTTTTGACGGGGACCTTGGGAGAGGGACCGGGTCGCAACAGGGAAAGAGTTGTGCTTCGCGTGCATTCATTGGGGAATAACGCAGGTAAGAGT
>JBOGXY010000072.1:0-7805 GCA_050696495.1 Solirubrobacteraceae bacterium
CGACCAGCGTCGCCAACTCCTCATAGCTCGGCCGCCCCGCAACATTCTCTGCATCCTCCACGCCCGCGAACTTCCCTGCACAAGCCCAGAACCCTGCCCCGCAGACGACCGACCTGAACAGTTACGAAGATTTCAGCCAAGCCCGCTTCGCCGATTTCGAACTTCAACGACTCAAGGTCGATCCCCGTTTCGCGGTCGGCGATGATCTCAAGCGCCCCTGTGGCTTCGAAGTTGACCGACTTCAGTTCCAGCCCCACCTGCACATCGATCAACGACTGCCCTTTGTCGTTGAGATAGACGGCGACCTGCCCCGTCAGCGGGAAGCTACCGGGCAGTTCAGCGCAGGAGGTGTTGTTCTGCGGCGGACAGCAGCCGGCCTTTTTACTTCCAGACGCACATTTGTGGGCGACGGCAAAGGCCATCACGAGCGTCTTGCCGCCACCGGCGGCGTGGGCGCGCGCATGCGCGAGACGAGCGCTCAGCGGCAGTTTTACCTTGGGTGGGACGAACGCTTCGAAGGCGAGCGTGATCGGTTCTTTTTCCAGGTCGCGCCCGCCGAGCACGACGTTGCCGATCGGTGTGTTCAGGAGCTCGACGTTCACCGGCGCGCCGGACATCTGAACCGTGTTGCCGATGCCCAGTAACTTGATGGTTTCGATTTTGAAGACGCCGGGCCCGTTGCTGGTCGTCGTAAGGTCCATGCCGTCGAGCGCGACCTGGCGCGAGGAGATGACGACACCGCCACCTTTCTGCTTCTGGATGCATTCGGCGATCACGTGCACCTGTCCCTGGTCGTAGGTGCTGGTGCATTCGCCTTCGCCGCCGTCGGGCGCGTGCAGAGCATTGTTGTTGAACGGGACGTTGACGCCGATACTCGATTTCGACGTTTCTTTGTTCGAGTTGGTGACTGTCAGGTCGACGGTGTGCAACCCTGGCGCGAGGATCAACTGCACGACGGGATTGGTCCCGGTGCTCGTGTCGATCTTGCCGTCGCCGTTCAGATCCCAGTCGTAGGAGATGATGCGTCCGCTGCCGGGTTGCGAGCCGGCGCCGGTGAGCGAGATGACCGAGCCCGGCAGGGGACTCGGGGTCAGGGAGGCGATGTTGGCGGAGATCGGTGGTGGTGGGGGCGGCTGTTTTGGCGGTGGCGGCGATGTTGAGGTCGGTTCGGATTCGAAGCTGACGTCGTCGATCGCGATTTCATCTTCCGTCGGTTTGGTCGTGATGATCGAGAAGTAGCTGATCGTCTTCGCTGCACCGGGCAGCTTGATCGACACCCCACTCCACGCGCTAGGCCCGACTTCGATCGGTTCAGCGCTCGCGACGGGTTCCCCTGCGGCGTTATAGCCGGTGAGCGTGACTTGATCGACGCTGCCTACAGCGAGGCTGCGCACCTCAACCGATAGCGAACCCCGTGGCTGACCAAGGAGCTTGCCGTAGGTGCCGCTCGACGGACCGGCCGGATCACCGCACTTATTGAGAAGCGCAAAGTTCGGAGGCGAGAACGCAAATGACGGCGAAGGCCCGGCTTTGACCTTGGGCGAGCCGCAATCGCCAGCGGCGAGCCCTTTTTGCCCGAAGCTCACGGCCGTGCCAAGTTCGAGCCCCTCGGGGGCGTACTGCTTTCCGACGACCGTTTCGAGCGGAAGATCGTCAAACCCGATCGTTGTGGTTTCCCCCGCCGCCTGCGCGGGTAGCGCAGTAGTGGCGGCCAAGAACGCACACGACAGCAGCGCCGGCGTAAACCTCCGAAGGAGCCCGGCAAGGCCCGACCCCGCTCTGGGTCGTGCGTTCATGGTCGCCGAGGTTCGCAAATGCCTGGTGTCTTGTCAACGTCGACTGGACGATTGTTGACGGTCCTTGGACTCGGCGAGGCGCTATGTAGCGTTCGGCTTTGCGACGCCGTGGCGCACGCGATCTCGTACGTCGGCGTAGCGCAGCACCTCGTAGAGGATCAACGCGGTCATCGCGGCCGCCAACATCGCGAGCGTGGCCAGTGAAGAGGTACCGACGGCAAGCGTCACGGGGATGAGTGCGATCAGTGCCAGCGCGACAACAAGTCGCCGGCGCGAGAGCGTGTGCATGTTGCGTAGGCGAAACGCGACCTGAGCGAATAGGTACACCGCGGTGCCGCCGAGCAACGCCACCGTCGGCACTTCGTGCAGTGGCTCCGAGACATCCGCCAGCGTGTACTTGACCCCGACCGCAAGCAAGGCGATCCCGGCCACCATCGGGAAGTGCATGTAGGAGTAGGAGTCGCGCGCCAGCTCGTTGCGCTCGCGCCCCTGCTGAGCATGCGTGAGGCGCCGCTCGGCGACGATCGCGCTCACGTCGAAGTACACCCACCACAGCGTCACCGCGACGACCATCCCAAGCACGGCGGCCGCGACGACGCCAGCGTCCAGTTCGGACTTGGCACCGACGCCGAGCGCGACGATCGACTCGCCCAGCGCGATCAGGACGATCAGGCCGTGGCGCTCGGCGAAGTGACCAGGGACGAGCTTCCAGCCGGTCGAAGAACAGCTCCAGCGGCGTCACTCGCTCGCCGTCACGCATGACGGCGGTCAGTCGCGGAGGGCGTCGCTCGGAAACCGTGTTCACACGCTCATCTTCGCAACGGCAAAACTACGCCCGCAGCCCGAGCAAGTCGGCCGCTTCATGGACAACCGCGTCGGTCAGCGTCAGCTGTGCCACCTCCAGCAACCCGAGCGCCGGCTTGGCGCGGTCGAACAGCGTCAGATTGATGAGGCTTGCCTCCAATGTCGACCACCAGCGCAGCGCGACCGGCGCGGGGTGACTCTCGAACAGTCTGCCGGCCCACTGTTGCGTTACAGGACGGCTGCCGGTCGCCACCTGCGAGGGAAGCAGACTCCGCTCGAGAAGTGCGTGGGGATCGTCGAGATCGATCACATCGCCCTCGTCCGAGAGCGACAGGCGAGCTAGCGCCAGCGGCAGCCCGGCGCGCGTCAGCATCGCCTCTGTGAGGGTGCCGGTACCGCGGAAGGGAGCAAGCGCCTCCGCCACGGGCGAGATGGGATTCTCACTCGCGTAGAAACATCCGTACAGGTCGGGGTTATCGTGTCGCCCCGCGCCCTGCAACTCGCGCGGGAACCACAACGCGCCGCCATGTTCGTCGGGTCGGGCATTGGGACGGTAGGGCAGCGCCCGCCACAGGATCATGCGAAGCTGCCGGCGCGCTCCTGCGCTAGTGCGCCGAGTAGCTCCACCGTGCGACCGGCGCGCACCAGATCGATCGGGCGGCGGTTGCCAAGATGTGGGTTCAGGCCTCGGAGCCATACCTCCGCCGTCTCGGCGGAGTACACGCGCAGCAAGCTGGCCATCACCAACTCCAACAGGTCGACGCGTCGCGCATTGACCTCATCGATCCCCTTACCGCGTCGCCAGCGTGTCACCTGAGCGGGGCTTACGCCCAAGAGCTCGGCGAGTTGGCGCTGCGAGTGCAGATCCCTGCTCAGCGCGACCACCTTCTCTGCGGTGCTGACCGGCATATCGACAATATAGCGCAACGTAAATCGTTGCGCAACATCTTGGGCGGCTTGAATCCATGCGGGACCGGCTTGCTGCAATGGAATCGTCTGCCTGGAACTTGCTCCCGATATAGCGCCTAACTACGTAGACGAAAGGCGGATCGATTCCCGATGGCGCGGCCGGTCCGCGGGCGTACGGTCAAGCGATGATCCGCTTGGCGCGCCTCTCGATCGATCGTCCGAAGGCCGCGCTTGTCGCCTGGGCGCTGGTGGCGATCGCGCTGGCGCTGGTCGGTCTGGGAGTGGCCAAATCGCTCTCGCCCACGATCATCGTCGTACCCGGCACCGAGTCCTCACGCGCACAGCACTTGACCGACGCCCAGTTCGGGCCAAGCCAGCTGGTCCCGATCCTGCTGCAGGGACCGGCCTCTGAACTGAACAAGCAGGGACCGAAGCTCGTAAGCGAACTGGTCAAACGCCCGCGCACGCGCGCACTGAGCGCCTGGGACGCGGGCGCCGCCTCCGAAGGGCTGCGGCCCTCCTCGACGGCGGGGATGATCGTCGTCTCAGTCGACAAAACGGAAAAGACCGTCGTCAATTACGACCAGCCGCAGATCGAAGCGATCGTCGCGCGTACGATCTCGGCTCCGGTGCGCGCCAGCATCACCGGCCAGCCCTCGATCGACCGGGCGCTGAAGGACCAGGCGATATCGACCACGCGACGCTCCGAGCTGATCGCGATCGGCATCCTGTTCGTACTGCTGCTGGTCGGTCTGCGCGCGCCGCTGGCCGCCACGGCGGTCACGCTTGTCGCTGCCGCCACCGTGCTTGCGGGCTTTGGGCTGATGACCTTGATCGGCAAGCTGATCGACGTCGACGCCACCGCCATCGCACTGGCGTCTATGACCGGCCTGGCGCTTGGCGTCGGCTACTCGCTGTTGATCCTCGACCGCTTCCACCAGGAGGAGCTCGCTCCCGGGGCGGACCCGCGCGATACCGCACACGCCGCGATCGCGACCGTCTCCACCACCGGCAAGGCGGTGCTGCTGGCAGGCACCGGTTTGATCCTGGCGCTGCTGCTTGCCACCGCGATCGCGCCGACGAAGATCCTCACCTCGCTTGGAGTCGGCGTGCTGCTGTGCTCGACGCTGGCGATCGGCGGCGCCGTCGTCGTGATGCCCGCGGCGCTCGTGCTGCTCGGCCAGCGGCTGGTCAAGCCAAGCTTCGGCGCGCCGGGCGGCCTGAGCCGCGACTGGGATCGACTGGTCGGCGCGGGCGCTTGGGTGCGCCACAACGCTGTGATCGCGGGCATGCTCGCCACGGGCGCGCTGTTGCTGTTGGCGATACCAGCGTTCGCGCTGAAAACCGGTCCGCCCGGCATCGCACAACTGCCAAAGAGCGACAAAGCCCGCGTCGCCTTCGAAGAAGTGGCGCGCGTGATGGGGCCAGGCTGGCCCACCCCCTACAACATGATCGTCGTCAACCCTAAGGGGGCGATCACCACCGCCAAGACGCTTGAAAGCCTCGACCGCTTCCAGGAACAGGTCGCCAAGGATCCCGCCGTGGCATCGGTCGCCGGCCCCGGCGCGCTCAGCAGCCAGACCAAGGCGCTCGGCCAGCTGCCGAGCGCGCTGGCCGAATCCAGCAAGCTGCTGACCGGCGGCAAGAAGGATCTGGGACGGCTCTCGACCGGGCTCGGGCAGGCCGGCAGCGGCGCCAAGGAACTGCAGAGCGGGCTCTCAGAAGCAAGCACCGGCGCCGGCAAGCTGCACGGCGGGGCGGGCGAAGCGCAGGCCGGCTCGGCCAAGCTGCATACGGGGCTGGCGGCGGCGCGCAGCGGCTCGGCCAAGCTCTCCGGCGGCCTCGACCAGGCGCTGACAGGCGCGACGGCGCTGAAGAACGGCTCCACCGAAGCGCTCGCCGGCTCGGTCGCGCTGACCAACGGCCTTTACTCGACACACACGCCTGTGAAGGCCGGACTGCCGTCGGTAAAACAGCTCGAATCGCTGACGGCGAGCACGAGCGGCTCGATCTCCTCGCTACAGGGCGACGCGCAAAACACCTCGGCGGCGACGGCGAGCGCGCTGGCGGCGCTGCGGGCGATGGACGCCAAAGGCGACCCGCACTACAGCGAAGCGCTGGCGGCCCTCGAACACGCCCACAGCTCGGCCGGCTCTGTATCCAATGGCCTCAGTAGCGCCGCGGGCGGGGCAGGCGAAGCGGCAAAACTGGCCGCGACGTTCGCCACCCAGACCGCCGTGCTCTCCAACGTCCTCGGCGAACTGGCCACCGGCGCCGGCAAGCTGCAGGCCGGCATCGCCAAGCTGCGCGCCGGCAACATACTGCTGGCGGCGGGCGTGGCCAAGCTCTCGGGCGGAGGCGGCCAACTGACCACCGGCCTGACCGAACTCCGAAACGGCGCGGGGGCGCTTGAAACGGGCCTGGCACAGATCACCAGCGGCACCGGCCAGCTGCAGAGCGGTCTCGCGGGCGGCGTGTCCCCCACGGGCCAACTCGTCAACGGGCTCGGCCAACTGCAGGCAGGCGTGGCGAAGTTCTCAACGACGTTGCCCTCGCCCAAGCAGATCGAAGAACTAAACGAAAAGTCCCCAGGGCTGTTCAACTCCGGCTACTTCCTGCTTGCCGCCGTCGAAGGCGCCCAGCCTGCCTCCGCGAACGCCGCCACCTTCGCCGTCAACGTGGCGCGCGGCGGCAGCGCCGGACAGGTCGTCGTCATCTCTCGTTTCCAAGCAAGCGATCCGCGCACGGCCGCGCTCGGCGACCGCCTGAACCTGGCGGCCAAGCACTTCGCCGTCCAGAACCATCTCGCCACCGCCGTCGGCGGGCCGGCGGGGAACCTGCAGGACTTCACCAGCGCCACCAACGAACGGCTGCCGCTGGTGATCGTGGCGCTGGCGATCGCTGTGGCGCTGACGCTCGGGATAGCCCTGCGAGCCGTCGGCCTTCCCGTCGTCGCCGTGCTGGCATTGCTGCTGACGGCGGCCGCCACGTTCGGCGCGATGCAGTTGCTCTTCGGCGGCGCGCACCCACCGCTCGGCGGACCCGGCTACCTGGATCCGATGTCGATCATCGGCATCTTCACGATCGTCTTCGGCGTCTCGCTCGTCTACCTGGTCGTGCTACTGGCGCGAGCACGCGAGGAGATCCTCGCCGGCTCGAGCGTCGATGGGGCGCTCGACGTTGCGCTGCGCAAGACCGCGGCCGCCAGCACCGGCACGGCGCTGTTGATGATCGCGGCGCTGATCCCCTTCGCGACGACCGAACTGATGACCGTGCGCACGTTCGGCGTCGGCATGGCGATAGCGATAGCGCTCGACGCCTTCCTCGTGCGCCCGGTGCTGCTGCCGGCCGCGGTCGAGCTGCTCGGACGTTTCAGCTGGTGGCCGACACCCGTCAAGGCGCAGCCTCCGTCCACGCCGAAGACGCCGACGGTAGGACGACGACCGCGGCGTCTGCCGCTGATCTCACGCCCAGACCAACCCAGCCGGCCATGACACGCGCTTGCAAACGACACTCACCAACACGAAGGAGACCGACATGACACGGCTAAGAGGACACGTCCTCAAGCTCACCGCCGCGGGGCTTGCCGCGACGATGCTCGCGGCGATCGGGCTCGCGAGCCTCGCCTGGGCGAGCTCGCAGTTCAAACAGACCGCGAAGGTCACGCTGACCGCTAAAAAGGCCGGCGCCTCGACCGGCTTCAAAGCCAACCTGCAGGCCACGGACCCGGGCGCGCCGCTGGAAAAGCCGCAGGGGCTGAAGACGCTGACGATCGCCTTCCCGGCGAAGACCTCGTTTAACTTCAAAACCAAAGCGCTGGCCCTGTGCAAAGCCAGCGACACCGAACTGGTCGCCACCGGAGGCAGCGCCTGCCCCGCCAAGAGCAAGCTCGGCTCAGGCGGGGCGACGGCCAACGGGGCGCCGGTGTTTCCGAAGATCGCGGAGAACGTGACCGCCTATGCCGCCAGCAACCAGATCGTGCTACTGCTGGCGCCAAAGGTGCTAGGCGCAGGCTCGGTGATCGTCCTGCACGGCAAGATCTCCGGCAACACGATGACCACACAGGTGCCGCCGCTCGCCGTCGGCGGTCTGACGATCGTCATCACCGGCCTCGAATTGAGTGTGAAATCCGTCGGGTCGGGTAAGAGCACGTGGGCGAAGGCCGGCAAGTGCTCCAAAGGCAAGTTCACGGTCAAGTCGAGCTTCGTCTATGAAACCGGCGAAAAACAGACGATCAGCAGCACATCGAGCTGCAAATGAGTTGACGGTCTGCGCGACCGGTTAGCCGCGCAGACC
>JBOGXY010000073.1:0-3560 GCA_050696495.1 Solirubrobacteraceae bacterium
CTCGTCCCCTCCGCCCAGAGATTTCTAGATAGAGACACCAAGAAGGGATCAATTTGATCGACATCAACAATTTCGACGCGATCGAGATCGGCCTCGCCTCCTCCAAGCAGATCCGCTCCTGGAGCTCGGGCGAGGTGACCAAGCCGGAGACGATCAACTACCGCACGCTCAAGCCCGAGAAGGACGGCCTGTTCTGCGAGCGCATCTTCGGTCCTACCAAGGACTGGGAGTGCTACTGCGGCAAGTACAAGCGCGTTCGCTACAAGGGCATCGTCTGCGAGCGCTGCGGCGTCGAGGTCACACGCTCAAAGGTCCGTCGCGAGCGCATGGGCCATGTCGATCTGGCCGCCCCGGTCTCGCACATCTGGTTCTTCAAGGGGGTTCCTTCACGGATCGGCTACCTGCTCGACATGGCTCCCAAGGAGCTCGAGAAGGTCCTGTACTTCGCTGCTTCGATCGTCACCTGGGTAGACGACGAGGCGCGCGCGAAGGATCTCGATTCGCTCGAGAAGGAGGTGGGCAAGGTTCTTGACTCCTATGCCGCGGAGCTACAGGAGCGGGTGCTCGAGCTCAAAGAGCAGCAGGCGCGCCGCGAGAAGTACCTACAGACCGGCAAGCAGACCGGTTTTGACGATGAAGACCACCTGTGGGCCGACTCCCTGGAGATCAACCTCTCGAAGATCTCCGATGAGGAGCGCGAGAAGATGATCAAGGAGCTGAACAAGGCCTTCGAGGCGGATATCGCCGACACCGAAGCCTATATCGAGGACGGCGCCGAGCGGATGCGCAACGTGTGGGAGCTGTTCAAGACGATGGAGCCCAAGCAGATCGAGCACGACGAGACCACCTTCCGCGAGCTCAAGGAGCGCTTCGGCTCTCCCTACGGCTTCGGCGAGTATTTCCGTGGCGGCATGGGGGCTGAGGCGATCCGCGACCTGCTCCAGCAGGTCGACCTGGACGCCGAACGTGTCGAACTGGAGGAGCAGGTCAAGACCGGCAAGGGCCAGAAGCAGGCCCGCGCGGTCAAGCGACTGAAGGTCGTCTCCGCCTTCATCCAGTCCGGCAACAAGCCCGAGATGATGGTCCTCGACGCCGTGCCGGTGATCCCGCCGGAGCTGCGCCCGATGGTCCAGCTCGACGGTGGGCGCTTTGCGACCTCCGACCTCAACGATCTCTACCGCCGCGTGATCAACCGCAACAATCGCCTGAAGCGACTACTCGACCTTGGCGCGCCGGAGATCATCGTCAATAACGAGAAGCGGATGCTGCAGGAGGCCGTCGACGCGCTGTTTGACAATGGACGCCGCGGCCGCCCCGTCACAGGCCCGGGCAACCGGCCGCTGAAGTCGCTCTCGGACATGCTCAAGGGCAAGCAGGGACGCTTCCGCCAGAACCTGCTCGGCAAGCGCGTGGACTACTCTGGGCGCTCGGTGATCGTTGCCGGGCCGTACCTGAAGCTGCACCAGTGCGGGCTGCCGAAGATCATGGCGCTGGAGCTCTTCAAGCCGTTCATCATGGCTCGCTTGGTCGAGCGCAAGTCCGCGCAGAACATCAAGGCCGCCAAGAAGATGGTCGACTCGATGATCGGCGAGGTCTGGGACGTGCTCGAGGAGGTCATCCACGAGCATCCGGTGCTGCTCAACCGCGCTCCCACTCTGCACAGGCTCGGTATCCAAGCCTTCGAACCGCTGTTGGTCGAGGGCAAGGCGATCCAGGTCCACCCACTCGTCTGCCACGCCTTCAACGCCGACTTCGATGGCGATCAGATGGCCGTGCACCTACCGCTCTCAGCTGAGGCGCAGGCCGAGGCGCGCATCCTGATGCTCTCCTCAAACAACATCCTCTCGCCCGCTCACGGCGCGCCGCTGGCGACGCCGACCCAGGACATGATCCTCGGCGCCTACTACCTGACCTATGGTCCGGAAGCACCGGAGCTTGCCGAGACGAGCGAGACGCTCACCAGCGGCAAATGGCCGAGCGGCGAGGCGCGGCCACATGTGTTCCGCACCGCGCAGGAGGCCGAGCTCTCCTACGAGGCCGGTGTCGTCAAGCTGCACGACGTCGCCGAGTTCCGTCCGCAAGGGCGCGACGGCGGGCATCTGCTGACGACTGTCGGGCGGATCATCTACAACGATCGCATCGAGCGGGCGCTGGAGGAGGCGCTGGGTGGCGAGTTCGACGCTTCCAAGTACGTGTTCGTCAACCAGTCGATGAAGAAGCGCGACACCACACGGCTGATCGACGCGCTCGTGCAGAGCTACGGCGCCACAACGATCTCGCTCGTGCTCGACGCCTTCAAGGATCTCGGTTTCAAGTACGCGACCCAGGCCGGCATCACGATCTCAAAGAACGACGTCGTGATCCCGCCGCGCAAGGGTGAGATCCTGGCGAAGTACGAGACGCAGGTCAACGAGATCTCAGACCAGTACGACATGGGGCTGATCACTCAAGAGGAGCGCCACGAGGCGGTTGTCGAGAAGTGGAACGCCGCCACCGACGAGGTCGCCGAGGCGATGATCGAGAATCTCGAGACGCTCAACCCGATCTTCATGATGGCCAACTCGGGTGCGCGTGGTTCCTTCAAGCAGATCCGCCAGCTGGCGGGGATGCGCGGGCTGATGGCCAATCCGAAGGGCGAAATCATCGAGCGGCCGATCAAGTCCAACTTCATGGAGGGGCTCTCGGTGCTGGAGTACTTCATCTCCACCCACGGCGCCCGAAAGGGGCTGGCCGACACCGCGCTGCGCACCGCCGACTCGGGCTACCTGACCAGGCGACTAGTCGACGTGGCTCAGGACGTGATCATCCGCGAGCCCGACTGTGGCACCGACGAATACATCGACATGCCCGTTTGGAAGGAGGGTGGCGAGCCCAACGACAACCTTGTCGGGCGCACCGCCGCACAGGCGATCACGACCAAGCGCGGGCGCATGCTCACAGAGCAGGGCGCCGAAATCGGGCTAGGCGAGCTGGACGAGATCGTCCAGGCGTTCGCCGACGAGCACGAGAAGGGCAATGCGGTCACGGTGCCGGTGCGCTCCGTGCTCAAGTGCAAGGCGCCCTCGGGCGTGTGCCAGGCCTGCTACGGGCGGGCGATGGCCACCGGTCAGACCGCGCAGATCGGAGACGCCGTCGGCATCGTCGCGGCGCAGTCGATCGGCGAGCCCGGCACCCAGCTGACGATGCGTACCTTCCACACCGGCGGCGTCGCCGGCGCCGACATCACCCACGGCCTGCCGCGCGTCGTCGAGCTGTTCGAGGCACGCAAGCCCAAGGGCCTCGCCAAGATCGCCGAGGTCTCGGGCACCGTGTCGTTCGAGAGCGCCGACAAGACGGCCACGGTCGTGATCACCGACGCGGCCGGCGAGGAGCATCGCTACTCGTTCCCGCGCCGCACGCTGCTGTACGTGCGCGACGGCGAGAAGGTGGAGGTCGGCAAGCCGCTCAACGAGGGCTCGCTGTACCCGCACGAGATCCTTGCCCACGGCGGCAAGACCCAGGTGCAGCGCCGCACCGAGACCGAGCTCTACCTCGTCAGCGAGGTGCAGGAGGTCTACAAG
>JBOGXY010000074.1:0-23350 GCA_050696495.1 Solirubrobacteraceae bacterium
GCGCTGCGCACCTCGTCCTGCACCTGCTCCTCGGTACAGAAGATGTGACCGTCGTCTTGGGCGAAGTGACGCACCCGCAGCAGGCCGTGCAGCACGCCCGAGGCCTCGTTGCGGTGAAGCAGACCCGGCTCTGAATAGCGGATCGGCAGCTCGCGATAGGAATGACGAGCGCTTGCGAACAGGTGCGCGTGACCGGGGCAGTTCATCGGCTTGACGCCCATCTCGCGCTCCTCGACCTGCACGGTGAACATGTTCTCCTTGTACTTGCCCCAGTGGCCGGAGGTTCTCCACAGCTCGGCGTCGTAGATCAGCGGCGTCTTTACCTCCGTGTAGCCGCGAGCCGCGCCCATCTCGCGCGAGAGGGCAACCAGGGCGTTGTAGACGCTCGTGCCGGCGCCCGTCCAGAAGGCGGCGCCGGGCGACACGTCGGAGAAGTGAAAGAGGCCCAGCTCGCGCCCGAGCTTGCGGTGATCGCGCTTGGCCGCCTGCTCCAGGCGCTCCAGGTGCTCGGCCAACTGCGCCTTGGTAAAGAAAGCCGTGCCGTAGATGCGCGTGAGCATCGTGCGCGTCGAATCGCCGCGCCAGTAGGCGCCGGCGACCGATTGCAGCTTGAACGCGCCGACCGTCTTGGTGCTGGGCGCGTGCGGGCCGCGACAGAGGTCGGTGAACGGGCCGTTCGTATACAGAGACACGCTGTCAAGCGGCTCGTCCGCGGGAGCCGCCGCGACCAGGTCATCGATCAGCTCGACCTTGTAATCCTGGCGCTCGGCGACGAAGCGCTCGCGCGCGGCACGCACGTCGAGCACCTCGCGCACGAACGGCTCGGCCGCCTTCACGTGCTCGGCCATCTTGGCTTCGATGGCGGGAAAATCCTCCTGGGAGATCGAGACGCCCTCGGGGAACTCGAAGTCGTAGTAGAAGCCGTTCTCGATCGCCGGGCCGATCGAGATCTTCACCCCGGGCCACAGCTCCATCACCGCGCTTGCCAATACGTGCGCGGCGTCGTGGCGAATCAAAGAGAGGGCGTGCTCACCGCTCTTCTCGGTGAGGATGGATATGTGCGCGCCGTCTGGGAGACCGCGCGAGAGGTCGCGTATCTCCGGCGCTATGTGCTGTCCCTCATCTGGCGTGTGTGCGAGGCTGTCCCCCCCGGGGTTCAGCTCGATCGCAAGCGCCGCGCGAGCCAAACCGGGGCCGATCGCCGCGGCGGCATCGAGGCCGGTAGCGCCGTCGGCAAGCTCCAGGCGCTTTCCGTCGGGCAGGGTCAGAGTGATCGACATCGATCCAGGAGGCTACCCACCTAGCCGCGATCAGCAGTTCTCCACCGCGCGAGCAGGAGCTTGTCCGGATGGCGTTCGGCGCCGCGAATGGGAGCCTTGACACATAGTCCAATGGAGGCTCGAGATGAAGGCAGATGTCACCAAAGCCAAGGGCGACCTGACAGATGCCTGAGATGCGGACAGCCACCGATCTACCTGGACCTTCCTCACCGGCGGCCGGGCGTGACTCCTCAGACACGCTCGGCGGCATGGTGCTCGAGGCCGCCCGCCGCGGCGCCTCGGTAGCGCTCGACTTTCCGCTGCAGGGCGAGCGTGTCTCGCTCTCCTACGGCGAACTGGGCGTACTCGCCCGCGAAATCGCCCGTGGCCTGATCGCCCTCGGCATCGAGGGGGGCGAGCGGGTGGCGATCCTCTCCTCCACGCGCGCGGAGTGGACGCTTGCCGACTGCGGCATCCTCTGCGCCGGCGCGATCGTCGTGCCCGTCTACCACACCAACTCGCCCGAGGAGTGCGCCTACGTCTTGGGGCACTCCGAGGCGCGGGCGATCGTCTGTGAGGACGCTGGGCAGGCAGCGAAGATCGAAGCCGTTCGTGACAGGCTGCCGCGGCTGCGCCACGTGATCGTAATCGACGATGACGGCACCGACGGGGCCGCAACCGCGCACGAGGGACAAGGCGAAGGTGGCACAACCGGCGCCGAGACCCTTACGCTCGCAGAGCTGCGCGCCCGCGGCGCCGAGATCCCCCAGGACGCCGTGCGCGAGCGCGTGCAGGGCGTATCGGCGGAGGATGCCGCCAGCCTCGTCTACACCTCAGGGACGACCGGACCGCCGAAGGGGTGCATGCTCAGCCACGCCAATCTGCTCGGCACGGCGCGCATCTACGCCGAGCGGCTGGCGATCGACGACTCGCACGTCCTCTACCAATTCCTGCCGCTGGCGCACGTGCTCGCGCGTGTCGCCCAATACGTGATCTTGCTGAGCGGGGCGCAGATGAGCTTCTGGAGCGGCGATCCGACCAAGATCGTCGAGGAGCTGTCCGAGGTGCAACCGACGCACTTCCCGGCCGTGCCGCGCATCTTCGAGAAGATCCACGCCGCCGTGCTGGGTCAGATCGAAGACGGTCCGGCGCTGCAGCGCACGCTGTTTCGCCGCGCGCTTGCCCGCTCGCGAGCGGTGCGGCGGATGCGCGCTGACGGGCTCTCCCCTGGGACCGTCAGGCTGATCCGCCACCGCGTCACCGACATGCTCGTGCTCGCCAAGGTGCGCGCCATCTTCGGCGGGCGCCTGCAGGTGGCGCTGGTCGGCGCCGCGCCGGTGGCCAAGGAGCTGCTGGAGTTCTTCGAGGCCTGCGGCATCACCGTGCTGGAGGGCTACGGACTGACCGAGTCGACGGCGGCGGCCACGCTGAACACGCCCACCGAAGTGCGGCTGGGGACGGTCGGACGGCCGCTGCCGGGCACCGAGGTGCAGATCGCCGCCGACGGCGAGATCCTGCTGCGCGGGCCGAACGTGTTCGCGGGCTATTACAAGGACGCCAAGGCAAGCGAAGCGGCGCTGCACGACGGCTGGCTCGCAAGCGGCGACCTGGGCGAGGTGACCGCCGAGGGGTATGTGGTGGTGACCGGTCGCAAGAAGGACCTGATCATCACCTCCTCGGGCAAGAACATCACGCCCGTGAACATCGAGAACGCGCTGCGCGACACGCGCTGGATCTCAGAGGCCGTCGTCTACGGCGACGAGCGGCCCTACCTGGTTGCCCTGCTGACGCTCGACCGCGACGAGCAGGTAAAGCTCGCCGAGCGGCTGCACGTAAGCGCCGAGACCGCCGCGATGGCCCACGACAGCTCGGTTCACGGCGCCGTGCAGCAGGTGGTCGACGATGTCAACACAAAGCTGGCGCGAATCGAGCAGGTCAAGCGCTTTGCGATCCTCGACCACGACCTCTCACAGGGCGAAGGCGAGCTGACGCCGACGCTGAAGGTCAAGCGGGCGATCGTCTATGACCGCTACGCCGACATCTTCGACGGGCTCTACAGGACTGAGACGCCGCCATGACCCGCACGGTTTGTGCACCCGAGCGCCGGCCACGCTGCCCCGAGCGGGCCGTCCACGCGCGCCGCGAGGTGGCGCCATGACCCGCATGTCTAGCGCCGACGCGGCCTGGCTGCACATGGACCGGCCGACGAACCTGATGGTGATCAACTCGGTGATGCTCTTCGACGAGCAGATCTCTCTCGACCGGCTGAAGCGCACCGTGCAGGTGCGGCTGATCGATCGCTATCCACGCTTTCGCCGCCGCGTGGTGGAGAGCCGGCTGCCGGTGCTTGCACCCTCCTGGGAGGATGACCCGGACTTCTCGCTGGATCACCACATCCACCACCGGGCACTGCCGGTCCCGGGCGACGATGCGGCGCTGCGCGAACTGGTCGGCGACCTGATGACCGTTCCGCTCGACCGCGCCCGACCGCTTTGGAACCTGTATCTGGTGGATAACTACAACGGCGGCGGCTGCGCGCTGATCTCACGTATGCACCACTGCATCGCCGACGGCATCGCGCTGGGGCGCGTGATGCTCTCGCTGACCGACTCCACGCGCCGGGCTCCCATCGCCGGCGCTCGGGAAGCGGACGCCCCCCCGACTGCCGCCGTCGCGAGTAACGGCGGCGGCAGCGGTCCGCGACGGCAGACCGATCCCCTGCGACGGCTGACCGATCCTCTAGTTGGCGGTGCATCGCTCGGGCGCAAAGTCGGCGGAGCGCTCGTCAAAGGAGGACTGGACATCGCCGCCCACCCCCGCCACGCCGCCGAGCTGGCCGGCGCGGTGGCCCGCGACGCGGGGACGCTGGCAAAGCTGACACTGACGCCGGCCGACCAGGCCAGCGCGCTGAAGGGCGACCCGGGGGTCTCGCGGCGCGTGACCTGGACCGAGCCGATCTCGCTGGAGCTCGTCAAGCGGATCGCCCACTCGCACGAGGCGACGGTCAACGACGTGCTGCTGGCAAGCGTCAGCGGCGCGCTGCGCCACTACCTGCAGGATCGCGGCAGCGACGCGCCGGAGATCCAGGCGCTGGTGCCCTTCAACCTGCGAGCGCTGGACGAGCCGATCCCGCGCGAGCTCGGCAACCGCTTCGGGCTGGTGTTCCTGCCGCTGCCGGTGGGGACGAGCGGCAGCTACCGGCGACTGGTGGAAGTCAGCCGACGCATGGACGCGATCAAGTCCTCGCGCGACGGCGCGGTCTCCTACGGGCTGCTCGGCGCGATCGGGATGACGCCGGTTGGCGTCGAGAAGCGCGTGGTCGACATGTTCTCGGGTAAGGGGACGGCTGTGATGACCAACGTGCCGGGACCGCGCAAGACGATCTACCTGGCCGGCGTGCCGGTGAAGACCGTGCTGTTCTGGGGGCCCACCTCCGGGCATGTGGGGATGAGCGTGGCGATCTTCAGCTATCGCGGCGAGGTGACGGTCGGGCTGATGGTCGACGCCAAGCTGGTGCCCGACCCAGACGCGATCGCAGATGGAGTGATGGCCGAGCTCGACACCCTGGCAGACCTGCAAGCGGCGTGATGAATCGATCTGACACACCCAGGGTCGCCGTATTCGCGCCGCACCCGCTGCTGACGGTCACGATCGAGATGGAGGGCGCCGAGCGTCAGAACATCCACTTTCATGCCGGCGGGCAGGGGACCTGGTCGGCGCGAATGATCTCGCACATGGGGGCCACGCCCGTCATTTGCGGGTTCATCGGAGGCGAGAGCGGTGCGCTGCTTGAAGGACTGCTGCGCGAGGCGATCGCGCCGGGCGATTTGCGACTCGTGCGCACGGCGGCACAGAGCGGCTGTTACGTGACCGATCGCCGCGAGGGCGATCGCAAGCTGGTGGCTATGACGCTCAGCGATCCGCCCTCGCGCCACGAGCTCGACGAGCTGTTCTCGCTCACCTGCGCGGAAGCGATCGCCTGCGGCTACCTGCTGGTCACCAACCCGATGCCGGGCTCCTCGCTGCCGATCGAGACCTACGGCGACCTCGTCGCCGACGCCAAAGCCAACGGCTGCCGCACGCTGGTCGACCTCTCCTCGCCGCGGATGGACTCAGCCCTACGCGGCAAACCCGACGTGGCAAAGCTCAACGACTGGGAGCTTGCGGAGCTCGTGCGCGGGCCTGTCTCCGAGCCGGCCGATCTGCTTGGGGCGGCGGGGCATCTGCGCGATCTGGGGGCGGTGAACGTGATCGTCACCCGTGGTGAGCAGCCGGCGCTCGTGCTCGGGCCGCAGGGGCCGCGCTGGCTGATCGGACCACAGCTGGAGCGCGGCTTTCGCGAGGGCTGCGGCGACGCGATGATGGGCACGATGGCGGCCGCCTGGGCGCTGGGAGAGAGCTTTGACAGCGCGCTTGCCTACGGAGCGGCCGGTGGGGCCGCGAACTTCCTGCGCCGGGGCCTGGGCAGCGCTTCGCGCGAGGTGGTGCAGCGGCTGCTGGGAAGCGTGCGGGTCGAGCCGTTTGAAGCGAGCGCGAGCATTCGGGCGGTCAGCTGAGGCGCGGCGCAACGCCCGGCACGAGCGAGCCGGCGCCCGTCCGCATCGACATCGAATCCCCAACGCAGGCTTCCGGCGTCCGCTAGGAGGGCACCGTGACCGGTTCGCCCGCAACGATCGCGCTCGGAGCCGTCTCGGCCATCCACCGCACCCAACTCTCCGGACACACCTCGCGCAATCGATCGAAGCCCGGCGTCAACCGCACGGGGCGACCCGCCAGCGAGGAATGCGCGTCGCTTGCCAACAGGTGCACGAGGCCTTCGGCGGCATAGCTCAAGACCAAGTCCCCGTCCTGCGCCTGCGCGACGAATTCCGCAGTCCACTGGATCAGGCAGCCCTGCACGACAAACGCTTGAAGGCGCTCCCGCAAATCGGCGCCGGCGTGACGCTCGGGGTGAGCGACGATCACTCGTGCGCCTAGCGCTCTCAGATGCTCCACGACCTCCGTCAGGCCGTCGCTCAGCGGTCCCGGCGCCGGCTCGAGCAGCACCCAGCCGCAGGTACCGGCGCCGAAGTCCGGCCCGCTCCCAGCGCCGCCACCGCCCAGGGAAACACAGCGAAGCTCCTCTGGCGTCAGCGCACGCGCCGCCGTCTCGGCAAGCTCACCACCGGGCAGCACGCGCACAGGTACTCCCTCTGCGTCGAGCGTTGCCTGCAACGTGGCTACGCGCGTCGCGATCTCGGGGATGTGGACGTCGTGGTCGTGGCGGATATGCGGGGTCGCGCAGATCGCCTCGATCCCGTCCTCCTGCGCCTGGCGCGCCATCGCGACGCTGTCGCCGATCGAGCGAGAGCCGTCGTCGAGTTCAGGGAGGATGTGGCAGTGCAGGTCGATCATGGCCACAGCATCGATCATCTCACCCGTCTGGGACGATCAGAAACATTCGCAACCGGGTAAGCAGAGCGTAGGCAAGCTATGCCGGGCGGCAACCGATGGGAGATTGCAATGCAGGAACTCAAGCCTTACGCTCATCTGCCGATGGTCACCATGAACCGAAACTTGACGGTGTCGCAGACGTTTCCTCCAACAGGATATTGGTTGCGATTACCGAACTAGCTCATGAGCGTCTTGCCACGTAAATCCGCCACGCACTCATCGGCTGCGCACACGGCCCAACAGTTGGGTCCGTACGTAGGCGAGATCGACGTCGACAATTATCTTGCCGCGCTAGCAGATCCGCAGGTGCAGGCGACCCTCCAGCGCGCCGCGGCGCAAATCGCTCCAGGAGGTTACGTCGGCACCCCGCACCCCCGCGGCAACGACGCGGTTCAGTAGAGCGAGAACAGACCACCCTAGGAGGGTCCGTGAGGGATTGGCTTGGGACCGATGGGAAAGTAGAGAAGACCCGCGGTCTCTGGTTTGTCCATCGCCCTGAGATGGTAATCGCGCTGCCACATCAGTGATACACCCTCGCTGCTGGGCTGAACGCAGACAGCGACGATTGGCGGCCTCGACAGGGCGATACCAACGGCGCGATCAAACAGTAGATGGCCCGTGCCGCCGTCTGCCGAGCGATCCGGCGCAAAGTGCGTCAGCATCAATCCGGCCTCCAGCTCATTTTTCAGAATATGCTTGTGTAGTTCGAAGATGACCCGGTCGCGCCTGGATATCTTCACCTGCACCTCGGTCACGGCGACCAAGCCAAGCAGCATGTCCTCTGTACGGAGGACATGCGTCTCGGTCCCCATGGTTTTATCGCCGACACCCTCGCGCAACCAAGCCATTGTCTGATCGCCGCTCCCATGTCCGTCGGGTTCGAATCGATCCATAAGCTCTAGCCATTCGTCTAAGTTGGACGATTCCAACAAATCATCAGTGAGAGTGACCCATTGGGCTCCCGTTGGGACAGCAATGTCTTTTCCGGTCGTTCGCATAGTCGGATGGACCGGTGTGCAAAGGTGAACCTTCTGGCGTGCAGCGCTGCACGCGCAATATCTCCTTTGCCCTCGGCACCGGCTACTCTAGCCAACCCGCCGGATAGCGACCAGAACTTCTGCCGAACTGTGAGGCGACGCTACGAAAGGCCGCCGAGGCGACCTTCAGCTGGATCGTTGCCCTGATCGAGCCGCCACGCCGCACGGGCACGCTCGATCACAGCCTGCACTTCGGGAGAACGTAGATGCTCCTCATAGCTCAAGCCGTCTATCTGCCCGACGTACTCAACGTCTAGTGCGCCGCCAGCTACCGCCAGGGGAGCGAGTCTATGCTTGTCGCTAGTGCTCATGGAGGAGTGCTTGGCCCAGTCCCGAGGGCATCCAATCTACCTGAAAATCCGGATGCTTGCAGCCAGAGACGCGGACGTTAGCACAAGGGTTCGGACGGAATCGTGAGCGTCGGGGCGGACCGCGCCCACCCCTCTAGAGTATGCCAGCGTGCAGATCTCGCCCAGACACACTAACCCGCCCTGCGCCATCTCCCTTCGCGGGGTCGTCAAGCGCTTCGGACCGATCACGGCCGTCGACGGGCTTGACCTGGAAGTGATGCCTGGGATCTGCTTCGGGCTGCTCGGGCCCAACGGCGCGGGGAAGTCGACGACGATGCGGATGCTGACCGCCCAGACGCTCGCCGACGAGGGCGAGCTGTCGGTGCTCGGCTATCAGCTCCCGCGCGAATCCAAGCAGTCGCGGCTTGAGATGGGGGTCGTGCCGCAGCTGGACAACCTCGACGTCGAGCTCACCTGCCGCCAGATCCTGACCGTCTTCGCGCGCCTGTACCGCGTACCGCGCGGCGAGCGGCCCGCCGCGGTGCAGAGGGCGCTTGAAATCGCCAACCTGCTGCCACGCGCGGAGACGATCGTGCGCGAGCTCTCGGGCGGCATGCGCCGGCGGCTGCTGGTCGCCCGAGGGCTGATCCACCGGCCGCGACTGGTGCTGCTCGACGAGCCGACGGTGGGACTCGATCCGCAGGTGCGCCAGGAGCTGTGGTCGCTGATCGACGGGCTGCGCGAAGAAGGCGTGACCGCGCTGATGAGCACCCACTACATCGAGGAGGCCGAGCGGCTGGCCGACACCGTCGCGGTCATGGACCACGGCAAGATCATCGCCAAGGGCACTCCCGCCGAGCTGGTGCGCGCGCATGCGGGCGAGCAGGTTGTCGAGGTGTATGGGCCGCCCGATCGGCTGGCCGAGGTCAGCAAGCTTGCCGCCGGCAACGGTTGGTCAAGCCGCCGCAGCGGACCGGCGGTGGCGATCATGCGCGCGGAGGAACTCAACGGCGACGCACCCGAGGGGGTTCGGCGACCCGCGAACCTCGAGGATGCGTTCGTGGCTCTGACAGGAGAGGAAATCGAATGAGCACGCAGGCCTTCGCGCAGCCGGGCGACGAGCCGACCGGCCCAACGAGACGAGGCGCCGAAGCTCCGCGGCGCATCCGCCGTCTGGAACCGGCCGCACTGGCCGGGGTGATGAGCCGTGACGTGGCGATCTTCGGGCGCTACTGGAAGGCCACCACGTTCTCCTCAGTCATGCAGCCGACGATCTACCTGCTCGCGTTCGGTCTCGGTCTCGGCTCGCTGCTGCACCCCGCCAACGGCTTGACCTACCAGCAGTACGTCGCCACCGGCGTCGTGGCGACGGCCGTGCTGTTCTCCTCCGCCTTCCCGGGGATGTTCAACACGTTCGTGCGATGGCAGTTCCAACGTACTTACGACGCCGTGCTGGCCGCACCGGTGGACGTGGAGGAGCTGATCACCGCCGAGACGTTGTGGATCGCGATCCGCGCCGGTGTGTACGGGATGGCGCCGCTGCTGGTCGGCTTTGCCTTCGGGCTTGAACCGAACGCCGGGATGCTACTCGTGCCGCTGATCGGCTTCGTGACCGGCTTCGGGTTCGCGGGCTTCGGCGTGACGGTGGCGGCCGTGGCCAAGACGATCGACAATTTCAATTACATAACCAGCGCAGTGCTGACACCGATGTTCCTGGTCGCCGGCACGTTTTTCCCGATCACACAGCTACCAACGGTGCTACAGGCGATCGCCAAGATCAACCCGCTCTATCACTGCGTGCAGCTCGTGCGCGACGCTTCGCTTGGGATGCTGCAGGCAGCCGACCTCGGCCATGCGGCGGTTCTGATCGTCTTCGCGTTGCTGATGTGGCGAGTGGCGATCTGGCGGCTGGGGATGCGGTTGATCGACTGAGGGTCTACGCGGCTATTTGAGCCAGCGCGCGACCCCGCCGTGGTGCGAGCAAGTCCCGCTGCGGGATTCGCTGAAGCTGTAGGTGCCATCCACGCATTCCGCGGTTGCGCCCGCGGGTGCTGTGGGGCTTTCCTCCGGACGACACACGGTTTTCCCAGCCGAGTTGACATACGTGCCGTTCGTGCATTCGCTGGCTGATGGTCCGGGCGTTGGCTGCGATGTGGTTTCGTTGCTCGTTTCGCCTTCACGACTGTGATTTTCGGCTTCGATTTCTGCCGTGCTCTTTTCGCGCGTGAGAGTGATCGTCTTTCTCGCCGAGCGCCGGCCTCTGAGGCTGGCCTCGACAGTTACACGGTTCTCGCCGAGGCGCAACTGAAGCGCCTTGCCCCAATGCCGGCCGTGCACAGAAGCTCGATGGTGATTGACAGTGACTGTCGAGCCAGGCGTCACCGTTCCCGCGATGGTCGTGCTTGGGCTTTCCAACGAGTAGCTGCCGACATCGAGATGGAGTGCGATCGACGCAGCGGCGTGCGACGCGGTTGACGAAGCAGCCGCGGCGGTCGAGCCGACTTCCGAGGTCTGAGCACAGCCGCCCAGCGCGAGGGTTGCGCTGATAATCGCGGCGCACAGCCACGTCGCGGGCGAGCGCTGAGTGCGCCAGTCCGCCGAGGAACCGGCCGAGCGGGACCGCGTGTGCTTGCTGGACATATTCACGAAGCGGGATAATAGACACATTTCCGATCATCCGGACAGTGCCTTGCGATCGGATCGCTTTGCTCGACGCTAAGGATCTTCCGAGCAGCTCAGACGGTAAGCTGGAAGCACGACTGGCCGCCCAATCCGAGCTATGATCGCCAGCGCCCGGTCAGGAGCGCTCACGAGGCGCTCTCGCGTCGTCTCCTGACGTAAGGTCAGCTTTGCTGACTGACCGCTCGGAAAGGACTGGACGATGACACTGCAGCTTGGAGACACCGCACCGGATTTCGAAGCACAGACCACAGAGGGGCCGATCAGCTTTCATGACTGGATCGGCGACTCGTGGGCCGTCCTGTTCTCGCATCCGAAGAACTTCACGCCCATCTGCACGACCGAGCTTGGCTACATGGCGAAGATCAAGCCGGAGTTCGACCGTCGTGGCGTCAAGGTGATCGGACTGTCTGTGGACCCCGTCGAGAGGCATGCCGACTGGGCCAAGGACATCGAGGAGACCCAAGGGACCGCTCCGAACTACCCGATCATCGGCGATGCCGACTACAACGTCTCAAAGCTCTACGGGATGCTCGGCTCTGACGTCGATGGCGACGCGACCGAGCGCACACCCGCCGATAACCAGACGGTCCGCAACGTGTTCGTGATCGGGCCCGACAAGAAGATCAAGCTCGTGCTCGTCTACCCGATGACAACGGGGCGCAATTTCGACGAGGTGCTGCGCGTCGTCGACTCGCTGCAGTTGACGGCCAAGCACAAGGTCGCAACACCGGTGAACTGGAAGCAGGGCGAGGACGTGGTGATCGCGGGGTCTGTGTCCAACGATCAGGCCAAGGAAACGTTCGGCAGCTGGGAGGAGCCCAAGCCCTACATCCGGATCGTGCCCCAGCCAAGCTGAGGCATCCCCCACCGAGGCTCGCGTGATCAGTACTTCACGTGGGCTTCGGCTTCGGTGTAGGTCGCGCCCTCCCCTTCGGGCTTTAGCCTCAAGACGGCTTCGCTCGTACCGGAGGTCGGGCTCGTGTATTCGAAGGTACTTGCCGATTCGGCCAGGCCCGAGGCTGGGATCGTCAGACCGGTTGCGCCCAGCAGCGTGCCTTCGCCGCTTGTCTTTTCGACCTTGACTTTCCGGGCGACGCCGAGTCCGGTAACGACATTGCCGTACTTGTCTGTGATAGAGAGGCGAGCCTTGAACTTCTTGTTGTTGCCGATGCTGGTGGTCTTGCAGGCAAACGGACAGCTGCCGCCTTCAAGCGTTCCGGCGGTCACTTCGGGGTGTGACCAGGCCAAACGTTCGGGTTCGCCCGCGGAGACGACGAACGTGCCCGAGGTGCCTTCGATTCTTGTGCCTTCCTTGGCCTTCAGCGTCGTGCTCTGTGCGTCGCTCAGCTTGATCGCCGAGGAGGTGCCGACGCCTTCGGTGAACGTGACGCTGGTCGCCGTAGCCGGATATTCCGGCACCTGACCCGCTGGGGAACTGGCTGGACCGCTGAGCACGAGCGTCTTCGTTCCCACATAGCTCTTGGCCTGGTTGCCCCATTCGTCAATCGCGGTCAGCGTCATGTTGAACGCTACTGCCGCTCTCTGTTCAGCGGGGGTCGGCACGTTGAACTTCTTGGCCGCACCCGGCTTGACCGACAGCAGAGCGGACGTCCCTTGGATCGAGCCTTCGAGCGCCTTGAGAGTCGTTGACTGTGCGTCATAAAGCTTGATCGATGCCGTACCCACTCCCGCGGTGAAGCTGACCGTTGCTGGATAGGTGGGCGCCTTGCCGCTCGGCGAGTTCGACGGACCGCTCCATGCGATGCTCTTGGAGCCGGCATAGCCGGCGGTCGTATTGCCCCATTCGTCGGTCGCCGTCAGCGCTGCACTGAAGGCCGTGCCGGCGGTCGGTTCTGAGCTCGCCGAGAGCGTGAACCGCTTGGTGGACGTCGCCGCTTTGACCGTGACCGCCAGACCGGTGCCATTGTTGAGGGCTCCTTCTTTGACCTTGATGTGTGCGGCTTCGGCCCTGTAGAGCTTCATTACGCCGTTATCGGCGCTCGACACGGTGGCCTTGCCTTCGTTGAAGTCGATTTCGGTCGCTTCGCCAAAGCTCTGTTCGACTCCGGAGGCATCGACGACGACCGGGGTTGCTCCGCTTGCGGATTCACCGGCGCCTTCGAACGCGAGATCGTGTGCTCCGATGTACGTTCCGACCGTGTGATTCCCGGCATCCTTGGCGGTTACCGTGAGGCTGTCGCGTTCACCCGCAAGGGGCGTAGTGCTCGCCGCTTCGAGCACGAGGTGCGTCGCGGGTCCATAAGCGACGCTCACCGTCCGTTCTACCCCACTCGCCGTCCATGAGCGCCACACCGCCGTGACCGTGTATATGTGAGACCCGACGGGTACATTGGTGTCCGTGCAGCTGGTTTCGCTGGAGAGAGAGCTCGATCCCGGACAGCCGGCGCTCGCCGCTGCACCATCGCGACTCACGTAGTACTCCACCGCTCCGGCCGCCGGCGCGGCGATCGGCGACCATTCCAGTTCGACAGATTCCGCGCCTGTCCGGGCGCTTTCGATCGTCGGCGCGGAAAGAGTGGCCAGGTTCGCCGAGACATTGCTCTGGCCGGCGGTCGTCCAGTACGCAGACGCAACTCCCACAGACACACTCAGCGAGGGCGCCAACGCCAGCGCGAGGGGTATGAGCCGAGCATGGGAAATCCGTCTCATGAGCCCTCGTGCCAGTCCGTTGGATGCCTATCCGGCGTCTACGATGCTTTGTACTTGAGCGTGATCGACGCGCCCTTGCAGGCGTTTTGGTTGACGGTCGCTTCTTCCTTCATTTCGATATGCATGGTGTATTCCTTCGTTTCCCCATGCGTAACCAGGACTTTCGGTTCCTGGGATGCCGGGGTCGCGACGAACCATTCCTTTTTGCATTCGACGACCGACGTTTTTTCGACTTCCATTTCCATCTTCGTCAAGTACTCGTTCTGGCTCGCGTCGGTGTTCTTGACCTTCACTGTTACCGGCAGGTTGGCGCCCGGATAGAGGTTTTCGACCGTGGCGCTTTTGACTTCGAACTGGGCGCCGGCATAGTTCGCCTTGCCTTCGCCCGAGCCTTCGCCCGAGTTGGTCCAGTATGCGAACGCGGCGCCAACGCCAATGACGAGGGCGACAGCGAGGCCTGACCAGCCCAGTACTACGAGCTTGCTTTTAACGTTGATGAAACGAGACATGCGGCAAGACTCCTCATTAGGGATTCACATACTTGCCGGGCGGCTGGGCTGTCTAACGAGAGACCCCTGGCTTTGCGTACCCGCCTCGCGACGGGGTTGCCTTTGTTCCGGATTACGTCCAGACTTGCGGCCCGGCCCCTCCATAGGAGTTGGCCCGCGCCACGTCTATCGGTAACCGGTTTGGGGAGCTTTAGGAATGCATGTGGGGCTTGCAGGCGAGGGCGCTACGCAACCTCGGGCGGGGCCCTACGCAAGCCCGAGCGGCCTACGGCGCGACGTCGAGCTTCAGCTCGCACGCGTCAACCGAGACGCGTGTGCCGGGCGTTTCAGACGGGTCCATCGCCGACATCACCTTCGCGGCCTCGGACATGTCCTGCGCCGTTGCGAAGTGCTGGAGAACTACGGCCGTGCCGTCGGCCTCGTCGAAGAGCACCTGCAAGCCCGTGGAAGGCACGCCGGGCGGCGGGCCGCCAGCCGCGTTGATTCGCGCAAGGAGTCCGTCCATCCGCTCTGCGCTCACTCCGGTGAACCTCACGACGCGTACGTACATGGCGAGCCTCCAGTCGATTCGATTGAAGGGGGACGGTACACGGACCTCTGAGAACCTGTCAACCTATTTACGGCTCCTCGTCGAGCGATTCGAGCAACCGAACGTCCGCCAAGTCCTGCGGCCGCGCTGCCGCCCGCTTCATCGTCAGCAGGTCATCGCGGTGCGCTATCGGCACCGTGATCTCACCCAGCGGCACCTCATGGGCACGCTTTCGCACATGCTCGAAGCTGCCAAGATGGGCCGGCAGCGTGATCACGTCCACTCGACCGTGATCGGTGATCAGATGCCAGAGATCGCTCGAGCTCAATAGACGAGCGTCCGGTACCGATCGAGAACGCCTGCCTTCCTCCCCCAGTATGCGCGCATCCAGGTCGGCCAGCGCGGCGGCGAGACGCTCCATGTTCTCTGCCGAGGTAGCAACTACAACGTCGAGGTCGCGCGTCAGTCGTTGACCGCCGTACGCCTGAATCGCGATACCACCAACCGTGACGTATTCGACCCCGTGACGAGCAAACGCACGATAGATCTCACGTGGAGCGAATTGCTCTTGGTCGTCAGTGCCGGTCACGGTGACGAGTGGGCCGACCGATGACCGCCGCGAGGCCGACGCGTAGCTCGTCCGCCATCGCGTCCCAGTTGAGGGCCAGCTCCAGACGTTCTGACATCGAATGCCGACGTGCCTCCAGGATCGCCTCGGGCACGGCGAGGGGATCTCGACTCGCCACGTCGGACGACAGGTCCATGGGGGTAGAGGGCTCTTCAGCGCTCACTCATGGGCGATACTGGGCTCGAACCAGTGACCTCCGCCTTGTCGAGGCGGCGCTCTCCCAGCTGAGCTAATCGCCCTGGGATGAGGCCTAGCCTATCAATGGAATCCTTCTTCGACTTCGCTGAGCGGGCCAGCTTCGACGCCGTTAGGACCGACTTCGGCTCCTTCGCCTTCCTCGGAGGGTTGCTGGGCACGCGCTTCGCTCCCGGCCTGCTGAGGGCGGCTAGTACCCCCGCCCCACGATGCCCGTTCCGGTGTCGCCACCACCTTCCCTTTCGGCCTTGATCGAGACGATCCCCGAGGAATCCTGTTTGTAGATCTGCGTAGCGGTGGGCACCGTGGAAGCCACCGACCGCCGCACCCCTTTCTTTCGAGGTGATGCGGCCGGTGGCTCTCGCGGCACCAGGCGCTCTCTGACCAGTTGCGCTACCCGCGATCACGAAGATCGCGCTGGCGCCGATGGCTCCGCCATTACGGCGGCCGGTATGGGTAGAAGGAGACGTTTCATGAGCGCATTGGTGGTCGCCAGCCAGTATGTGTCTCCACCCTGCAGCGGCGCTAACGTCCCGCGAAATCGCGGCTAAGCGCTTGAGAAATAGTTGCTAAGTGTCCTTGCGGCCGCCGGTCCGCGCGACCGAACCGGCGATCGCCACTACAGACCTTCGTTGACAGCCGCCGGTCGCTAGGCTTGATGCTCACCTGGCGTCGTGGCGGAGTGGCTACGCAGCGGCCTGCAAAGCCGTCTACACCGGTTCGATTCCGGTCGACGCCTTGAGATCTTTGAGGAACGCCCTTAACGCCAGGCTGGTCCTCCACCCAACTGAGACGCCGCAGATCGCTCGCCGGGCTTCTTCTCATGCTCGGCGGTGTAGTTCACCTCGTCAGGACCACAGCCGTGCCGCAAGTTCGTCGACAACCGCGCTCACAGACGAATAGGCTTCGTTCCGAGCCCGATCATAGTCGTCATCTCCGGATTTGAGGTCTTGACACGTCTCAGCCGCATAGCCGTGAGGCCCCGGCGCGTCGGGGTTCTTGAACGCTCGCCGAAGCTCCGCGACCGCCTCGGGGAACAAGTCATCCCGGAACGCTGGGCGCTCGATTACGAGCTCGGCCACCTCGGTCGGCGAATTGGCCGCCTTGAGGCACCACCATGTCACGCCATATCCATCCTTCGTCTCATTCCGCTCGAACAGAGCGTCCGCCTTGGCGAGCAGGAAGCCCACCGGACCTGCGTACCGCACATCGACGTCTGCCGTCGCGGGGTTGTAGAGCAGGTCGACGTCCTCGACAGTCACCATCTCGGCGTCCTCTCCGACAAGGCGCCCCGCACGTATCGCGAACGGCCTGAGAAGAGCCCCGAGGTTCCCCTCGACGACGCCGGATATCGGCTCAATTGACCCATCCGGCGAGACAACGGCGCCTTCTGAGCGTGCCGCAAGAAAGTCGACGACCAACGGCACACCGGCGGCACCATCTCGCTTGCGCCAGCGATGCCCCGCTGATGACGCGGGCTCGAAGTACGGCGACAGGAGTTCTTGCAGAGACTGCGCATACTCGCGTGTAGCCCCGTCGGTCAAAGCGACCGAAACGCAGAAATCGATGTCGGCGGACCCGAGGTGCGTGGCAGCCGACGGCCATTGACAGGCAGCAACCCCCGGGACCAACAGCGGTGGAACCATGCCGCCCACGATTACCAAGTGCCTCGAACCCATTCCTCCGAGAAGATGCAGCAGACTCGCCGCCTCTCGCACGAGGACCTCAGCAGGCTTGCGATCGGGACCGGTCACGTGGAAACCGGCCAAAGGTCGGCGAATATCTCGGCGGCCGCGGTGCCCCGCGGCTCGAGCAGGAGGTCGAGCATTACACGTGAGGGCGGCGCCACGAGGGTGCCGTCTGCGAGTCGCCGCGCATCGACGTGCCCGAGCCGCTTCGGATCCGCGATCAGAACCGCGGACGGGCCTGACTCAGTCCGGAACCCGCCGAGTAGGGCAGGTACATCCTCTAGCCGAGCAGGGCCACAGTCGGCTCTAAACGCAGGGATCGCTGACCTACTCATCACCGGGATACCGAGCCGCTCCGCCGCCGAGGACCCCGTCAACGCTAGCCGCACGCCATCGACGCGGTCGGGGACGATCGCCCCCTCACGGAGAAAGAACTGAAGTCTCGTTGCAGATCCTGGGCGTCCGTGCTGGAGAAGCCAATGCCGCATCGCATTCGGGTCGACCAGCCTTCGCGCCGTTGTGCGGCCGACACCCTCGCGCACGACCAGCTTTGTGTCCTCAAGTTGACGCAATAGCCGCTGGGCAGTCACCTGTGTGCTGTCCCCGCGAGACGCGAGAGTGCGCTGCGTCCAGGATTCGCCAGGATAGTCGGCGATCAATTGGGCAAGCCGAAGACTCTCAGGCCTTAGATGACGACGATCTTGATCCCGTTGACGCGCTCGAAGCGTGCGTTGTCCTCCCGCGATCCACGCGCGCCCGGCGACATCGGCATAGCTCGTTTCTCGGTCCTCAAGCCGGGCGGCCGTCCGGTCGTCCAAAACCCCTTCGACGGCGATCAAGGACGGGAGAGCCGCGGAAGCCGCGGTGATCTCCAACCGATCGTTGAGCTCTCGCACGGTCAGGGTCTCGAGACCCAATACCTGGGCATCGCCCAACCGAACGATCGAGTTTTCGGGAGCCTCCTCGACGACCACTACGCCGGCAAGCCGCCGCAGCGCACTTGCAACGAAGCGCGGAGCCTCGGCGCTCAGGGTGACCACAGCCCGATTAGATTCAGTTAGCATGACCGATGCGCATAAGTATATCGAAAGTGCTCCTCTTAGGGCGAATAGGGCTTGTTTGACATACTTATCTGAAAAATTCTGCCGAAGTAGATCGTATTCGGAGCTTCGATGAATCGCGACCTTGTCGGTTACCGATCGGCGTAGTTGCCGAGTCCAGCTACTCGCTGCTGTGCACTCGTGGCGCCAGGTAAGCTCCTCCAACCGTGCCCCCCGCCCTCGTCCTCCACGTCCTGCCGCCGTCGCATCCCTGCATGACGGCGAGTGCCGCCCTGCGCCTGAAGGGACTCGAGTACGAGCGCGTCGAGCTCATCCCCGGCCGGCACATCGAGCCGATGCAGGAAATCTACGGCGAGGGCAACTACACCGTCCCGGGGATGCTTATCGACGGCGAGCCCGTGCATGGCTCCCGCGCGATCCTCGACCGCTTGGAGGCGCTCGCGCCCGAGCCCGTCCTCTATCCCTCAGAGGATGTGCGCGAGGCGGAGCGCTGGGGCGATGAGGAGTTCCAAGACCTTGGTCGGCGCCTACCGTGGGGAGCGCTCCATTTCCGACCCGAGGCGATGGGCACCTTCGCCGGCGGCCAGCCGCTCGACGGCCCCGGTACCGACTTTGCGATCCGAATGATTCGCGGCACCTGGAAGTACCACAAGATCACCGCCGAGCGCCTGTACGAGGACCTCGCGGGCCTACCCGCCAAGCTCGCCTACGTCGAGCAGCTCGCCGCCGACGGCGTGATCGGCTCAGAGCGACCGAACGCCGCCGACCTGCAGATCGGCGCGACGCTGCGCATCCTGCTCAACGTCGCCGACCTGCGTCCGTTGCTGGCGGGAGGCGAGGGAGAACGGATCGCCCGCGAGCACTTCGCGGAGTACCCCGGCGAGGTGCCGGCGGGCGCATTCCCCTCCGGCTGGGTACCGGCGGCCTGAGTCCTTTCAAACCAGTAACGATTCCCCCGCCCGAGAACTAACTTCTAGGCGAAGACTTCGCGATCGCGAGCTCTCTGCGGGTCGCTGTAGTAGGCGTCCCACCAGGGCTTCTCGCCGGAGGCGCGTGGTGGTCTGGCAAGCGCAAACGGCTTTCCTTCCTTTTCGTGTTCGCGCTCGGAGATACGAAAGTGGTAGTGGTCGAAAAGCGTCAGCGCCTCAACCGCGTAGGAGACGGCGACGCGAGGGTCGCGAATCACGAGCAGGTTCTCGCCGTTCTTCAGGTCAGCCGAGGAGGAGAAGTTGTAGGACCCCATGTAGACACGGGCTGTGGGCTTGTCGAAGTCGATTACAACGAACTTGTGGTGCATTCGCACGCCGCTTCCACCGCTCGGCTCTGACTTGAACGGCTCTGGAACGTGCTTGCCGAGTTCGGCCGGGTACACGGGGTCGACGTTGCCGTTAGGCCGCTGCAGGTCCAGCCCGCCGACCTGTCTGTCGGATATCCCGTAGACGAACCTCGCGTTATTTTCGGTGACCTTCTTGATCGCATCCTGAATGGGGCCGGGAGTCTGGTAGAGAAACGCAAGCGAGTACAGCAGCGAGGACTCGGTGTGCTCGCCGATGTCTTCGGCGATCTTTGCGAGTTGCGCATTATCGCGTGAGTGGGGCGAGAAGGCGACCTGTGCATCGATACCCGCAAGCCCGAGCTCCGTAAAGCCCGCCGGCGGCGTCACGCTGAACCCTGGCGCATCGCTGTGCGCCCAGTACTGCTCGAAGGCTGCGGAAAAAGCTGCCGCCGGCCCCTTGCCGCGCAGGAGGAGAGCGTTATTTGACTGGACGAAGAATGCTCGCCAACTGAAGTTGGTCGACCCGCACACCACCACTTGCTCGGTCGCGCTTTCGCTGATGATCGTCTTGTTGTGCTGCAACTCGCCCATGTGTTGGCGGATGACGTTCTCCTTGCCCGCGCTGAGGATCAACCGTCGTTCGGCCTGCGCCTCCGGCGAATCGGCTTCGCCGTGAGAGCCGGAGTCATCGATGATCATCCGCAGACGACCCCCTAGCTGCTCAAGGCGCGAGAGCACCTCGGGCTCATTGAGGTCATAGGCGATGGCCCTGACTTGGGTCGTGGTGTCCGCGATCGCTTTGTCGAGTACCGCGAGAATCGCTTCGCGCGCCTCAAAGCCCATCCAATCGAGGGCTTCGCTCGCCTTCGGGTTGGTGGGCTTGAACGTCAAACCTTCGCTTGCCGATTGCGGCAGCAGGGTCTTGATCGGTTCGTAGCGTTCCACAAACGCCTGCGATGAGACGAAACCGCGGGTGAAGGCGACGTTCAACTCGCCCGCGTATGTGTCTCCGCCCAGCGCTATCGAAGCCTGCTGTGGCTCACCGTATGAGAGCGCATCGTTGGCGTCCATCGATACCGGCGTAACCCGGTAGAGGAAGTCACCGTCGAGGTCCGCGTCACGCGGAAAATGCACCCACCGAAACCGCTGGAACGGAGCGAGCCGACTCGATGTCCTCGCAGGCACGACCTTGCCGTCCGCCGGGAGGAACGCCAGGTCGTTAGTGAGCGCCTGAAGCTCATGAGCCCCAGGGGGCTGAAACTCGATCGCGAACCCGACAAAGTCGGGCGGCGGCATCCCCCGCTTCCAATCCATCGTCAGGAGCGCCATCCCCTCCCCCCGGCGAACCTTCAAGCTGAAGGCGGCCGCCGCGTTGCTACCGGTCGCGATGATCGCGTTCCCCATCCGCGGCATTCTAGCCGGAGATCGAACTGTCCGACTTGATCAGGTTCTTGGCCCCGACGCTACGGCTGGTCCCCGTGCTCTTCAGGTCCGGACGGCGCCCGAGGCTTGGAAGCGCGCGCCGGCGGGTAGTCAACCCAGCATGACCCCAGACCCCCCATACGAGCAGGAGGAGACAGACCTCGCCGCCCAGGAAGCCGGGGCGATCGGCGGCATCGCCGGCGACGAGTCGCTCGACCCGGCGCAGCGCGCGGTGCGCGAGGGCGGTGGCGGTGAGTCCGAGGGCTTCGAGGAAGCCGAGGCGGCGCTTATCGACCATGCTTCGCACGGCGACCAGCAATCGGCGCACGCGATCCTGCACGACGCGGCAGGCGCCGAGGAGAGCATCCCCGGCCGCGATTACGGCGAAGGCGATCGGGAGTACAGCAGCGAGCTTGACGAAAAGACCTGAGCGACCCGACCTGAGAGCACTGACCGCGCGCGTCGAGCGTCCTGTCTACCCGCCGTGAAGGGCGGCGCGGCGATCAGCCGCCGTGAACGAGCCGTGCCGTGACGCCCGCAAGCGTTTCCTCGCCGTAGCCCATCGAGGGATCGCCGCGGGTGAGCACGGCCATCGCGAATGTGTCGTCTCCGCGCTCCAGTCGCGCGGCTTGATTGACGAGCCCCTCGCTGATCGGCAGCCATCCTCCCTTGAAGAAGACATTGAAGCCGGCGGGCCTGCCGGCGGCGGGCACCCCCCAGCTCTCGCTCGGTTCTATGGTCGAGAATAGCCAGCGCGCATAGCCGTCGAACTGGCGGGGGATCAGCCCGTCCTGGAGGTAGAAGAAGCGCGCCAGGTCGGCAGCCGAGACCGCGGTGAACCCCCACCAGGCGCCGGCTGTTTCGAAATCGACCATCCCCGCCTCGTGCGCCACGCGGTCGAGCCCGGAGTCGCCGACGATCGCATCGATCGCCGAGGCGGCGTTGTTATCGGAGGAGTGGATCATCGGATACATCAGCCCGGTGCTTTCGGGGCTGAGCCCCCGGTGCTGTGCGGCGAGCGTCTGCAGGTAGGCAACCAGCAGCAGCGACTTGACGACGCTGGCCGAGTGAAAACGCATGTGCACGTTGGTACCCGAGAGTTTGCGCTCGTTGTCGTACACGGCGAACGCCGTCGTCCCCGCGCGCTGTGAGAGATAATGCGCAGCCGCGATCACGCCGCCCGGATGAGGAAACTCGACTAGCGGGATTTCGACGGTTACGGTGACCGCACGGCTCGCCGCGCCCGTGACGCTTACCGGCCTGACGCGATAGCGCAGGCTCGCCTGAGGCCGTAGCCGCGCAAAGCGGTAGATGCCGCCGGCACGCGTGGCCGTGTGGGCGATGTCCCTGAAACGACCGCCCCGCAGCGGGGCCTGCTGCAGCTCTACGACCGCGCCTACGAGCCCCCCGCTCGTAGCGCTCAGGCGTCCGTCGAGCATCAGCCGGTGCCCCTTGAGCAGGTGCCGCGAGGGGTGCGCGTTGATCGTCATCTCGACCGCGCGAACCGGCGGCGGCGGAGCAGGGGGTGTCGCTGCGATCACGCGCCGGCGACCGCTAGCGCGTGCGCGAGCGTGGCCTGCGTCTGCGGGCCACGCAGCGTGTCCCGGATCCGCCCGGAGGCGTCGATCGCATATGTGGTCGGCAGGCCGCTCACGCCGAACCTCTGTCCGCTCGTCTCATCGGGATCGCGAAGATTAGAGAACGTCCATCCGAATCGCTTGACGAACGCCTTGGCGCCCGAGAGCGAGGGATCGCTCCAGTTGACACCGACCAGCGCGGCCTGACCGTTCAGCGTGCGCGAGAAGCGCTCGAGCGCCGGCGCCTCCTGTTCGCAGGGTGTGCACCAGCTGGCCCAGAACACGATCAGCGCCGGCCGCCCATGAAGCGAGGAGAGGCTGACGTTAGTGCCCGACAGCCGGTCGGTGGGTAGAGCCGGCGCGGCGCGCCCGACCGCGGTTTTGCTGCCCGAGAGACCGAACACGGCGAGCACGACGAGCACGACGATCGCCACCGACCATGCGAGCAATGCTCGCCGCGAGATTCGCCTGGTAGACATAGTCGCTGCGAACGTAGCATCGCCTGCGGCCTGTGCGCTTCAGCAGAAGCGACTTTTCGCCGATATGGAACCGGCGATGCAGCTGGCCGCGCTGTTTTCCCATTCGAGCCTCGCCGTGCTGAACACGACGATGCTGATCGGCGGCGCGCTAACGATCGTGCTCGGCGGCCTCTCGCTACGTGCCACGCGCCGTGAGCGGCTGGCGCGCTCGCTGGTCGAACGCCGCTTGCGCGAGCGCGAAGAGGCCGATCAGGCGCGCGCGGCGGCAGAGGAGAAGCTGCGCTACATGGTCGACCACGACCCCCTCACGGGCCTGTTCAATCGCCGCGCCTACGAACGCATCCTGGGCGAGCACATCGCCCGCGGTGAGCGCTACGGCCACGAGGGCGCGGTGCTGATGCTCGACCTCGACGAGTTCAAGCAGGTCAACGACACGCTCGGCCACAGCGCCGGCGACGATCTGATCGTGCGCGTCGGCCATGCGCTTGCGCGACGTCTGCGCTCAAGCGACGCGGTTGCGAGGCTGGGCGGGGACGAGTTCGCGATCCTGCTGCCCAAGGGCGGGAGCGAGCAGGCCGAGCTGGTGGCCGCGTCTCTGCTTGAGACGATCCGCGC
>JBOGXY010000075.1:0-2647 GCA_050696495.1 Solirubrobacteraceae bacterium
TCGTAGGGGTGCCCGTCGAAGGTCGCGACATAGGAGTGCGCGCCGCGCTCGAGCAGCACGAGCTGGTGGTCTTCGGAGACGTCCTGCGAGAAGCGCACGCAGCGGTAGCAGAGGATGCAGCGCTCGCGGTCGATCGCGATCCTCTCTGAGAGCGCCAGCGGCTTTACGAAGTGGCGCTTGGGCTCCACGAAGCGGGAGACGCCGCTGCCCCAGCCGAAGGCGATGTCCTGCAGCGGGCACTCGCCCCCCTTGTCGCAAACGGGGCAGTCCAGCGGATGGTTGATCAGCAGGAACTCGACCACGGCCTGCTGCGCGGTCTTCACGCGCGGGGACTGTGTGCTTACGACCATCCCGTCCTTGACGGGTGTCGAGCAGCCGGTCTGCAGCTTTCCGATGCCCTCGATTTCGACCAGGCACATGCGGCAGGCGCCGACCGGCGCGCCGAGCTTGGGCTCGTAACAGAAGACGGGTATCTCGACGTCGCCGTGCTTGGCGGCGTCCACCAGCATCGAGTTTTCCGGCGCCTTGACCTCGCGGCCGTCGATCGTGAAGGTGATTGTGCGGGGGGTTGGTCTAGGCAAGCGCCGCCGCCTTCATATGCGTTTCGAACTCCTCGCGGAACTTGGCGATCAGCGAGCCGATCGGCATCGCCATCGCGTCACCGAGCACACAAAGGCAGTTGCCGATGATGTGCTCGCAGACGGAGGCCATGATCTCCAGATCCATCGGCGTCGCTTCACCGGTCTCGATGCGCTCGAGCATCTTCACGGTCCAGTTGGTGCCCTCGCGGCAGGGGGTGCACTTGCCGCAGGACTCGTGGCGGTAGAACTTCGCCACCTTCAGGGCGACGTCGAGGATCGGCGTGGAGTCGTCGACGACGATGATCGCGCCGGAGCCGAGCATCGAGCCGGCTTTTGCCATCGAGTCGAAGTCGTAGGGGAGGTCGAGGTCCTCGGCCAGCAGCACCGGCGAGGAGGAGCCACCCGGGAACCAGCACTTGACCTCGCGGCCCTCCTCTGGACCGCCGGCCAGGCCGTAGACGATCTCGCGTGAGGGGATGCCAAGCTCGATCTCGTAGTTGCCGGGACGCCGCACGTGGCCGGAGACCGACACGAGCTTGGTGCCTTTGGAGGTCTCCGTGCCAAGCTCGGCGTACTTCGCCCCGCCCATCTCGATGATCGCCGGCACAGTCGCGAGCGTCTCGACGTTGTTGATCAGCGTCGGCCCCTGGTAGAGCCCTTGATTGGCAGGGAAGGGGGGCTTCAGGCGCGGGTTGCCGCGCTTGCCTTCGAGCGAGTCGAGCAGGCCGGTCTCCTCGCCGCAAATGTAGGCGCCGGCGCCACGGTGCACCACCAGCGAGAGCGAATGACCCGACCCGAGGATGTTCTCGCCGATGTAGCCGGCCTCGCGCGCTTGCGCCAGCGCCGCGTCGAGCAGGTCGGCCTGCTGGGAGTACTCGCCGCGGATGTAGATGAACGAGCGGTTGGCGCCGGCCGCGAAGGAGGCGATCACGATTCCCTCGATCAGCATGTGCGGGGACTTCTGCATCAGTTCGCGGTCCTTGAAAGTGCCCGGCTCGGACTCGTCGGCGTTACAGACCAGGTACTTATCGATCGAGCCCTTCGGCAGGAAGGAGACCTTCTTGCCCATCGCGAATCCCGCCCCGCCGCGCCCGCGCAAGCCGGAGGCTTCCAGCTCGCCCAGCACCGCTTCGGGCTCCATCGCAAGCGCCTTGCGCAACGAGGCATAGCCGCCACGACGCTCGTAGACCTCGCGCGTACACAGGCCTGGCTCGTCGATGTCCTTGAACAGCAGCGCACTGGTCATCGCTGCGACTCCTCGACTGTGTGCGCGGGGAACTCTCGTGTGTTGGCGTTCGGGTCGGCGACCGGCCGCGTGGAGAGTTGCTTGTCGGGCAATACGGGGCACCCGGTGCGAATGTCGTCCAGGAGCCGTGGGATGTCCTCGATCGCGAGCGGTCCCACATACACGCCGTCGACGGAGGCCATCGGGGCGATGTCACACGCGCCAAGACACTCGAATGGGCGCACGTTGAACTCGGTGTCTGAGCCGGCCGCGTCCTTGATCGCCGCGTACAGCTGATCGGCGCCGCGCAGCGAGCAGGAGATGTTCGTGCACACGTACACGCTGTGCTTGCCGACGGGCTCTGTCTCGAGCATGTCGTAGAAGCTGGCCACCGACTCCAGGTAGGCGGGCGTGACGCCCATCACCGCAGCGACCTGCTCAAGCGCCTCGGGTGAGCACCAGCCGTGCACGCGCTGCGCCGCCTCAAGCGCGGGCAAAGCGGCAGAGCGGCTGTCCGGATACAGCGCCATCTGCCGCTCGATCTCGGCGCGCAGCTCGGCCGGCACCTCGACTGGCTGGGTCGTGTTCACCTGTCGATCCCCCCCAAGATTGGGTCGAGCATCGCAAGCGTTGCGATCATGTCGGCGATGTAGGAGCCCTCGGCCATCTGCGAGAGCGCCTGCAGGTTCACGAACGAGGAGTCGCGCATGTGCACTCGTGCCGGCTTTGACGAGCCGTCGGAGCGCACGAAGCAGCCGAGCTCTCCGCGTGGCCCCTCGATCGGGTAGTAGGCCTCGCCGGGCGGCACGCGGAAACCCTCGGTGACGAGCTTGAAGTGGTG
>JBOGXY010000076.1:0-11014 GCA_050696495.1 Solirubrobacteraceae bacterium
GTCCCCACAGACTCCTCAATCGCCACAACAGCCATCATCACCCCTCCCGCATCGATTCTCAACCAATGCCAAAGGAGTTCGCCGGACAGCCAAGAACACCTACCAAAACTCTAACAAAGTACTACTACAAGCGCCGCCGTAAAGCGCGGCACGCCCACATCAGCTGAGCATGACCTTCTCGCTTTGAATCCTCTCGTGTTTGCCATGGCCGACAATGAGCGTGAGTGTGCGATCATCGATCAAGTCGGCGGGGCCGGTCTGCGACGACCGAGGTTCGCAACGATCACTGAGACGACGGTCACCAGATAGATCTGCCCAAGGAGCGCCTCGGATACCGACAGGGTGTGGCCGAGATTACTGCGCGCAGACAGATCTCCGTAGCCGACGGTGGTTAGCGTCGTGAAGCTGTAGTACAGGCAGTGGGCCGCGGTCGCCGTCGCGCCGTTCGCGAAGAACGGTTCGCCGGGTGGACTGTCGATGGACCCGTAGAGGAAGGCGAAGAACATCCCGAGCAGGATGTAGACGCACAGCACCCCGAGGACGGCTTCGACGGTCACCGTCTGTCTGTCGCGCAGGCTGCGCATCACCCCGACGACGATCGCGGGAGGGGCGAGCAGGACGACCAGGCCGTTCGCGATCCGCACGGCCTGCGAGGCGGGGTGGCCGTTCGCGGCCTCGACGATGCTCAGGAGGATCAGCAGCATCACGATCAGGACTGACGGCCGAACGATGATCTGCTTCGCGTCTGCCGTCCAGAGCGAGAGCAAGAACGTAACGCCAAGCAGGGCGGTGACGAGCACCTCCTCCCACGCTTGGGGCGAGGCCACGCCCTGGAGGACGAACGCGACGAGAATCACGCCCAGCAGCAGGCCATAGCGCGCCCGGCGGGCTGTCTGGGTCGATTGAGTCAAAGGCTGGGGTTCTACGTGCAGGTGGTCTCCCGCGTCTCTGTGTGCAAGGTGTCCGTCATCCGGTCCGGTTCTACCGCCCAAGGGCGGAATCAGCCGTGCGTTGAGGACTCGCCGAGAGCAGTGCGAACCCAGTCGTGCTTACTGCTCGGATCAAGGCCCGAGAGGAAGTCCGCCAAAGGGCCATCCCAGCAATAGCCGGAGTTGCCCTCGCTCGCCACCGCGGCGACCGCCCGCCGCATCTCTGCGTCCTTGCAGCGAACCAATGCGAGGGCCGCCTTAGGGCCGCTTCAGCGAGAATCTCGTGAGCCCGCTGCTCATCCGAGCCAACGTGCCCTTCATGCTTACGAGCCGCGCGCTTGCCGCCCAGAGCACCTTTCAGCGTCGAGAAGATCGCTAGGAATCCAAGCGCCAGCGACGCGAAGATGCGGATGACTGCCGCTAGGAAGTCACTGGTCTCCAGAACCCGAGACTCGGTGATCTTCAGCGAACCGTCGCTGTTGCCGCTGACGATAAAAGCCGTTGCCTTGCCTTTGCGGGCCTTCTTGCGGAAGTTCCGCCCGAGTGACGCCAGCATCCGCTCGGCGGCGCGACGATGTTCAAAGCTGGCGAGGACAACAGATTCTTGCTCGTGCGGGTCGGAGGCATCAACTTCGGAGGCCATACCCGCATCATGTCACCGATCGTGCGGCCCGGCCGGCCCACGTTCGGTCGCCACGAGCCGCGCCCGCGCCCGCGCCCGCGCCGGGCTCTCACTCAATGAGCGGGGTCACACCAGCGCGGCCACCTCAGCCAGAAACCGAGAGCACCCCCGCACAATTATGCGGGAGTCTGCGATGGGCCCGCCTGGACTCGAACCAGGGACCAATCGATTATGAGTCGACGGCTCTAACCAACTGAGCTACGGGCCCTTGCCGCGCCTGCTGGCGCAGCCGCTTAGACGCTACCAGCGGGCCAAGGCCAATGCGAGCACTCGGGCCGCCGAAACGCGGCCAGCAGAGCGCGGCGGACTCCCACGCCGTGGTTTGATACCCGCTCACAACCAACGGAGGGAACGACATGGCGGAGCGGGCGGCGATCGTTACCGGGGCATCCAGCGGGATTGGGCTGGCCATCGCGCGGGTGCTGGGCGAAGAGGGGTTTGGCGTGACGATGGCGGCGCGCCGGGCAGAGAAGCTGCAAGGCGCCGTCGATGAGCTCGCCTCCGAGGGGTTCGACGTTCACGCGGTGCCCGCCTCGCTGGCCGAGGAGTCCGAGGTCCAGAAGGTCGTGGCCGCGCACAAGGAGCGCTACGGACGGCTCGACGTGCTCGTCAACAACGCCGGTGTCGGGATCGGGGCCGCTGTCGGCGAAATCCAGACCAAGTACCTGGACATGCAGCTGTCGGTCAACCTGCGCCAGATCGTCCTGTTCTATCGCGAGGCTCTGGAGATGCTCAAGGCCGCCGGCGCCGAGCACTCCAGTGCGCTGGTCGTCAACACCTCCTCGATTTCCGGCAAGCGTGCCGAGGCGTGGCTGTCGGTCTACTCGGCCACCAAGCACGCCGTCGTCGGCTGGACCGAAGCGATGAACAAGGAGCTCGGCGCACAGGGCATCAAGTCGCTGGCTCTCTGCCCCGCTTTCGTGGACACGCCGATGACCGAGTTCGTCAAGGGCCAGGTCAAAGCCGAGGAGATGATTCGCCCGCAGGACATCGCCGAGGCCGTGCGCTTCATGTTGCGCGTCTCCCCCGCCTGCGTGGTTCCTGAGATGATGTTCGTCCGCCCGGGCGACGCGCTCTAGGCGCTCTCGAGCGAAGGAAAGGATCGATAGATGCAGCTAGGCGTGCACATCGGCTACTGGGGCCTGGGTCTCAGCTCCCAGGACCAGCTTGAAATCGTCCAGGAGGCCGAGCGGCTCGGCTATGACTCGGTGTGGACCGCCGAGGCCTACGGCTCTGACTCGGCGACGGTGCTCGGCTGGTTGGCGGGGCAGACCTCGAAGATCCGGCTCGGGTCGGGCATCTTTCAGATGCCGGGCCGCTCGGCGGCGATGACCGCGATGACCGCCGCCACGATCGATCAGCTCTCGAACGGACGCATGATCCTCGGCATCGGCTCCTCCGGCCCGCAGGTGGCCGAGGGTTGGCACGGGCAGCGTTTTGGCAAGCAGTTGCAGCGCACGCGCGAGTATGTGGCGGTTGTGCGGATGGCCTTGGCGCGCGAGCGCGTCGAGTTCAAGGGCGAGACGCTGGAACTACCGCTGCCCGACGGCCCGGGCAAGGCGCTGAAGCTGACGATCTCACCCGTCCAGGAGCGTATCCCCATCTACCTGGCGGCGATCGGGCCGAAGAACACGGCGCTTGCGGGTGAGATCGCCGACGGCTGGATTCCGACGCTGTTCAGCCCCGAGCACGTCTCCGAGTTGCGCCCGCTGTTGCAGGAAGGGGCCGATCGGGCGGGTCGCAGCCTCGACGGGTTCGACATCGCGCCGACGGTCAACGTGTTCATCACCGACGACCTGCAGGGCGCGCGCAACGCGATGCGCCCCTTCATCGCGCTGTACGTCGGCGGCATGGGCTCGCGCAAGCAGAATTTCTACAACAACCTCGTCTGTCGCTACGGCTTCGAGGAGCAGGCGAAAACGATTCAGGACTTCTACCTGGAAGGCAAGCGCGAGGAGGCGATGGCCGCGATCCCCGATGCCCTGATCGACACGGTGTCGCTGTGCGGGCCGAAGGACGTCGTGCGCGAGCGCTTGGCCGTCTACCGCGACGCCGGCGTCGGCACGCTCGGGATCACGCCGATCGCCTTCAGCAAGGACGATCGCCTCGAGCAGTTGCGGCTGCTGGCTGAGCTGGCGGCCTAGCCCAAGCGCCTGTGGCCACGTCGATCGCGACGCGTTCCGCGCAGCCATCGCCGTCGGCGCCTCGCTCCCATTCGGCCTCGGCGCCGCGTCCGCTGCGCATCCTGCTCGGCGCCTTCGGCGATCCCGGCCATGCGTTCCCGATGATCGCGCTCGGTCGCGCGCTGCGAGCACGCGGTCACGACGTGACGGTGCAGACGTGGGAGCGCTGGCGGGCGGCGATCGAAGGCGAGGGCCTGGGGTTCGCCGCGGCGCCCGAGTACAGCGCCTTTCCGATCCCGGTCGAGAACGACGGCCGTCCGGCGCAGCCGCTCGGCTTCTACGAGGCTGTCGTCTACGCCACGCGCGATACGTTGCCGCTGGTCAAGGATCTCGCCCCGGATGTGGTCGTCCACGACATCCTCACACTGGCGCCCTCGCTGTGCGCGGAGCTGCACGACATCCCCTGCGCGACGCTTATCCCCCACGTCTTCCCCGAGGCGGCGCCGGGCTTTCCGATCTACTCCTATGGCGCGATTCAGGCGCGAACACCGCTCGGCCGTGCCTTCTGGAGACGCGCTCAAGCGCCGATCGATCGCGGCATCGAGAGCGGTCGACAGTCGCTCAACGAGGCCCGAGAGAGCGTCGGCCTGCCGGCGCAGGAGCGTCTGCATGGCGGCACCAGCGACCAGTTGGCGCTGGTGGCCACGTTTCCCCAATTGGAGTACGCGCGCTCCTGGCCCGAGCACGTCCATGTCGTCGGCCCGCTGACGTGGGAGCCGCCGGCTGAGGATGTCCCGTTGCCGACCACCGGCTCCGCCGGCGGTGCCTGCGATGAGCCGCTCGTACTGGTCGCCCCGTCGACCGTGCAGGACCCCGAGCATCGGCTTCTGCACGCAAGCCTCGAAGGCCTGGCCGACGCGCCGGTGCGCGTGATCGCCACGTATAACCGCCGTCTCCCCTCGCGTCCGCTTACTGTTCCCGACAATGCCCGCGTGTGCGACTGGCTCTCCTACGCGCGAACCCTGCCGCACTGCGAGGCGATCGTCTGCCACGCCGGCCACGGCACCGTCGTGCGCGCCTTGACGCTGGGCGTCCCCGTCGTCGCCTGCCCCGTCGCGGGCGACATGAACGAGAACGCCGCCCGTCTGGCCTGGGCCGGCGCGGGTTTGCGTGTCCCCCGCCGCTTCATCTCCCCGCGCCCAATCCGCCGCGCGGTCGAAGGCGTGATCGCCGACGAGTCGATCCGTGAGCGAGTGCGCTCGCTGGCCGCTTGGTCGCAGAGCCACGACGCGGGCGCTCGCGCCGGTCAGCTGGTCGAGCGCCTGGTGTCGGCTCGCGAGGGTCGAAGCCGACCCGTTTCAGGGGCCGTAAACATCGCGGTTCGAAGCTCCGGGGGTGGGACTCGAACCCACAACCTCTCGATTAACAGTCGAGCGCATCTGCCAAATTGAGCTACCCCGGATCGCGCGACCCCGGATACCGCGGGGCTACGTCGGTCACATTCTACGCAGCCTCCTTGATGGTCGGCAACGTCATCACGCCGGCCTCCACCTCGGCGTGGCAATTGGAGCAAAGAAGTACACACTTGCTCGCCTCCCGTCTGGCCTTCTCAAGCGATCGTGCGACTCCCCGATGGCTGAGCGAGAAGCTCTTCTCGGCGGGCACAGTGTGGTGGAAGTGCAGTGCGGCGACTGATCGCTTGTAACCACATATGGCACAACAGCCTCCGGCCTCCTCCACGAGCACGCGCTTGACCTTGCGCCTTCGGCGCGACACGGCGTCGGCGCGGCACTTGACGCACCGATACCCGCCCTGACTTCGTCGCCTGAACGTGGTCACTCCGTGGGTTGAGCAGCGAAGCTCCAACGCCGGCTCCCTGTGACCTGACGATCTGCGTCGTTCGGCCCACTGCGTCGTCAGTCCGTACTCACGCAGCCAGTGACGGACGGTGGTCTTGCTACGCCCGACGGATTCAGCGATCTGTGTGGTCGACATGCCGGCGACCACAAGCCGCTCCAACTCGTCGCGCTCAAGCGGTCCCTTGGAGGCATGCTTCTCACGGTTCGCAGGCGTAAGCCCGTGCTTGTTCACCCAATATGACACCGTCGCTTCATGCCGGTCGAACCTCCGACCGATCTCGGCCAGCGACAGGCCCTCCTCAAGCAGCTGTTCCAATGGCTCTCGATCCATGCACTGCATTGTCTACCATGGACCGGACGGAAAAACGAACACGCGTTCGCGCCTTCGACCTCGTGATCGCGAGCCCTACGCCTCCGCGCCGCTCTCGGCCATCGCCCGCTCCTGCGCTCTGTCGAAGCGCTGCTTGACCTCGCCGCGCCGGCGCGCCAGGTCGCTGACCTCGCCGGCGCCCTGGGCACGGGCGGTGTGGATGCGGCGGTCGATCGAGGCGAGCTGAAGCTGCAAGTGCTGGACCTCGAGCATCGGCGGCGTGCCGGGTCCCTCGGGCACCGGCCAGCGCCCCGCTTCGACGGTCAGCTCAGCCAGCAGCGAGACGAGCTCGCGATCCTCGTCGGGAACGCCCTTCAGCGGCTCGGCCACGTTCCCGTCGCGCAGGTGGCGCGCCGCCCGGCGCATCAGCTCGCTTGTGAACAGCGCCTCGACGTCGACTTCGCCAAGCGCCGCCTGGCCATGGGTGGGCGTGGAGATGCATTGCGCCAGGAAGGCTCGCTCGGTGTCCTCGCGCCCGGAGAACACGCGCATCTCCGCCGGTGCGCTCGGGCGCCCGGCCACGGATGGCGGGCGAGCGTCCCGCTTGCCGACAAGCAGTCCCTCGGCCAGCCCCTCGCCCAGACCGAGCTTGCCCGAGACCAGCCGCGTCAGATCCATCCGCATCGCGCTCTGCGGCAGCTCGGCGAAGATCGGCCGCAGCTCGGCGAGCATGCGATCGCGACCCTCGGGCGTGGAGTCCTGCCCACCGGCGAGCACGCGCTCGACCCGGAATCGCACGAACGGCACCGAGCGTGCCACCAGCTCGGCCATCGCCTCTGCTCCCTCGCGCTGCAGCAGATCGGCCGGGTCCGCCCCTGCCGGCAGCTCGACCACACGCAGCTCCAGTTCACGCTTTGCCGCCAGCCGCGCGGCCTTGAGCATCGCCTCCTGCCCGGCGCTGTCGGCGTCCAGCGCCAGCAGCACGCTCGGCGCCAGGCGACCCAGCTCTCCCACCTGCTCGACCGTCAAGGCGGTGCCCATCAGCCCGACGGTGCCCACAAAGCCCGCTTGGTGCATGGCGATCACGTCGGTGTAGCCCTCGCAGAGAATCGTCTGTCCCGCCTTGGCGGCGGCGGCACGTGCCAGGTCCCCGCCATAGAGGTGACGACCCTTGTGGTAGACGTCATTATCGGAAGTGTTCAGGTACTTCGGCTTCTGCCCCTCGTGCGTGGCGCGTGCGCCGAAGCCGAGCACACGCCCACGCATGTCGGCCAGCGGGAACATGATGCGAGCGCGAAAGCGGTCATAGATACTGCCGCGCTCCTGCGAGCGTTGCGCCAGTCCCGTGTCATATAGCTCGCGCTCGGAGAAGCCGCCGCGACGAGAGGCGAGCAGCACCCGATCCCAGGCGCTCGGCGCGTAGCCGACGCGAAAGCCGCGCAGGATCTCCTCCCCGAGCCCGCGCTGCGCCAGGTACTCGCGCGCGCCCGCGGCCTCCTCCGAATCCCACAGGTAGCGCTCGTAGTAGCCGGCGGTGCGAGCGAGCAGCTCGAGCAGCCGCTCGCGCCGCGCGCGCTTCTGCGCTTCGCGCGGATCCTCGGCTTCGACCGCGAGCTCCACTCCGGCGCGGTCGGCCAGCAGCTCGAGCGCCCCCTTGAAGTCGACGCCCTCGGTCTCCTGCACGAACGTGAACACGTCGCCCGAGGCTTGGCAGCCAAAGCAGTAATAGACCTTCTCGACCGGCTCGACGCTGAAGGACGGTGTGCGCTCGTCGTGGAAGGGGCAGAGCCCCTCGTAGCTGCGTGGCCCGGCGCGGCGCAGCTCGGTGCGGGTGGAGACCAGCTCGACGAAGTCGATCGCTTCGCGCACGCGGTCGCGGGAGTCGGGTGTGTAGCGAGCCATCGCCCGCTTACGCTAGCCGCTCGGAGCGATACGGGCACGCCCAACGGCGCCGCGCAGCGGCGGCCCCTCCCAATCCCTCTCAGCGTGCGAATACACGTGGCACTTCAAGGTCGGTGTACTCCCGGATGCAGAAGCGATCGGTCATCCCCGCCACATAGTCGGTGACGCGATCGGCCAGATCGGCGCCGGCCGCCCCGCCCTCGTCGGGCAGCAGCTCCGGGTGCTCGGCGTAGTGCTCGAACAAAGTGGTGACGACGTTCGCGATGCGCTCGCGCTCGGCTCTGACGGCGGCGCCGAGATAGACACGCTCGAACATGAACTCGCGCAGCCGCGCCATCGCTGGCCCGGCGTCGGGTCCCTGGACGATGTCGCCCGCGGCGCTGGAATGCTCGACCATGTCGTGCACGAGCGCATCGATGCGCTGTGAGCCGGTGCGCCCGAGCACCGCTATCGCCTCCGCGGGCAGGTCCTCTTCGCCGAGCAGCCCCGCCCGCACGGCGTCGTCGATGTCGTGGTTGATGTAGGCCACCCGGTCGATCAGCCGCACGATCCGACCCTCGAGCGTCGCCGGCAGCGGCGCCTTGCTGGAATGCCGCGCGATCCCTTCGCGCACCTGCTCGGTCAGGTTCAGCCCCGCGCCGGAGCGCTCGAGCACATCGACCACCCGCAGCGAGTGCTCGTAGTGGCGAAACTCGCGACCGAAACGAGCCCGCAGACAGGCGTCGAGCGCCTCCTCTCCTATGTGCCCGAAGGGCGGATGGCCGAGGTCGTGCCCGAGTCCGATCGCCTCGACCAGATCCTCGTTCAGCCGCAGCGCCCGGGCGACGGTGCGCGAGATCGTCGTGACCTCGAGCGTGTGGGTCAGCCGCGTGCGGTAGTGATCGCCCAGCGGCGCGACGAACACCTGCGTCTTGTGCGTGAGCCGCCGGAAGGCCTTGCAGTGCACGATCCGGTCGCGGTCGCGCTGGAAGGGTGTGCGCAGCGAGCAGTCCTCCTCGGGATGCGCGCGCAAAGCTGGGTAGGAGCGCGCGGCAAGCTCGGAGAGCTGCGCCTCCTCCAGTTGACGGCGCTGCTCGGCGAAGTCTGTGACCGTCGATGCTGAGCTCATTGCGCTCAAGCCGCCCTGCTCGTCGCCGGCATCAGCCGCACGTGCGCGTGGTGCTCGAGCGTCTCGGCGACCGCCCGCTCGACCTGCCCGAGCGCGCGCTCCTGCCCGCTCGGCGCCTCGCTGAGCGGGCTGCCGAGCGCGCCGACCATGAACTCGTGCGCCGGCGCTTCCAAGGGGAAGGCCGAGGCCTCACAGCCCCCGCAGACAACGCCTCCCGCGGCGCCGGAGAAGCCGACCAGATGATCGGCCTCGCCGCACCCGGCGCAGGCTGAGAGCTGCGGCGCAAGACCGGCGGCGTGCAGGAGCTTCAAACGAAACGCCAACGCGCTTGCGCGCGTGGCGCCGGTCGGGTCGCCGTCGAGCAGCGAGAGCTTGTGGCAGAGCAGGTTGAAGACCCCCGGGTGCGGCTCGCCGGTCTCAAACAGCCGCCCGACCGCATCGCAGGCGCGGGCGGCGGCATCGAGCGCCCCCGCGTTCGAGCGCAACCTGGGATGCCCGGAGACGGTCTGTGCGCCGGTGACCGTCATCAACTCGCCGCGCCCCTCGTGCAGCTCGATGCGCAGGCGAAAGAACGGCTCAAGGCGCCCCCCGAAGCGGCTGCTGGCGCGCCGGACCCCCTTGGCGATCGCGCTCAGGCGCCCCTGATGCGGTGTGTAGAGGTGCAGAATCCTGTCCGCCTCGCCATAGCGGATCGAGCGCAGCACGACGGCCTCGGTCTTCAGCAGCCCACCCATGACCCACGAGTGTAGGCTCGCCCAAGGCGGACGGCGAGCGCTGAAACGACGCTATACTTTATGAAGTAATGACTGCCGGCACCCCGAACGCTTCGCCGATCACGGTCTACACGACCGAGCCGTGTTCGTTCTGTGCGCGCGTGAAGGGCCTCTTGAGCGCGAAGGGCCTGGAGTTCTCCGAAGTGAACCTCTCCAAGGACCCGGCCGGCCGAGTGGAGCTGGCCGGCCGGACGGGAATGATGACCTTCCCGCAGGTGCTGGTCGGCGATCAGTTGCTCGGGGGCTTTGCCGAGACGCTCAGCGCGCTGCAGGACGGGCGCCTGGACGAGCTGCTCGCCGCTTAGGCGCGCGTGCTCGTGGGCGCCGCTGACAGCCCTCGCACACGTAGGTCCCACGGCCGGCCACGCGCAGCTTGACGATCTCGGCGCCGCAGCGCGGGCACTGCTCGCCCTCGCGCCGGTGGACCTGGAAGCGATCCTGGAAGGACCCCCACACGCCGTCGACGTGGCGGAAGTCGTCGATCGTGGCCCCGCGCGCGTCGATCCCTTCGAGCAGAACATCGACCACCCCGTTACGCAGGCGGGCGTGCTGGGAGAGCGCGAGCCGCCCGGCGGGGCGCAGCGGGTGGATGCCCGCCCGGAAGAGGGCCTCGTCGGCGTAGATGTTGCCGACGCCGGCGACGCGGCGCTGGTCGAGCAGGAAGGCCTTGATCGGAGCGGTGCGCCCGCGCGCAAGCGCGCGCAGGTGCTCGGCGGTGAAGCGCTCGTCCAGCGGCTCGAGCCCGAGGCGCGCGGCGAAGAAGCGCTCCAGGGCATCCTCCCCCAAGAGCAGCTCGCCGGTGCCGAAGCGGCGGGGATCGACGATCACAAGGCGCCGGCGGCGAGGGCCGGGCGGGCCGGATCTGGTTCCAGCGGCGCGCGCGGCCCCGGAGCGCCTGCGCGGCGCGCCGAGCTCGATCCGCACGCGCGCATGGGCGGGCTCGGGCCGTGGCTCACACAGGACGGCACCGGTCATCCGCAGGTGCTGGACGAGAAAGACCTCGTCCTGGAGGCGCCACACCAGGTACTTGCCGCGCCGGTCGAGGCGTTCGATCCGCCGTCCCACGAGCGCATCGGCGAGCTCGAGGGGCGCGAGCGGGCGCGACCAGCGGGGGTCGAGGATCTCGACGCGCAGCAGACTCCGCCCTTCGACGAGGGGGGCGAGCTGGCGGCGGATGGTCTCGACCTCGGGGAGCTCGGGCAAGACGCTCCAGCTTACGGCCCATCCCGGCAGGCCCCCTGCGACCTCGCCGCCGTCCCCGGGGCCTGGGTGTGAATGTCTTTTTGACGCCTATGCCAAATTGGTATAGGCAACTCAGAGATATCAAC
>JBOGXY010000077.1:0-10379 GCA_050696495.1 Solirubrobacteraceae bacterium
GCGTGGCCACGATCGGCCCGCAGGGCCGCCCGCACCTGATGCCGCTCTGGTTCGTGCCAGAGGGCACGGTGCTGCGCGGCTGGACCTACGCCAAGTCGCAGAAGACCAGGAACCTCGAGCGCGACCCGCGCGCCACCGTCCAGGTGGAATCCGGCGTGCTCTACCACGAGCTGCGCGGCGTGATGATGGAGTGCGACGTCGAGATCGAGCGCGAGCCGGACGAGGTGGCGAAGTACGGCGTGGCCCTGTTCGAGCGCTTCGGCACGGTCGGGCCGGACGTGGAGGAGACGGTCCGCAAGCAGGCCCAGAAGCGCGTGGGCCTGACCTTCCGCCCCACCCGCATCGTGAGCTGGGACCACGGCAAGCTCGGGGGCACCTACTGATGAAGTCGCTCAAGGGCCTGATCCTCTCGGGCGGCACGGGCACCCGCCTGCGGCCCATCACGTACACGAGCGCGAAGCAGCTCGTGCCTGTCGCGAACAAGCCCGTCCTGTTCTACGGGATCGAGGCGATGGCCGCCGCCGGCGTCAGCGAGATCGGCATAATCATCGCGCCGGAGACCGGCGAGGAGATTCGCGCCGCCGCCGGCGACGGCGCGCGCTTCGGCGTGCGCATCGAGTACATCGTCCAGGACGAGCCGCTCGGCCTAGCCCACGCGGTGCTGACCGCTGAGCCGTTCCTCGGCGAGGACCCGTTCGTGATGTACCTGGGCGACAACCTGCTGCAGGGCGGCATCTCCGACCTCGTCGGCGCCTTCCGCGAGCACGAGCCTGACGCTCTGATCCTGCTCACGCCCGTACCGGACCCGGAAAATTACGGCGTGGCTGAGCTGTCCGCCGCGCCCGCCGGGGAGGTCGGCAGCGTGCGGCGCCTGGTCGAGAAGCCCGCGCAACCGGCCACCGACCTGGCGTTGGTGGGGGTCTACATGTTCACCGCCGGCATTCACGATGCCGCACGCGCGATCGAGCCCTCGCCGCGCGGGGAGCTTGAGATCACCGACGCGATCCAGCATCTGGTCGATTCCGGCCGGCGGGTCGAGCCGCACATCGTGCGCGGCTGGTGGAAGGACACGGGACGCCTGGAGGACATGCTCGAGGCCAACCGCCTGATCCTCGACAACCTCTCAGAGCGCCTGGAGGGCGAGCTGATCGACTCGCAGATCGACGGCCGCGTGGTGATCGAGCCGGGTGCACGCCTCGAGCGCACGAGCGTGCGCGGCCCGGCGATCATCGGCGCCGGCGCGGTCCTGCGCGACTGTTACATCGGCCCCTACACAGCCGTCGGCGAGGATTGCCGGATCGAGGGCGCGGAGGTCGAGCACTCAATCCTGCTGGCGGGATCTTCGGTGTGCGATCTGGACGGCCGCATGGAGTCCTCACTGTTGGGCCGCAACGTCACTATCCGTAGAGGCGATCGCCAACCGCGCGCCTACCGCTTCATGGTCGGCGATAACTCAGACATATCCATCTTGTGAGGCGCTCGTCCCGATGAGGCACGCGGTCTACTCTGCGGGGCGCGCCACCCCATGAAGCTGCTGGTCGTTGGAGCGAAGGGCATGCTTGCCCACGATGTCTGTCGTGTAGCGCAGCGCGCCGGGCACGAGTTGATCCTCGCTGACCTGCCCGAGCTGGACATAACCGACGAGGATGCCGTCGTCGCTTTCTTTGAGCGCGAACGACCGCAGAGCACGATTAACTGTGCGGCCTGGACCGATGTCGACGGCGCCGAGAGCAACATCGAGGGCGCGCGCGCCGTCAACGCGCAGGGAGCCGGGAACCTCGGCCGAGCGGCGGCGCTGATTGGCACGCCGTTGCTGCACCTCTCCACCGACTACGTGTTCGACGGGACAGCCCCCCTTGAGGAGGGTGGTCGTCCGCGTCCATATCTGGAGTCCGATCCCACCGGGCCGCGGTCTGTCTACGGCGAGACCAAGCTCGCAGGCGAGCGCCAGGTGCTCGAAGCCTCCTCGCGGCACACGGTCGTGCGTACCGCCTGGCTCTATGGAGTGAACGGACGCAACTTCGTGGAGACGATGCTGCGCCTGGCGAGCGAACGCGACACCGTGCAGGTCGTCGACGATCAGGTCGGCTCGCCAACCTGGTCAGGTCATCTGGCTCCGGCGCTCGTGGGTTTGCTCGAGCGCGGCGTCAGCGGGATCGTTCATCAGGCCGGCGCGGGCTCTATCTCCTGGAACGGCTTTGCCAAGGAGATCTTCCGCCAAGCAGAGGTCGGTTGTCGCGTCGAGGCGATCACCAGCGAGCAGATGGCGCGTCCGGCGCCGCGTCCTGCCTGGTCGGCGATGCAGTCAGGGCGCCCCGATGTGATCCCGATGCCCGATTGGCGCGACGGGCTTGCCGGTTACCTGGCCGCACGTGCGGGAGTGCTAAGCGCATGATCTGTTCGGCTCGCGGATGCAGGCAGCGGCGAACCGCCTACTCGCCGTGCATCGCGTCCTGAAATGATGCGCGCATGAGACTGCTCGTCTGTGGCGGCGCCGGCTTCATCGGCTCGAACTTCGTGCGTCTGCGCCTGCGTGAGAACGGCGATCGGGTCGCGGTGCTCGACAAGCTCACCTACGCCGGACGCGAGGAGAACTTCCACGACATCGCGAGCGATCCGGCGTTCAGCTTCGTGCGCGGCGCGATCGAGGACGCCGAGGCCGTTCGCGGCGCGATCGAGGCCCACGCCCCCGATGCGATCGTCAACTTCGCCGCCGAGACGCATGTCGACCGGTCGATCGCCGAGCCGGACGCGTTCGTGCGAACGCATTCGCTTGGCACTCACGTACTGCTCGAGGCCGCCCGTACCCTGCAGGGCACAGGCGAGCGCGGGCTTCGCTACCTGCAGGTCTCAACCGACGAGGTGTACGGGTCGATCGAGGATGGCTCCTTCACAGAGGATTCGCCGTTGCGCCCATCCTCGCCCTATTCGGCCACCAAGACCGGAGCGGACCTGCTCGTAGAGAGCTACTTCCACACCTATGGGCTGCAGGCGAGCATCTGCCGAGGCTCCAACAACTACGGCGCCTACCAGTACCCCGAGAAGCTGATTCCGTTGATGATCCTCAACGCGATGCACGGCGACTCGCTGCCGGTCTACGGTGACGGCATGCAGGTGCGCAACTGGATCCACGCGACGGACTTCGCCCGCGCGATCGGCCACGTCCTCGAGCACGGCGCGGCCGGCGAGGTCTACAACGCCGGCGGGCCGGACGAGTGCGCGAACATCGAGGTGGTCCGCAGAGTCGTCGAACTGACCGGCGCCGGAGAAGAGTTGATCGAGTACGTCGCCGATAGGCCCGGCCACGATCGCCGCTACTCGCTCTCCTCGGCGAAGGTCAGGGCGCTCGGTTGGGAGCCGCGCGTGCGCTTCGAGCAGGGCCTGGAGCAGACCGTCGCGTGGTACCGCGAGAACGCCTGGTGGTGGGAGCCGATTCGCTCAGGCGATTACCGCGCTTACTACGAGCGCCAGTACGGAAAGTCCCTCGCGTAACAGAGCACCGCGGCCTGCGCGGCGCCGACCCCGTTAGCCCTTCTTGGGGGCTGGGGCAACATGGACCGCGGTCGTGCCGGAGATCTTCCAGTGACCGCCTTCGTTGACCAGCGTCAAGGCGCTGATCGCGGATTTGCCCGAGTAGGTGCTCTTGACACGCGCCGTTGCCTTCTTGCCGTTCACGGCGATCGCTTCGATCGTCAGGCCGGTGGCGTCGATCTGCACCAGCTGGTTCTTCAATGCCGCTTGACAACTTCCGCCTGAGCGCGCGAGCCGGCCGGCGACCGTCGCGGCCAGGTCGCGTTCGCACAGCTTCTTCTGTTCGCGCGCCGTTACGTCGGTTTGAAAATTGGAGATCGTCTGCGCGACGTTGTGGCTTTCGCCCTTGAACGAGCTGGTCGATGCGGTTTCCCCGCAAGCTCCGACGCTCACGCCGAGCGCCAGCGCGACCGCCGTGCCGGCCACGCCTCTATGAAGGCTGGATCTCATTCGGCCGCAAGCGTACGCGAGCCGGGCCGTGCGTGCCCCGCTCGCGTCGCTTTGAGTCTCTCTGCCGCTCAGCTCTGATCGTCGCGGCGGTAGCCGAGGCGCGCCGAGATGTTGTCGGCGGTGGCCACCAGATGCGGGCCGAGCGCGTCGACAAGCTCCTCCAGGGAGATCATCGAGCTGTGGGCGGCGATGTTGACCGCCGCCACAACCTCGCGCGACTCGGTGCGAACCGGAGCGGAGATCGAGTGCAGTTCCTTGGCCAGCTCTTCGTCGTTGACTGCGATGCCCTCCTCGAGCACATGCTCGAGCTCGGTGCGAAGCGCCTTCTTGCTCGTGATCGAGTTCGGCCCGCGACGCGTCAGCGTCATGTCGCCGATCAGCTCGCGCTGCTCTGTCTCGGGCAGATTGGCCAGCAGCACCTTGCCCATCGAGGTGCAGTAGGCCGGCAGGCGCGAGCCGGGACGCAGGTTCAGGTCGATCTTGTTCTGCCCGCGGCGGAAGCTGCGGGCGCGATCGACGTAGAGGATCTCCGGACCGTCGAGCACCGACATGTTGACCGTGTAGGAGGTGCGCTGGCGCAGCTCTTCCAGGTAGGGACGCGAGTGCTCGCGCAGACCGGTGGAGTTCAGTGCGGACATGCCCAGGTCGGTCACACGCAGCCCGAGGCGGTACTTGCGCGAAGCGCCCTGCTCCAGGAAGCCGAGCGCGACCAGTGTGATCACGTAGCGGTGAGTTGTCGAGCGGCTCATGCCGAGATCGTCGGCGATGTCGGCGATACCGAGGATCGGACGCTCCGGCGTAAAGCAACCGAGGATTGCCAAACCTCGCTCAAGTGACTGGGAATATCGCGGCTCACGGAGGCTCGGTATCGACCACTCGCCTTCCTGGCCGCCTTTGGAAGAACTACTTACTCTAGGCATCTATTACGTGGCCCCTATCAGTTAGTCCCGAGGTGTGCTGCTCCTGGTGCACCTCTATTGAATAGTCATCATACTTGGGAAGGCTGACGATCTCAATCGAGAACCGTCTGTTTGGACTTCGCTAAACGCGCTCTACGATCTGGGCTCAGAGAGAGCCTTCACGATGGAGCGGCGCGGAAAGATTATCTGCTTGACGGCCGCCACGTGTCTCATTCACCGCCTGGGGCCTGTGTTCTCAGGATTTTTGCGAGGTTTTCCGAATCAGTGCGTATTGTCCTTCGAGCTGTTTGTCTCCGACTGGAGTTGAAAACTGTTCAGAACTGAACGTTCAGCGTCCCTCGCGGCGATCGATCCGACGCGATGAGCGTTGAGCGCGCCGAGCTGCTGTTGATCGGCGATGTGCGCACGATGCGCCCCGATGGCGCTAGCGCGGGTGCGCTGGCCGTCCGCGACGGGCGCATCCTCGCTGTTGGCGATGCGCATGACTTGAGCTCCTTGCGGGGTTCTGAGACGGTCGTGCTCGATGTCGGCGGGCGTACGGTGCTGCCCGGGCTGATCGACGCGCATGGGCATTTCGGGCACGTAGCGCGTTCGATGGTTGGCGCCGTGGACTGCCGAACGCCGCCGGTCGCCACGGTCGCCGACATCCTCGAGCGAGCCTCTGCTCGTGCACGCCAACTGCCCGCCGGCAACTGGATCCTGCTGCAGGGGACGACCTTTCAGGACGAACTGCTGGCCGAGCGGCGCTTCCCCACGCCGGATGAGCTCACCGCCGTCTCGGCCGACCGGCCGATCGTCTATCGATCGAGCATTCATCACCTCGTGCTCAACCGCTGTGCGCTTGCGCTGGCCGGGATCGACCGCGACACGCCTGAGCCTCCGAGCGGGCACATCGAGCGTGACGCGGCGGGTGAGCCGACCGGTGTGCTGGCCGAGATGTTCGACCATCTGCCGATCCCGCCGAGCGGCGAGCCCGAGCTGGTGGAGTCGATCTCGCGGGTGGCTTGGCGCGATTACTTGGCAAACGGCGTTACTTCGATTCAGGAGATCTGGGACTCCTCCGCGCTGATGGGCCTACTCGGCAAGGCGGTTGCCGATCGGGAGATCCCGCTGCGCGTGCGCGGCTTTGGCTGGGTGCCGCTGGCCGGCTCGGTGGCCGAGGTCGCCTCCGGTGCGATCGGCGATGCACAACTCACACCGGGGTGGTTTGAAGGCGGCGGTGTGAAGCTGTTCGTCGACGGCGGAACATCGGCTCATACGGCGGCCTTCTACGAGGAGTACCTGGATGCGCCCGGGCGTCGCGGCGCGCTCACCTACGAACTGGAGCAACTCACCGCGCACATCGCCGAGGCCCACGCCGCCGGAGCTCAGGTCGCGATTCACGCCGCCGGCGACCTGGCTCAGGACATCTCCCTGGCGGCCTTGGAGCTCGCCGGTGTGCGCTCAGAGCTCGACCTGCGCCCGCGAATCGAGCACGGCGCCAACACTGCCTGGAACGCCTGGCGCTCTGACTTCTGTAAGCGGCTTGGCGTATTGCCGGTACCCAACCTTGGCTTCATCTACAACTACGGCGAGTTCTGGCCTCGCTCACTCGGCAAGCGCGGCGAAAACTGCATCCCGTTGCGAACGCTCTTCGATTCGGGCTTCCCGGTGCCGAGCAGCTCCGATACGACCGGTGGCGACCCGCGTCTGCTCAACCCATTTCACAACATGTGGTGCGCGATCACGCGCAAGACGTTCACCGGCGCCACGATCGACCCGCGGCAGAGGATCACGCGCGAGCAGGCGCTCGCGATGTACACCCGCCACGCCGCTCACGCCGGCTTCTGGGAGAGCTCGCGAGGGACGCTTCAGCCAGGCATGTTGGCCGATATCGCGGTGCTCGATCGCAACCTCGACGATGTGGCCGACGAGGACTTCGATCAGATCGGCGTCGATCACACGATCGTCGACGGTGAGATCCTCTACAGCAGCTCGACCGCGCCCGGGTAGGATCGCAAGTGCGATGGACTTCTACCTGTTCCTGCCGGGCCAGTGGTGGGACCGCGGCAAGCCGGTCGGCCGGCTCTATGAGGAGATGCTCGAGCAGGCTGTGCTTGCCGAGGAGCTCGGCTACGACGGCATCTGGTTGGCCGAGCAGAACCTCGTCAGCTTTCTAGCCGCACCCGATCCGCTACAGATCGCTGCGATGATCGCGGAGCGCACCGAGCACATCCGCATCGGCGTGGCGGTGTTCGTGCTCCCGTTCCACCATCCACTCCGTCTCGCCGGCGCCGTCTCTCAGATCGATCAGCTCAGCTCCGGGCGCTTCGATGTGGGGGTCGGCCGCGGCGCTTCCGCCTATCAGATGCGCCAGTTCCAGATGGAGATGCAGGAGGCGGACAGCAGAGCCTTCTTTGCCGAGCATCTGGGGATCATGGTCGACCACTGGACGGCTGCGGAGGGGTCCTCCCACGTTGGTCGCTTCTTCTCCTATCCCAATGCCACGGTGCTTCCGCCGTCGCTGCAGCTCCCCCATCCACCGCTGTGGATCGCCGCGCTATCGCCGCGTTCGATGGAATGGGCGGTCAACCTCGGCTTCGATTCGAATTTTCTGTTCAGCCCGTTTCGCGAGCCCTTCTCTCATGTGGAAGATGTCTATGGGGCGTTCGCGCGCACGATCGAGCAGCGAGGCAGGGCTCGGTCGAACGTCAAGTTCGGCGTCAATCGCATGACATACGTCGGTGAGCCGCGGGACACGCATGAGGTGCTGCGCTACGTACGCATGAATGAGCGCATTGTCGAACAGCAGCTGACGAACGCCGAGCGCGTGAGTCGCGGCGAGTACCTCGTCGAGCAGGCTGTTCGCGAGGACGAGCCCGAGCTGGAGCAGATGCACGAGAACATCGCCTTCGGAACCGTCGATGAGGTGCGCGAGAAGCTGGAGAGGTATCGGCGGCTGGGCGTGGACTCCTATTCGGCCTGGCACAACATCGGTCAATCGCACGAGCGGGTCGTGAGCTCGATGGAGCTGTTTGCCCGCGAGATCATGCCGGGGCTGCGATGAGTGCGGGCGCGGTGAGGCTGTTCGAGTCAACGACGCTTGGCAAATTGAGCCTCCGCAACCGCGTGATGATGTCGCCGATGAGCCAGCGCGCCGCCGGCGAGGACGGGCGGGCAACCGATTGGCATCTCGTGCATTACGGCTCGCGAGCGGTCGGTGGCTGCGGGCTGGTGATGGTCGAGGACACCGCCGTGACGCCGCTCGGCCGCACGGCCCACACCGCGCTCGGGCTCTATCACCAGGGGCAGGCCGAGCAGTTGCGCCGAATTGTTTCTTTCTGCCGCGGCCAGGGCGCGGCTGTCGGTGTGCAGCTGGCTCATGCCGGGCGCAAGGCGCTGGCCGACACTCGCGGCGCTGACGGCACGCTTGCTCCCTCGCCAGACCCCTACGGCCCCGAGTGGGCGATGCCTCGTGAAGCCACCGCCGTGGATTTGGGTGAGGTGGTCGCTGCCTTTGTCGCGTCGGCGGACCTGGCGCTGCAGGCAGGCTTTGACGTGATCGAGCTGCATGCCGCGCACGGCTATCTGCTGCATCAGTTCCTCTCGCCGCTTACCAATCGACGCGACGACGAATACGGGCGCGACGGCGAGGGTCGCCGCCGCCTCTTGATCGAGGTCATATCCGCAGTGCGTGAACGCTGGCCGCTCGAGCGTCCCCTGTTCGTGCGGCTGCCGGCCGGCGACGGGTTGCCCGCCGGCCTGCAGGTCCGGGAAGTGGTCGAGTGCGCTTGTGCATGCGCGGCAGCCGGCGCCACCCTCGTCGATCTCACCGGCGGCACGCCTTTGCTCGGCGGCGAGCGCGTCAGCCCCGAGCAGACGTGGCAGACCGCGGCGGCGTTGCGTGGCGGCTGTGAGCTGCCACTGGCGCTTGGCGGGGGCATCGTCGACGGCTCCGACGCCCAGCGGCTGCTCGAAGAGCACGGAGCGGCACTACTCAGCGTTGGGCGTCCGCTGCTGGAGGATCCCTACTGGTCGGTCAAAGTCGCGCGCGAACTTGACGCACTGGCGCCTTTGCACGCAAACTATGTCGCTGCGCTGCAGATTCGCTAGCGTGAAACTGAGTGGCGAAATCCCGACTGACGGGATGCGGCCGGTCCTCGCGCCGCCAGACGGTCGACAGGCCTTTGAGCCTGTCCGAGCGAACTGTATTCTCGCCCCGTCATCCGACGGTTGGGAGGAGAAATGATGGTTGGCAAATATGCCGTGCACTCCCGCAAGCTGCTGGTGGGCGCGCTCGTCAGCGTGCTCGCTGTGGCAGCGGCTGGTTGTGGGTCTTCAAAATCCAACGCTACGACGGCGGCCTCGGGATCGCCGATCAAGATCGGTTATCTCGCCTCGCTGACTGGGTTCTGCGCGGGGTTTTCGCAGGATTACGTCAAGGGGGCACAGCAGGCGGTCAAGACGATCAACGCCGAAGGCGGAGTGATGGGGCACCCGCTGCAACTGCTCGTACGCGACGACAAGGCAGAACCCAACGTTGGGGTTAGTCAGGCGCGCGATCTGGTGCTGAGCGAGCACGTCGGGTTCCTTGCCGGCACCTGCACCAGCGCGGTCGGCAAGAGCGTCACGCGGCTCGTGGCGAATCCCAGCCACATCCCGTATGTGGTGGGGGTGGCCGATCCGACGATCTTTACCGGCTCGGACAGCTACGTGTTCGGCACGATCCCGACGGCTGCTGTCGAGGGCGCCAATGCGGCGGCGTTCGTTCGCGCTCATCCGCAATGGAAGAAAGTGGCGGTGCTCGCTGAGAATTACAGCTATGGCTATGAAGTCAGCGCAGCCTTCCGTCGCAGCATGCAGGGTTCCGCGCAAAAGATCGTCAGTCATGAATTTGCGCCGTCTGAATCGCCCAGCTACAGCTCCTACATCAGCAAGCTGATCGCCGAGAAACCGGACGTGGTCTACAACACGCTGGTTGCCGAAGACATGGTCACGTTCGTCAAGCAGGCGTTTCCGCTTGGCTTCTTTAACGTCACCCGGCTGTTTGGTCCGCTCGACTATGTGACGCTCGACGCGATGGCCAAGCCGCCGATCGGGCAGCCCGGCTACGGCTACTACCCGGCCGCCTCGATGTACAACACGCCGCTTGCCAAGAAGCTCGAGCCACTCGGCACGGCCGTGGCGAACAGCGGCAGCGCCGGTGACGGGTTCAATCAGGTCGAGATCATCGCGCAGGGGATCGAGAAGGCGCATTCGATCGAACCGGCCGCCGTGCGGGGGGCGCTCTCCGGCGCCACCGTGGAGATGGTTCAAGGCAGTGAGAAGATCCACGCGTGCAACAACCTCACGGCTGTGCCGATCGCGATGGGGCCGGTCGTTGGTCCGACCAGCACCCTCCCGATTGCGCATTTCTCGCCGATCGAACTGGTGGACACCAACAAGTACTTCACCTGCTGATCGGACGATAGGCCTCACTTCCGCCGCGGGCTCCTCGCC
>JBOGXY010000078.1:0-15533 GCA_050696495.1 Solirubrobacteraceae bacterium
GATCCACAAGATTTCCGTGATCTCGCGCGGGCAGGCGCTCGGCTACACGATCTCGCTGCCGGGTGAGGACAAGTTCCTGACCACGCGCGCGGAGCTGCTCGACACGATGGCGATGACACTCGGCGGCCGCGCCGCCGAGGAGCTCGTCTTCAACGAGATCACCACCGGCGCCTCCAACGACCTGGAGAAGGTCACCGCGACCGCCAAGCAGATGGTGATGCGCTTCGGCATGTCCGAGAAGCTCGGCCCGCGCGTGTTCGGCCACGAGCACGGCCAACCGTTCCTCGGCCGCGAGTTCTCCACCGAGCCCGACTACTCCAACGAGATCGCCCGCGAGATCGACGACGAGGTCCGTCGCATCGTCGAGTCCGCCCACCAGCGTGCGCGCACGATCCTGACCGACCACAAAGCGGACCTGGAGAAGATCTCCGAGATACTCGTCAAGCGCGAGACGATCGAGAAGGAGGAGTTCCAAGCCCTGCTCGACGGCAAGAACGAGCTCGAAGTGTTCGGCGCTGAGGAGCCACCCGCGCCCGAGCTGCCGGTCCCGCCGGCGACACCAGCCGATCGTGCCGGTCGCGAAGCCCCACGGCCACTGCCGCGTCCAGGGCTGGCCGGCGGTACCGCCGACATGCGCGGCGACATCGAGCCGCCGAAGCTGACCTGACCGGTCCACTGCAGCTGCCTCCCTATCGCCTGATGGGGATCGTCAACGTGACGCCCGATTCGTTCTCGGACGGGGGGCTGTTCTTGGAGACCGATGCGGCGGTTTCGCACGGGTTGGAGCTGGCCGCGCAGGGCGCGGACATCCTCGATATCGGTGGCGAATCGACCAGACCTGGAGCAGAGCCGGTGCCCGTCGCTGAGGAGCTGAGGCGAGTGCGGCCGACGATTGAGGCTCTGGCGGCAGGCGCCCCGGATGTCCAGATCTCGATCGACACGTCCAAGGCCGCCGTCGCCAAGGCTGCCTTGGATGCCGGTGCGAGCTTCGTCAACGATGTCACCGCTCTGCGCGGCGACCCGGAGATGGCGGCTGTGGTTGCCGAGAGCGGCGCGGACTGCTGCCTGATGCACATGCTCGGCCAACCGCGCACGATGCAGCATGAGCCGCGTTATGTGGATGTGGTTGACGAGGTCAAGTCGTTCCTGGAGGAGCGGATGGCCTTCGCGGTTGGAGAGAGCATCGCGCGGGAGCGCATCCTGCTCGACCCGGGCATCGGCTTTGGCAAGACCGTCGAGCACAACCTGGAGTTGCTGCGGCGTTTGGACGAGTTGGTGGCGTTGGGTCGGCCGGTCCTGATCGGCACCTCGCGCAAGAGCTTCCTCGGGCGTATAGATGGGGGGAGCACGCGCTCGCGCGCGTGCGATGAGAGCGTGCCCGGCGTCAATCCCGAGCGATTGCCCGCCACAATCGCCACAAATGTGCTTGCGCTGGAGCGTGGGGCGTCGGTCTTTCGCGTCCATGACGTCGCTCCCGTGGCGGCCGCGCTGGCAAGCGCGACTGCTACGTTGACCGGCAAGTGGACGGCGAGCGAGGCGATGACTTGAGCGACGAGGGACAGACGGACCGGCCCGAGCACGATGACGAGGAAGAGCATGAGCCGCTCGAAGAGGTCGAATCCTCATACGAGGACGACGAGGACGAGCAGGAGGACGGCCTTGAGACCGTCACCATCGAGATCTCCGGTCTCTCGCTCTACACCCACCACGGCGTCAGCGAGGCCGAGCGCGAGATCGGCCAGCGTCTGCTGATCGATCTGCGCCTGGATGTAGGCGAATCGGACGCCACCGTCACCGACCGGATCGAGGACACCGTCGACTACGGCGAGGTCTGCCAGTTGGTGGCCCTGGTTGCCCAGCAGCGCTCCTACCGCACGCTCGAGCGCCTATGCAGCGCGATCGCCGACCGTCTGCTCTCAGATTTCGAGTTGGACGGCGTGTGGGTGAAGGCATCAAAGCCCGAGCCGCCGATCCCGCTGCCGGTGGAGGACGTCTCCGTCGAGGTTTGGCGCGAGTCGGCAGAGTGACTTGACAGATTAGTTAGCAGTCACTAATCTAGCGACCATGATCGACCGCCTCTCCTCGCTGGCCCTCAGTCGCTCGCGGCGAGTTCTCCTGATCGCAGGCGCCGTCTTTCTCGTCGCGGCGGCCGTCGGCGCCCCGGTCGTCACGTTGCTCAAGAGCGAAAACTCCGACTTCCAGGACCCCGCTTCGCAGAACCAGCAGGTCCTGCGCGCAATCGAACACGCCACGGGGCAGACCGCCACTTACGGGGTGGCCGTACTCGTGCCCAGCAGCGGCGATGTGCGCACCAATCTCGCCGCGCAGCGCGAGAGCGCGCGCGTGGCCACGCTGCTCTCAAAGCAAGCGGGCTTTCAGCGCGCGATCGACTATCCGGCCACGCACTTGGCAGAGCTGGTCTCGCGCAACGGGCGACTGACCCTCGTGCTGGCGGCGTTCGCCAACCGCGACTACTCCACGCGCGCCGTGGAAAAAGTTCGTCCGCTCGCGGGGTCCGGCGTGCGTTTCGGGGGCAACGACGTGGCCTTCAACGAGATCAACAGATCGACCTCCTCAGACCTGCAGCGCGCCGAGATGCTCGCCTTCCCGATTCTTTTGCTGCTGTCCTTCTGGGTTTTCCGCGGCCTGGTCGCGGCGGCCCTGCCGCTGCTGGTCGGCGGCTTTGCGATCGTGTTGACGTTCCTGCTGCTGCGCCTGATCGACGCCGGTATCGCGCCGCTGTCGATCTTTGCGGTCAACCTCGTCACCGGCATGGGGCTGGGATTGGGGATCGACTACAGCCTGTTTGTGCTCGCCCGCTATCGAGAGGAGCTGGCCGGCGGTGCCGACACTCGCGCCGCCATCCGCAACACGCTGCAGACGGCCGGTCGTACAGTGCTCTACAGCTCGCTTACGGTGGCCGGAGCGCTGGCCTCGATGCTGGTCTTCCCGCTGCGCTTCCTGTACTCGATGGGCGTGGGTGGAGCGCTTGTAGCTCTGTGCGCGGGGGCTGTCTCGCTACTGGTGCTGCCGGCCGTGCTGGTCGCGCTCGGCCCGCGCATCGACGCGCTCTCGCCCGCACGCCTACAGCGCAGCGCCGCCGCCAACGCGCGGGCCGGCGAGAGTGGCGCGTGGTATCGCTTGGCGCGCGGCGTCATGCGCCGTCCTGGGCTGGTTGCCTTCACGACCGCGGCCGTGCTGCTGGTGGTGGCGATCCCCTCGCTGCGGGTCGCGCTCGCCCCCGCCGACGCGCACGTCCTGCCGGCCTCCTCGGAAGCTCGCCGGCTGGCCCAGACGCTGACCAACGACTTCCCGGTGGACGCCTCGCAGACGATCACGATCGTCGCCCGCGCCCCCGCGGCGGCCAGCCGCCAGGTCGCCGCTATCGCCACTCGGGCGAGTCAGATCGCCGGCACGCAGGCCTCGGTCGCCCCACCGCGCTATCTCGCGCGTGGGCTGTGGCAGATCGAACTACAGCCGCGAGGAGTGGACGGAGCGCCGGCCAACCAGGCGCTCGTCAAGCGGCTACGGACGATCGGACCGGCGCCGAGCCTGCTGGTCGGCGGCGCGACGGCCTGGTTCGTGGATCAGAAGACGGCGATCGCCGCGCATCTGCCGCTCGCGCTGGGAATCCTCGCGATCGTGACCGCCGGCTTCCTGTTCTTGATGACCGGCTCGCTGATATTGCCGGTGATGGCGCTGGCGATGAACCTGCTGACGGTCGCCGTCGCCGCCGGTCTGCTCGTGCTGATCTTCCAGGACGGCCATTTCTCGAGCCTGTTCGGCTTCACGCCGATCGGAGGCGTCGAGGAGTCAAACCTCGTCCTTTTGTTCATCCTCGCCTTCGCGATGTCCACCGACTACGGCGTGTTCCTGTTCGGTCGCATCAAGGAGGCCCACGACGGCGGCTTGGCGACCCGAGACGCCGTCGCCTTTGGCCTGGAGCGCACCGGCAGGTTGGTGACGGCGGCGGCGCTGCTGTTCTGCGTGGCGCTCGGTGCGTTCACTACTTCGCACATCTTCTTCGTCAAGCAGCTCGGTGTCGGCGTTCCGCTTGCGGTGGCGATCGACGCGACGATCGTGCGCGCGCTGCTCGTGCCGGCGCTGATGGGTCGGCTGGGCGAGTGGACGTGGTGGGCGCCGCGACCACTACGGCGCTTGCATGCGCGCTTCGGTCTCAGCGAGGGCTCGTTGCCCGAGCCGAGCGGGGCGTAGACGGGTGCGGCTGATAGTCAGCCGAGACTGGATGTCAACATTCGCTCGACTCGTTCGCTGCGCGGATCGTCCGGGCCCAGGATGCGTGTCAGCCATTCGCGCACCTCGGTGGCGTCGAGCTCATCCACGCAGATCAGCATCTGCTCGATGTCCAGCCAGTCCTTCGGACGGTTGAAGATCGTCTTGCACACGATCAGATGCTCGGGAGAGAGCACTGAGATGGTTGTTTGCCCGAATCGCTCGCGCCGGGCAGCCGTGCGCATCGACTCATGCAGGTCGTCGTAGGCGAAGAACAGATCGATAGGAGTCTCACCCCAGATCAGTTTGCACTGGCCATCTCGTTCTACGGCGGCGAGGTCGGCGGTGTCGCCTACGCCTATCTGGGCAAGCTCGCGCGCCACGTCCGGGTAGCTGGAGGGGGAGACGAACAGGTTGACGTCGATGTCGATCGTGGAGCGGGGCTCCGCGTAGTAGGCGAGGGCGAGTGCCCCACCGAAAGCGTGATCGACCTTGGCCTGCTCCAGCCGGCTGTGGATCGCGACAACCTTCTCGGGGAGGTTGGGCTCACTCACGCCGGCCGCGACTGAATGCGGGGGAACTTGGGTCGCTGCGGTCGCTTGCGTCGCGGGAACTGGTCGGCCAGCAATAGCAGTTCGCGAAGCGTATCGCCACGCTTTTGTGGAGAGACCCCAATCCACGCCGTTGCCGCGCGCGCATTGTCCGAAGCTGGATCGCGGGCGCCCTGAAGCGACTCGAGGAGCAGTCGCTCGATCTCCGGTCGAGGCCGGCGTCCGGCGGAAAGCTCTGAGATCAGCTCGGCGGCGGCCCGGTCGCCGGTTCCGGGCGCCACGGGTGCGCCCGCGCGGTGGGCGGCTTGGCGCAGCCGTGACGGCTGTAGCGGACGGCTCGCGCGCGTCTGCGCATGGGAGATGACCTCCGCGGTAAGCGTCTTGAAGGTGGCAAGTGTGCGGCTGCGGGGACCCGCGGGAGTGCTGAGCGATTCGCGGATCTCCCAGTTGCCGCCACGTCGTGGCACAACGCAGGCCATAGTGGGTAATCATACCACTAGGGAGGGGGCTGGCCCCACCTGGGTCGTGCAGTCCTGGCTGCCCGGTCCAATAGCCTCCGGCGGCTATGCCTTCGCGCAGCGGCCTGCTTGGCCTGGGTTCCAACGTCGGCGACCGCCGCGCTCAGTTGCAGGCGGCTGTCGATGCGCTGCCCTCGATCGGGGTGCGGGTGCTTGGCGCCTCATCGGTCTATGACACCGACCCGGTGGGAGACGTGCTCGACCAGCCCTCGTTCCTGAACGCCTGCGTGCAGATCGAGACCGAGCTGGAGCCGCTCGAGTTGTTGGACGCCGTCAAGCGCTTGGAGGCGACGCTTGGGCGCGAACAGGGGGGTGCTCGCCACGGGCCGCGTGCGATCGACATCGACATCCTGCTGCTCGGCGAGGTCGAGCTATCGAACGAGCGTATGACTCTGCCACACAAGCAGGTGCTCTCGCGCCGCTTCGTGCTCGTGCCGGCGCTGGAGCTCGACTTCGAGCTGGCCACCCCCGACGGTCGGCGCCTCGCCGACGCTTTGGTGGTGCTGCCGGTCAGCGAGGGCGTGCGCTTGTCAGGACCGCCGCTCTCGCGCTGACGGGAAGGGTTCGCGCCCGCGCGGCGTCTTAGCTCTCGACCGGCCCATTCCTGTGGCCGAGCGGTAGGTGGCCGAGCGCTCATACCGCGACCGTCAACGACCAAGGAGCCCCAATGATCAAACCGACCTTCGGCCTAATCGCCGCGCTGGGCGCAACCGCCGTGTTGGCCGCCGGCTGCGGTTCGAGCAAATCCTCGAGCGCAACTTCGGCCGCCGCGGCTTACCCGAGCGAAACGACGAGCAGTGCGGCGGCGAGCACTCCGGCCGCCACGACCACATCCGCGAGCGCCCCGACGAGCGGTGGCGGCACGGTCGTGGCGGTAAAGCACGCCTCCAAACTCGGCACGATCCTTGCCGCCGGCCCCACGAAGCTGACCGTGTACATGTTTGAAGGCGACAAGGGCGCGGTGTCGAGTTGCTCGGGCGCCTGCGCGTCGGTGTGGCCTCCGGTGACCAGCAGTGGCGCTCCGAGCGTCTCCGGTGCGGCGAAGTCGGCGGACCTGGGGACAATCACGCGCTCGGACGGCACGACACAGGTCACCTACAACGGCCACCCGCTGTACTTCTTCGCGAAGGACAAAGACTCCGGCGACGCCTACGGCCAGGGTGTCCACGGTTTTGGTGCCGACTGGTATGCGCTCAAGCCGAGCGGTAGCAAGGTGGACAACTCGTAAGCGTCCTTCTCGACGCGAGAACCTGAGGTCGAGTGTGGTCAAGCCTGATGCCACGCAAGACCCGGGCGGGGCGGGTCGCGACGGGGGAGGCTGGCTCCCCGGTTCGGCCCGCCCCGGTTTGTTTTTGATCGGTGTCGGTGCACGACTCAGTGCACGACCACCTTGCCAACCATGCCTTCTTTGCCGTGGATCGTGCAGTGGTAGTTGAACGCTCCGGCTTTGGTGAAGCGAACACTGAACGAGCCGTGCGTCATCGTTTTCGATTTGAAGCTGCCGCCGGTCACGTTGTGTTCTGTGCCGTTGTCGCGCCACAGCCAGGTAACAGTGTCGCCGCGTTTGATGCTGAGCGTGCCGGGGTGATAGCGGATGTGCGACAGGGTTACGTCATGCACGGCGCTCGTGTGGGCGCCGGTGCCGCCGCCGCCGCCGGCGCCAAGCGCCGGGATCGCGGCGGCGCCGAGAAGGGCGGTGGTTGCCAGCGCGCCGGCGAGTGCTCTCGATCTCATCGTTGGTCTCCTCTCTGGGGCTTTCCCAGATAGACCCCGCCAAGTTGGCGACCTTCCCGGATTCAAGCCGCGTGTGCTCGCCCGCTGCCCCAACTGGCGAGGTTCAACAGCGTGCGCGGGCTGACACCACGTCCGGCCATCACGCACAGATGCCCGCCGCGCCGCCAGAGGATCACGTTGGCGCCGTCCTTCGAGCTGAGCCGGTAGGAGACCCCCCAACGGTGCACAAGGGTGCCGCCGACGCTCATGCTCGGAGCCTGCCCCGCGACTATCGCGTAGCCGATGCGCTGCCCGCTCGAGTTGGAGTAGAAGATGGTGGTGACCGCGCGTCCGCCCAGAGTGTCGCTGCGCGCGCCGCTGCCGCGCCAGCCGAAGCGCTCCTTCCAATATGGGAAGGCCACGCCGCCGACGGAGGCCGTCAGATCACTGTGGTTGCCGGCGCTCTCGCCGGGAGCCGGCAGCGTGGCGGGGCTGAGAGTAAGCGCCGCGGCCGATTGTGCGTCAAGGCTCTTCGCGCCGGCGCCCGGGTGAATCGCGGCGATCGCGACGGCGAGCACAAGCGCGAGCGCCGAGGCGCCCGCGAACGCCAGGCCAATCCGGGAAGGACGGCGGCGGGCGGGGGTGAACCGCCGCCGCAACGAGGCGCCGAGCGGCGATATGCGAGCGCTGGTCGCGATGTCGCTCTCCTGGGAGGCGGCCATCGCCGCGATGCGCTCGTGCAGCGACTCGGGTGCCTTGACGGTGGCGGCCAGTCGTGCGATGTCGGCTTCGGTGATATCGGGTTTGTGCTCGCTCATAGCTATCCCTGCTCAGCAAGACGCTCGCGCATCCCACTACCTTCCCGTCCGGCCGCGACGTTGGTCTCGGCTGGAGTCGTCGGTGATGTTTTCGCCTCGCCGCCCAGCGCTGTGACGACCTGCTTGCGTGCACGGAATAGGCGGGTGGTGATCGTTGCCTCGCGCGCGCCGAGCGCCTGCGCCGCCTCTCGGTAGGAGAGGCCGAGCATGTCCACGGCCACCAGCGCCAGGCGAAAGTCCTCAGGCAACTGGGCCACGGCGGCGTACAGCTCCCGCACCTCAAGCGCGTGCTCGGGTTGAGCGCCGGTCCGCTCGTCAGCGGCGATCCCCTCTTCGAGCGTCGCGGCGGTCTGCGGTCGGCGCGAGGCGGTGCGACGCGAAGTGAGGAACGTGTTGCGCAGGACCTTCATCAGATAGCCCAGTTCGTCTCCGTGCAGCTCGCGCGGCCGCGAGAGTACCCGCGCGAAGGTTTCCTGCACGAGGTCCTCGGCGTCCTCCTTTGAGCCGCACAATCCCCAGGCCGCACGGTACAAGCGGTCGACGTGCCTCGTCAGCGACTGGGGGTCCAGGGTTGGCATGAGCTGGCCGGGGGCCTTTTGCGACTGTAGCGCCCCGAGCCAGAAACAAGTTTGGGAAGGATCTTCTGAGGGTGGCGTCTTTGGGGTCGTGGGGAGACGCTGGAGCTATCTGTCGTTGGTGGGGCTGCTGGGTGCGGCCGTGGCGGTGTTGCCCGGGGTGGCCGCCTCGGAATCGCTGCCGATCGAAGCGGTCGACGAAGGGATCTACTACCACCACTGGTCAAACGCGACCCAGACGATCATCGCCGGGCAAAGCGTCAAGTTCGCCAACCCCTACAGCGAAGTTCCGCACGGCCTGAAGTTCACGGGTGGCCCGAGCGCCCCCTCGTGCAGCGGCATCCCGGCCGCGGCCGGGGAAGCGGCGGGAGCGACCGACTGGCACGGGGAATGCAACTTCGCAACGCCCGGGACCTACACGTTCATCTGCACGGTGCACCCCGGCGAAATGAAAGGGACGGTCACGGTCGACGCCAACGGCACAACGACCGTGACGACCACGACTACTCCGACGCCGACGAGCACCACGCCGAGCGAACAGTCCGGGTCGACATCGCCGCTGAGCGGGTCGCCCTCGCTGCGCGCAAGCCAGGGTAGTGGCACGGTCAAAGGGGCGCTTACGATCGCCAAGGCCGGGGCGGGCGACGAACTGGAGATCGACGCGCTGGCAAGCACCTCGACGTTGTCACATCGCCATCAGCCGTCTCACACTCGCGTGGGACGGTTCACGCGGGCGTCGGTAAAAGCCGGTCGGCTGCCGTTCTCGATCCGGCTTGACGCAAGCGCGCGCCGAGCGCTGGCGCGCCGGCACCGACTTGCCCTGATGGTGCGGATCGTGCTCACGCCCGTCTACGGGGATGCGACCACGATCAACCGCTCGATTGTCGAGCACGGATGAGGGGAAGTCGATGAAGACATTCACGCGACGTCTGTGGGTGCTCGCGCCGGTCCTCGTTGCGCTGCTTGCGCTGCCCACCGTCGCGGGCGCCGCCAATCTCGTGGAAGCATTGAACGAACCGGGGGGCGGTCTGTATAACGAAGAACGCCACTACTGGTCACCTGAACTGGTGCGCCTGAGCGAAGCCGGCAGTGTGACCTTCTCGAATAAATCGGCGAGCATCCCGCATGGGGTGTACTGGACGAGCGCCACCCATCCGGTCTGTGAAGAAGGCGCGGGCAAGGTGCCCGTCGGCTTGGCCAAATCGGGCGTCAGCTGGAGCGGCGTCTGCAGCTTCTCCAAACCCGGCGCCTACACCTATTACTGCACCGTCCATGGCCCCGCGATGTCCGGCTCGGTCGATGTGCTTGGGACTCCGGAAGCCAGCACCGAAGCACCCGGTGAAGCCACTCAGACCGGCGCGACCCTGCACGGCTCGATCAAGCCGGAAGGAAACGCCACCGAATATCGCTTCGAATATGGCGCCGCGTCCGTCTCCGAACATTCGACGTCGACGCTTGCCCTCGGCGCTGAAGACTTCGCGGGCCATGCGGTATCGGCGACGGTGAGCGGACTGGCCGCCGCGAGTACCTACCAGGTCCGGCTGGTGATCCTCTACGGGGAAGCTCACACGCCTGTGGACGGCTCGCAGCTCGAACTGAAAACGCTCGCGCCGCTTGCGCCCGTTCTGAAAGGGAGCCAGCCGAGTGCCGTGAGCGAAACATCGGCGACGCTCAAAGGCACCGTCGACCCAGAGGGAGAAGCGACGAAATATCTCTTCGAATACGGGCCGAGCGAAAACGAACTCGTCGCGCTGACGCCGGTCACACTGCCTGCCGACAGCGCCGTTCACTCCGTGTCGGCCCCGGTCAGCGGGCTGCTTGCCGGACACGAATACAGCTATCGACTGGTTGCCGAAAACGGTACGGGGCAATCTGAAGTGACCGGCACGTTTACGACCGTCTCAACGCCACCGAAAGAACCTCCGCCCTCTGAACCCTCGCCTGCGCCTTCGCCCGGGCCGAGCGGCCCGGAGCCGACGGTCCCCCTGATCACCCCTCCAACACAGGAAAAGCCGGTGTCCTTCGGTCCGGCCGTGATCCCCGGCTCGCTCAAGCTCAGCGGGCGCGGCTCTTCGGTACGAGGCTCGCTCGATATCGGACTGCCCGGCGCCGGCGGCCGTCTGGAGGTCGATCTGCTGGCCAAGGCGGCCGAGCTTGGTGGACACGGCTCCAAGCCCGTCGTGGTAGGTCGGTTCGTGCGAGCCTCCGCGCCTGGCGGGACGGTCTCCTTCGCGGTGTCGCTGCGCTCAGCGAAAGCCACCGCTGCTCTGCGCCGTCACGGCCGGCTGGCGTTGAGCGCCAAGATCAGCTTGACTCCCAAGGAAGGAGCGATCGTCCGGCTGACGCGCACGCTGAGGCTGCGACGTTGAGGTGAGAGAGGCTCAGGCAGCCGCGGCCTGAGCGGGCAGCCACTCGGCGGGGAGTGTCCCGGCCGGGGCTTCTCCGGCCTGCGGCTGTGACCACCAGCGCGTGAGCGCCTGGCAGGCGTGGCCTTCGATCAGCGGACGGATGTCGCCGAGGGTCATCAGCAGGCGAATCGAGCTGCCGATCTGAAGGTCCGCGGCATTGGGCTGCTCGCCGCCGAGCACGCCGTCTGAGATCCAAGCGTCGATGTGGTCCAATTGGGCCGGTAGCGCCGCGATGTCCGCGCGCGCTTTCTCGTCATCGGCCTTGTTGCGCTTGGCCATCAGCTTGGCCGTCAGTGGCAGCGCCGGTCGCAGCATCGGTCGCGGCAGCGGCATCTTCGTGTCGCCGGCGTAGCTCTCCATGCAGGCGGGGTCGCGTAGGAAAGCCGCGTCGAGCAGGCGCCGCGGCACGCTTTGAAGCACCTCATCGCCCCAACGCTCGGCCTCCAGTACGCGTGCGCGCGCGACCGCATCCGACGGCGGAGGCAGCAGCGACGGGTCGGGCACCAGGACATCGAGCTTGCGCATGATCGTGCGCGAACCGGCCAGTCGCTCGCCGTCGATGCGTACGCCCGGAACGGTGGTGCCGCCGTAGAGCAGCGGTCCGACCGCGATCTGGGCGAGCGGCAGCAGGTCGATGCGCTGGTAGTCGATCGACTTCAGTCGCATCGCCACCTCGACCGCGGCACAGGGGTGAGACCCGGGCAGCGCGTAGAGCTTGACCTTCACGCCACGGAGCATAAGCCGATCGCGCGCCGCGTGCGTCCTGACTGGCTCGCCGGCCAGTCGCCCCACGAGGAGCTCGGCAATAATCCCCCCCGATGCTGCTCGTAGTCGACGTCGGTAACACTCAGACGCACTTCGGAACCTTCCGCGGCGAGGAGCTCGTCGAGCATTGGCGCTTTGCCACGGTGCGCGATTCGACATCCGATCAGCTGGGCGCGGCGCTCGGCAATCTGTTGGAGCTGCGCGGGCTTTCGTTCGCCGACCTGTCGGGCTCGATCGTCTCCTCGACGGTCCCGCACCTGGAGCCAGAATGGGCGGCGACGGCGGGCCGCTATCTCGGCCATGAGATGCTCGTGGTCGGTCCCGGCCTGAAGACGGGCATGGCGATCCGCTACGACAATCCGCGCGAGATCGGCGCCGATCGCCTGGTCAACGCGGTCGCGCTGCGAGAGCGCTTCGGCGGCGGACCGGCGGTATGCGTCGACTTCGGCACGGCCACCACATTTGACGTCGTCTCCGCCGACGGTGAGTACATAGGCGGTTCGCTGATGACCGGCATCGAGGTCTCACTCGACGCCTTGACCGAGCGTGGCGCACGTCTGCCCAAGGTTGAGTTGGCCGCGCCGAAGACCGTGATCGCCAAGAACACGATCGATGCGATCCGCTCGGGCGTGGTGTTCGGCTACGCGGGTGCGATCGACGCGATCCTGCGACGCATCTACGACGAGCTTGGCGCGCCCGCGAGCGTGGTGGCGACCGGTGGCCTCTCAAGCCTGGTGGTGCCGTTTACCGAGGAGCTAGAGGAGGTCGATGACCTGCTCACGCTCACCGGTTTGCGCTTGATCCATGAGATGAACGTCGGGTAGGCCACAATGGGCTCATGCCCGACCTGACCGACCCCTGGCAACTCGGCCCGCTGAGGGTCCCCAACCGCGTCGTGCTCGCTCCGCTGGCCGGCATCGGCAACTGGTTCGTGCGGCTGCAGGCAAAACGCTACGGGGCCGGTATGGCGGTCTCTGAGATGGTCTCCTCGCACGCGATCTTCCATGGCAACGAGCGCACCTGCGTAGAGATGCTGCGGATCGACGAGCGCGAGCGCGAGCGGGGCGGGATCGTCTCCATCCAGCTGTTCGGCCAGGACCCGGAGATCATGCGCCTCGCCGCCCGTGAGGTGGCGCGAGCGGGCGCCGATGCGATCGACCTGAACATGGGGTGTCCGGTGCCAAAGGTGTGTAAGACCGGCTCGGGCGCCGCGCTTCTCGACGATCCCGACACGGCGGTCGCGGTAGCGCGCGCGGCGCGCGAGGGCAGCGGGCTGCCGGTGACGGTCAAGCTGCGCTCCGGCCGCCGTCCAGGCGAGGAGAGCGGCTTCGCGCTTGCGCACCGGCTTGTGGATGAGGGTGGCGCCGCGGCGATCGCTTTTCACCCGCGCTCCGCCGCCGTCCATCACAAAGGCGTCCCCGACTACGAGCTGGCGGAGCGGCTGGCACGGACGCTCGACGCCCCCGTGATCCTTACCGGCGGCCTGCACGACGCCGAGGCGACGCTCGCGGCCTTCCAGTACACGGGCGCGACAGCGGTGATGCTCGCGCGCGGCTCGCTCGGCAACCCGTGGCTTTTCTCACAGTTGCTCGGATTGCGCGAGCGCGACGCTCAAACGTCGCGTGCCGAGGTGCTGACCGAGCTCGACTGGATCGTCGATCGCGCGGTCGAGCATTTGGGCGTGGTCCGGGCCGGGCGATATCTGCGCAAGTTCTACCCGTGGTATGTCGCTCAACTCGGTCTCGAGCGGCCGCTCGCCAAGGAGCTGGGGGAGTCGTTGCAGAAAGCCCCGACCCTGGATGACGCTCGCTATACTGCTGCGCTCGCCGCCGCCTGAACGTCTGGCAAAACTCCCGCTTTCAGGCGGGTTTTTGTTGTCCGAGCCCCCTTCAACCAGGACCCCCACTCGCCATATGCCGAAGGAAGTCATCCTCACCCCAGAAGGCTTGGAGAAGCTCAAGGACGAGCTTGAGCTGCTCTCGACGACCAAGCGCCGCGAGGTGGCGCAGCGGATTAAGGAGGCGCGCGAGTTCGGGGACATCTCCGAGAACTCCGAGTACGACGATGCCAAGAACGAGCAGGCGATGCTCGAGGCGAGGATCGCAACGCTGCAGGAGAAGCTGCGGATGGCCAGCGTGATCGACTCCAAGGAGATCTCAACCGACGTCGTGGGCGTTGGCTCGATCGTGCACGTCAAGGACGAGAAGACGGGCAAGTCGGTCAAGTACACGATCGTCGGCTCCTCAGAGGCCAACCCTGAAGAGGCAAAGCTCTCCAACGAGTCGCCCGTGGGCCGTGCGCTGATCGGCCACAAAAAAGGCGATGTGGTGGCCGTCCAGGTCCCCCGCGGCCCGGCGCGCAAGCTGAAGATCACGAAGATCGACGTCGGCCTCAAATAGGCTCTCGCTTATGAGCGAGGGCGAGCGGGCCGACCCCGCCGAGGTAGCAAGTGGCTCTGAGGCGCCGGCCGAAGCGACGGGCGACGGCGAGCGCCATGCGGCGCACGGCTTGGCCGAGCTGATCGCCGAGCGGCGCGCAAAGGCCGAGGGCTTGCGCTCAGAGGGCGCCGAGATCGGTCCGTACTCGTTTCCCGGCGTCGAGCCGATCGCGACGGTGCGCGCCGCCTACGAGCACCTGCAGACAGGCGAGGAGACCGACACCCCGCATCGCATCGCCGGGCGCATCGCCGCCCGCCGTGGCGCCGGCAAGGCCGCATTCCTCGACCTGGTCGATCGCAGCGGCAGGATCCAACTGCACGCGCGCGCCGATGTGCTGGATGAGGCAGCGTTCAAGCGACTGCTCTCGCTCGACCTGGGCGATTTGATCGGCGTCGACGGCGCTCCGCTGCGGTCCCGCCATGGGGAGCTGACGCTGCGTGTGGACTCCTTTGAGATCCTCGGCAAGGCGTTGCGCCCGCCGCCGGACAAGCACGCGGGCCTGACCGACACCGAGACGCGCCAGCGCCGCCGCGAGCTTGACCTGATCTCGAGTGAGGACGCACGCGCTCTTTTCGCCACGCGCGCCAAAATCGTCTCGGCCGTGCGCGCCTATCTCGACGGCGAGGGCTTCCTGGAGGTCGAGACGCCGGTCCTTCAGCCGATCTACGGCGGCGCCCTGGCGCGTCCGTTCACGACGCATCACAACGCGCTCGATCGCCAGCTCTATCTGCGCATCGCCACCGAGTTGTATCTAAAGCGCCTGATAGTCGGCGGTCTTGAGCGCGTCTACGAGTTGGGCAAGGACTTCCGCAACGAGGGCCTCTCCACCAAGCACAACCCAGAGTTCACGATGGTCGAGTTCTACGAGGCCTATGCCGACTACACCGACGAGGCGGCACGCCTGGAGCAGATGGTCGCGAGCGTGGCGGCAGCCGCCGGATATGAGGGTGAGCTTGACTTCAAGCCGCCGTGGCGGCGCCTCCGCTTCGTCGAGGCGGTGGCGGAGGCGACGGGAATCGACCTGCTCGCCCACCGCGACGCACCGTCGCTCGCGAGGGCGATCGCCGAGCGGGGTCTTCAGATGCCCACGGAGGGTCTCAGCTGGCCGGCGCTGGCCGACGGCCTGCTCTCAAAGCACGTCGAGCCGACGCTCAACCAGCCGACGTTCGTGCTCGACTACCCGATCGAGCTCTCCCCGTTTGCCCGTACCCACCGCGAGGACGAGCGCCTGGCCGAGCGCTGGGAGGCGTTCGCGGGCGGCATGGAGATCGCCAACGCCTTCAGCGAGTTGACCGACCCCGACGAGCAACGCGCGCGCTTCGAGGCCCAACAGCGCTTGGCGTTGGCCGGCGAGCAAGAGACCCAGCCCCACGACGAGCTCTTTCTTGAATCGTTGGAGCTGGGCATGCCCCCGACGGGCGGCGTCGGTGTCGGCATCGACCGCCTGGTGATGCTGCTGACGGGCCGCTCCTCGATTCGCGAGGTCGTGTTGTTCCCGGCGATGCGCGGTTGAG